>JBKKCR010000185.1:0-2939 GCA_046712825.1 Actinomycetota bacterium | reverse complement strand
CGATGGCGATGAAGTACCTCGGCGCGACGTTCGACGTGCACGGCGGCGGACAGGACCTGATCTTCCCGCACCATGAGAACGAGATCGCCCAGTCCGAGGCCGCGAGCGGGGTCGAGTTCGCCCGCGTGTGGCTTCACAACGGCTTCGTCACCATCGATGCCGAGAAGATGGCGAAATCGCTCAAGAACTTCGTCACGGTAGCGGACGTGCTGCGCGACTACCCGGCACCGGCGGTACGTACGCTCCTCGCCGGTGCGCAGTACCGCTCGCCGATCGACTTCTCGACCGCCGCCTTGGACGACGGGCGTGCGGCGTGGGAGCGCCTGGCCACTTTCGGGCGCAACGCAACGTCGGTCTTGGACGCACTGGATGGGGAGCGTCCGGTGCCCGACCCGTCGATCGCCGAGGCGTGGACCGCCAAGTTCACGGCTGCGATCGAGGACGACTTCAACACCCCCGAGGCGCTCGCTGTTCTGTTCGACCTGGTGACGGCCGCCAACCCGCTCATCGAGGAGATCGAACGCCGGCCGGATGCCGGGGTCGCGCGCGACCTCGCCTCGCGGCTCGATGCGTTCGACACGATGGCCGAGGTGCTCGGCCTCAGCCCCAATCGCGACTGGCCGGATACCGGCGGTCGCGCGTCGGAAGCGCTGGCTCCTCTCGCCGAGTATCTGCTCGAGCTCCGCGAGCAGGCCCGCAAGGCGAAGGACTTCGCTCGCGCCGACGAGATCCGCGAGCGGCTGAGCGCGGCGGGGATCGTTGTCGAGGACCGCCCCAGCGGGCCCCGCTGGCGCCTCGCCTGAGCGCGACGTGGAGGCGCCGGACCGGATCGAAGGGCGGAACCCCGTCCGTGAGGCCCTCCGGGCCGGAAGAGCGGTCCGCCGGGTCCTCATCGCCGACGGCATCCCGGAGCGCGGGACCGTGGCCGAGATCGTCGCGGCCGCCCGCTCGGCCGGGGTCCCGGTCGAACGTGCTCCGCGCCCCGTCCTCGATCGGATCGCAGCGGGTCGTGTGCACCAGGGCGTGATCGCCGAAGCCGAGCCCTATCGGTACCGCTCCTGGGAGGAAGCCGTCGCGGCCGCGAAGGCCCGAGGCGAGACGCCACTGCTGCTCGCTCTGGATGGGATCACGGATCCCGGGAACCTCGGCTCGCTCCTGCGCAGCGCCGAGGCCGCGGGAACCCATGCCGTACTCATCCCGCGCCGCCGAGCCTCGCCGGTCACGCCGGTGGTCGAGAAGGTGTCCGCCGGCGCCTTGGAGCACCTCCCGATCGATCGGGTGACCAACCTCGAGCGGGCCCTGGACCGGTGCAAGAGCAGTGGGATCTGGGTCGTCGGGCTCGACGGCGAGGCCGAGACCACGATTTGGGATTGCACCCTTTTGACCGAGCCGCTCGTTCTAGTAGTAGGCGCCGAGGGGACAGGCCTCTCCCGCCTGATCTCAGAAAGGGCGGATGCTCGTGTTCGTATCCCGATGGGTGGGCGAGTGGGGTCCCTCAACGCCGCCGTCGCGGGGGCCGTCGCCCTGTTCGAGGTGCGCCGCAGACGGAGCCAAGGCGACCACTGAACACTCGGTGACGCTCTCAGCCTTTTTGTCCGTTTTCGCAGCTAGAACTAGTCAGGATTGCCTATGTCTGTAACCTTGACCGCTAGTTCTTTCGGGCTATACCATGCCGCCCGAGCGTACGACGCTCGTGTCAGTTCTCCTCTAGCGGCGGGGGAGTAGGTTGCGTCAAGAACTAGGCGCGTTGGAAGTCGAAGACCGACTTCGTGAGGCCTCAGACGAGGATATCGTCGAGCTGGCCCGCGCCGGCGATGAGATCGCCCTCGAACATCTCCTGATCCGCTACAAGAACTTCACCCGCGTGAAAGCGCGTTCCTACTTCCTGGTCGGTGCCGACCGCGAGGACATCGTCCAGGAAGGCATGATCGGCCTCTACAAGGCGATCAGGGACTTCCAGGCCGAGCGTCAGTCCTCGTTCCGGGCGTTCGCCGAGCTGTGTATCACCCGGCAGATCATCACGGCGATCAAGAGCGCAACCCGCCAGAAGCACATCCCCCTGAACTCCTATGTATCGCTGAACCGCCCGGTGTCGCACGAGGACGGGGACCAGGACCGGGTCCTTGTCGACGTCCTCGCTACCCACGCGTCGGCGGACCCGGTCGAGCTCGTGATCTCCTCGGAAGAGGTTCGGAGCATGCAGACCTCGTTCTCGGAGATCCTTTCCGATCTCGAGGCTCACGTCCTCCACATGTACCTCGAGGGCAAGAGCTACCAGGAGATCGCCTCCGGGCTGAAGCGCCACGTGAAGTCGATCGACAACGCGCTGCAGCGCATAAAGCGCAAGGTCGAGGCGCACATGCACCGGCGCCGTGCGGAGTCGATGATCTAGCAACCGGTCTTGACGTCGCCGCGGCCGAGAGGCCGCGCTTTCTTTTAGGCTTGCGGTTCGTGTATCGCTTCCTGCTCACCCGGCGGTGGATCGTCGCGAGCCTGGTTGTTCTCGTGGGCGTGGTCGTGATGGTGATGCTGGGGCTGTGGCAGCTGCGCCGGCACGACGAGGTCACCTCGAGCAACGACCGCGTGCGGAGCCGGCTCGCGCTCGCCGTCGCGCCTGTCGATGAGATGCTCACGTCCGGCGTCGATCCGGACGACGCGGTCTACCGCCGCGTGGAAGCGACGGGACGCTTCGATGTGGGGCAAGAGGTCCTGCTCGACAATCGATCGAACCAGGGGCGCGCCGGCAGGCACCTCTTGACACCGCTTGTCACCCAGTCGGGGCGTGCGCTGATCGTGGATCGGGGCTGGATCCCGCTCGACCTCTCATCGGAACAGGCGACGGCGGTGCGGCCGCTCTCCGGCACGGTCCGCGTTGTCGGGGTGCTCTTCTCGAGCGAGCGAAAGGGCGCTTTCGGACCGGCGATCCCTCCGCAGGGCCA
>JBKKCR010000184.1:0-11534 GCA_046712825.1 Actinomycetota bacterium | reverse complement strand
ATCAACGCCTATCGCTTCGACGCGGACGGCAAGATCGTCGAGCGTTGGGAATTCATCGAGGACCAACGGACCCACGACGACTTCTGGGCACCGGTGCCCTCTCAGTAAGGGTTTCTACAGCCCGGCGACGCAGGCCGCGTCCGGCCTCTGCCCGGCAACCCACTCGACGCCGGCGAAGATGTGCCCTTGGTAGTCCGCGCGCTCCCAGGTCGCCATGTTGTGGCCGAGGTTGGTGTAGAAGACCCGACCGTTGTTCGCGCCGTAGGTCTTCACCCACGCGATCGGGTTGTCGTCGGGGAACGCAGTCGGCGGAAGCATGTTGAACGGGTTCGACACCGGGTTCGGGATCGCCGGCGCCAGACCGCCGGCGGCCGGCCCGAGGCCTATCTCACGCCGCCAGTAGTGCGATTCCTCGTCGAGCGAAAGCACGACGTGGAGGAGCGGGTCGGCGCGCGGGTCGCCCTTGTACCGATAGATCTCGTCGGTCAGCCGGAACGAGTCGAACCCTTCCCACGGCTTCGTCGTCGGGTGGTTGGGGTCCTCGACCTGGATGGTCACGTCGGTGATCACCGCCGGGTTGAACGCTTCGCGACCGAGCGGGTTGTCGCGTGCCTCGAGCGAAAGGTGCGGGTGGAAGTCGAACCCGTACGACCCGAGCAGCGCGTCGAACTCCGGCCAATCTCCGCCGGAGTCGGCGGCCGCGTGCATGCCGACGAGGCCCGCGCCGCATGCGAAGAAGCCGAGGAAGTCGGCTTTCTGCTCGTCGGTCAACGGCGACGAGTTGCCGCCCAGCCCGGTCGTGTTGACGAGGATGACACCGTCGATGCGTTGGTACGTCTCCGGCGCGAAGACCGCCGCATCGTCGGTCACCTCAACGGTGAACGCCCCCGTCTCCGCGGCCATGCGCTGGATCACGGCCACGGCTTCCTGGATGCCGTCGTGCCGGAACCCGTACGTGCCCGTGAATACGAGGAAGTGCGGTGGCGGATCCTCGGCGCCGGCGGGCGAGAACGCGATCGCGCCGACGAGCACGGCGGCGAGCAGGAGGTAGAGGGGTGAGCGCTTCATGATCAGCTCCCGAGTCGGTAGGCGGCGATCCTGCCGTAGTGATTGACGACGACGTGGTGGCCGGCGACGGCGACCCCGCTGCCGATGCTGCCTGCGGGGAACAGTCCCGCCCATAGCTGGCGGCCGGTCAGCGCGTTCCAGGCCTTCACCGCCGGCTCGTCGACGTAGTACACGACGCCGTTGGCGAGGGCGACGTTTCCGCCCTTCATCGGTATCCCGGTGAGGAGGGCGTGCCACCGCTCCGAGCCGTCGTCGGCGTCGAGCGCGCGCAGCACGCCGGGGTTCGACACCACATAGAGCGTCTCGCCGTCGGTCGCGATGCGCGCGATGTTCCCGCCGAGGAAGGACGTCGTGACGAAGTGCTGCTGCGCCCACTCGGGCTGCATCGTCTCGGCGTCGAAGACGTGCAACCAGCCCGACTTCTGGGTAGCGGCTCCGAGCAGACGCCCGTCGGCGTTGCGCCACAGGGTCGGGCCCACGCCGAAGTCGACGTCGAGCTGGCCGCACGCCGGTGACGAGCCGTACACGCCGAGGTTGACCCACGCCGTCTCGCCGATGCTCTGGCAGACGGGGTTGTCGTAGCCCGTGATGCTGTCCGGCGTCCCCTTGAACGAGCCGACGATCGTGCCGAAGGTCGGCCGGTTGCGGTCGAGGTCGAGCTTGATGATCGCGTTGTCGCGCTCGTGCTCCTTGGTCTTCGACTCAGGGTTCGACGTCCCGACGTACAGGTAATTGGTTTGGGGATCGACGGTGGGCGTGCCCCACACGCCGCCACCCGCGTACCCAGCCTCGAGGTCCTCGGGCGGGATGGTCGTCGCTTCGTAGAGAACCTCTCCGGTGGCGGCGTCGATCAGCCCGTAACCCTGTCGCGCTTGCGGGTCGAAGTCCGGGCCGGTGGTGAACAGCACCTGTATGCCGTCGTGGACGATCGCGCTCGCCTGCTGTGTCGTGGTGTAGCCGAACCAGATCTCCTCGCTTTCCCAGAGCAGGTGGCCGTCGGTGACGTCGAACGCGGCCGCCTTTGGTTTCCCACCGTTGTGCAGACCGACGTGGACGCGGCCATCGACGACGGTGACGGCGAACGTACCGCTGGTGTCGGCGCCCGTCGACTGCCAGATCGTGTCACCGGTCTCGAGATCGAACGCCTCGATGTGGCCGCCGGTGTTGATGAACACGCACCCCCCGGACACGATCGGGGCCGGCGACTGGTAGCCGGTATCGCCGGTCATCCAGGCTCGCTCGAGGTTCCCGACGTTGCCGACACCGATGACATCCTCGAGATCCTGCCGCTGACTGCCGTGGAGGTCGGCGCCGTATGTCGACCACTCGCCCCCGGCCATCGTTCCGGTACACGGCGGCGGGTCGACGGCGGCCGCGACCAGGGCAGACGACGACAGCACCGCACACGCGACGGCCGCCCGGAGACCGCGTTTCCATGTCCACGACATCGAGAGAGTCCCCCTAGGAGTTGCGACCGAGCCTCGTTCTGCTTTGTCTTTTCCGCGCGATGGCCTTGAATCCCTCCATGGACGGCGCCAACGAGCGAAGTATCTGGGTCCTCGGTTGCCCCTCCTTCGCCGCTCCGCCTAGCCTCGGGCTCGAACCTTCGAGAGAAGGAGGTCGCCATGCCCGACCCCATCATCGACAAGCCCGAGTTCCCATCGGAGTACGGGGACCCGAAGCAACGCCTCGCGTGGGACGATGTCGTGCAGAAGCTCGAGAGCGCGACCGTTTACTGGATCGCGAGCACCCGGCCCGACGGCCGGCCGCATGTCGTTCCGCGCGACGGCACCTGGATCGAGGGTGGCCTGTACTACGGCGGCAGCCCCGAGACCGTCCACTTCCGCAACATCTCGAGCAACCCGGAGATCGTGGTTCACATCGGCGACGGACAAGAGGCGATCATCGTGGAAGGAGCGGTCGAGATCGAGAAGCCCGACGCCGAGAAAGCGAAGCGACTCTCCGACGCCTCGTTCGACAAGTATCCGCAGTACGGGCGGATGGATCCGAGCATGTACATGAGCGGCGTCTCGTTCCTGCGACCGCGACGCGTCTTCGCTTGGACGAGCTTCACCGAGAACGCCACGCGCTTCCGGTTCGAGTAGCCACGTGCTCAGATCCAGGAGGGTGAGATGACGTACCCGAAAGCGCTCTATTCAGCTGATGACGGCGAAGTCAGCGCGAGGATACGACGCGCCGATAGTGAGCCGGACCTGGTGCGAAGCAGCGGAACGAAGGTTCATTACCTGGCGACCGGCGCCTCGACCGGCGGACTGTTCGGTCTCTATCGATGGTCGATGGGGCCCGGCAAAGGCGGTGCCGATCCGCATTTCCACCGCACGATGGCGGAGTCGTTCTACATCCTGACGGGGACCGTTCGGATATTCGACGGGACCGCCTGGAGCGATGCGCAGGCCGGGGACTTCATGCACGTCCCTCCCGGGGGGATCCACGCATTCAATAACGAGTCCGGCGCCGAAGCATCGATGCTCATCCATTTCGCGCCGGGCGCACCGCGTGAGGAGTACTTCGAAGGCCTCAACCGGCTGGAAGACATGTCGAGCTTCGAGCGGGCCGCCTTCTTCATCGCACACGACAACTTGTACGTGGAGTGAGGAGAGCGGCCTCAGGACTCCAGTTCTTCGGGAGTAAAGGCTCGGAGGACGCAGAACTCGTTGCCTTCGGGATCGGCCATCACGACCCAGGTCACGTCGTCGCCCTGCCCGACCGAGATGCGCTTCGCGCCGAGCCCTTCGAGGCGCGCGACCTCCCTAGGCTGATCCACCGGACGCAGATCCAGGTGCAGGCGGTTCTTGATGGTCTTCTCTTCGGGGACGCGCAAGAACAGGATGTCCGGCACGATCCCGTCTTCCGGACTTCCCTCGGGTGGCTCGAGCACGACCTCGTCCGGTTCAGAATGCGTGCGTCGCCATCCGAGCGCTTGCTCCCAGAAACGACCGGTGGCGTCGGGGTCGTTAGAGTCGAAGCAGAGGCACTGCACCCTGATGTTCATCGGGAGAGAGTCTAGTATTCGCGATGTAACTGTCGCACCGTACCGGCCGGCAGAGAAATAACGGCGCGGACTCAGCGCTTCGCGACCAGAACGCGGGTGTACGGGGAGCGGCCGTGCGTGCTCCGGACCGAGCGGTAGCCCGCTCGCACCATCATCGAACGGACGGTACGCGCGACTTCGGGCTCGATCTCGATGCACAACCATCCATCCGGCTTCAGCCAGTCGCGCGCGCCGAGGACGAGCATGCGCACGAAACCGAGGCCGTCGTGCGACGAGTCGGTCAGCGACTCGATGGGCTCGAAGTCGAGCAGCTCGACCGGCAGCTCACCCACCTCGTGCGTGGGGATGTACGGCGGATGGCTGACGAGCACGTCGATCGACCCTCGCAGCTTCTTCGGGAGTGGATCGAACCCGCTCCCGGCGAGGAACCGTGCGTTCGAAAGCCGATGCCGGCGCGCGTTGACGCGTGCGAGCCCCAACGCTACCGGAGAGATATCGGTGCCGTACACGCTTGCCCCCGCCACCTCTTGAGCGATCGCGAGCGCGACGGCGCCGACCCCGGTGGCGATGTCCGCGGCGACAGGCTCCTTACGCCCGCGGAGCCGCCGGATCGCCTGCTCGGCCAGGAACTGAGTCGTGTCGCGCGGGATGAAAGCTCCCGGCCCCACGGCAAGGCGTATGCCACGGAACTCCTCGTATCCGCGGATGTAGCCGATCGGCTCCCCCTTCGCTCGCCGCTCGAGCAGAACCGCGTACTTCCGCCGCGTGGTCGCGTCGACCTCATCGCGCTCATCGACATCGCCGCCGGCGGCATGCTCGAGCAGCTCTCGTGCCTGAAGTCGCTCGTCGCCGTATCGGCTGAAGCGCTCGATCTCGCCGAGAAGGCGCTTGCGCCCGGCCTCGATGAGGTCGTGCGCGGTCGTGTTTTGCCTCCAAGCCGTCCGATCGTTGCGCAATCTGCTAGCCGGTCGGCTGCGCATACTCGACCTGACAGAAGCCGTGGTTGCAGTACCCGCTCGGGTTCTTGGACAGATATTGCTGGTGGTACGGCTCGGCGTAGAAGAACTCGCCGGCGGGCTCGATCTCGGTCGTGATCGTGCCGTAACCCTTGTCGGATAGCGACCGCTGGTAGGCGTCGCGCGAGCGTTCGGCTACGGCTCGCTGATCGTCGGAGAAGGTGTAGATCCCCGAGCGGTACTGCGTCCCGACGTCGTTGCCTTGGCGCATCCCCTGCGTGGGATCGTGGTTCTCCCAGAACTCCTTGAGCAGACGTTCGTACGGGACTTTCTCCGGGTCGTAGACGACGACGGCGACCTCGTTGTGGCCCGTCCGGCCGCTGCAGACCTCTTCATAGCTCGCGTTAGGGGTAAGCCCCCCGGCGTAGCCGACGAACGTCGTGAAGACGCCGGGCAGCCGCCAGAAGATCCGCTCGGAGCCCCAGAAACACCCCATCCCGAACATGGCTCGCCCCGTGCCCTCCGGGAAGGGCGGCTGGAGCGGCGTCCCCAGCACGTCGTGCGTCTCGGGGACGGGCATGGCGTCGGCACGTCCCGGCAGCGCCTCGTCGGCCGCCGGCATGGTGGTCGGTCGCTTGTGGAACATCGAGCACTCCCTCGCTCACGGTGGTCGGGCAAATCCTAACCGCCCGTGCGTCGATACCAACGCTGCCGCCTTGACCATCCATTTCGCGGAGCGTCATCCTGGCGTGGATACGTCACCGGCACGAGCCGGTTGGGACCGAAAGACGATGGGGTATTTCGACAAGGATCTGCTCACGTTCCTAAACGGGAGCTCACTGAGCCGGAACGCCTTGCCGTCGTAGTGGAATCGAGGCCGTCGTCGTCAGCCGGTGCTTTCCTCGATCTCGGCCTTCAGCTTCGGTAAGGCGCGTGAAAGGTGCCGCCGCATCATTCTGCCGAACCACCATCCCCCTGGCCGGGCCAACGGACCGCCCATCCATGCCAGGAACCAGATGCGGGTACCGGTGTCTCCAAGCGGCTCGAACCGGTGCTCGAACCGAGTCACCGTCCCGAACGAACGACCCTCCCATACCCAGCGTCTCGGCGGCTCGTACTCAGTTACCGTCATGGTGGTCCGAGGACCCCTGCGCAAGTAGAGAACGACGCTCGTCGAGGCCGTCAAAGCGCCAGGTGGCGTCGGATCCATACGCCGGATATGGCCCGCCCACGAGGGCCATCGTTCCAGCGCCGCGAGGTGATTCCAAGCGACCGGATTGGGCCGGTCAACGGTGACCTCTTCACGAACGACTTCACGCATCATCTGAGCTTCTCATGTTGCCGGTGAAAGTTCCAACTACACGAGACCAGCCATGAAACCTGCGCGTGTCGAACGACATTCTTCGAAGATGTTCATAGTCTTCAGCGGCCCGGCGTCGTCCACCGCCAGCTTGAATCCCCTCGTCTCGCGGTGTCGAAGCGCCCACGACGCCCCAAGCCTATAGCTGACAGCGAGGGGGCTCGCGCTACACGAACACCAGCGCGCCCAGCAAGGACGAGGCAGACCGGACGGGGTCGGTCGGATACGCGATCGTCACAGCAACCCTCAAACCCCGACGCGCACCAGAGACAACAGAACCCCAACCAACAATCAACCGAGGCGTGAAAACCAGCCGCGAAAACCGGACCCTCGACGCAAAACCTTCCACCCCGTCATCCGGCCACGACAAGTCCATCGTCCCCACACCCACCCGGACGGGGTTGGGTGGAATGATGGGGTTGGGTGGAATGATGGAGTCGCTCGTTCCCACCGTCCCGACGAAGCTAAAAGACCCCGGCTTCGCCGACGCGGCGCACGACGGGAAACACGCCTTTCCCGACGCCGTGTATTGCAAGCCCACCGCACTGATCCGACCCTGCAGTAGGTACACACGAGACGCGTGCGACGCCTCAGCCGGAACCAACGCAAACGCCAACGCCCCCAACAGCAACCCAGCCATCAAACGCCTCGACATGGGGCTCCCCTCTCCACGAGTCGGACAATCCCACTATGGACCCCCCCCAAGACCAGACAACACCCCAATACGTATGAGATACGCCACTCGGCTCGAAGTGACCCGCTCGAAACGATTCCTCCGCCCGTCGCGGCCGGGCGGAGGATCCCAGCACGGGAGACGGGAGTTCCCGCCGAATCAGGTTGTAAATCTTGTCGAAGAAGGTACCTAGCGCAGCAGTGGGGGTTCGCTCGTAGCTCTCACCAACGAACCCCCACCACGAATCCGAGCGCTACATCGTGCTCATGAGCTGGAAGTAATTGTTGTCGGGGTCGGAGAACGTGGCGACCCACATCTCGCCCGGCATCTCGGTCGACCCCTGAGGCTTGTAGGGCTCTTGGACCACCGTTGCTCCGTTCGCCTTGAATTTCTCGAAGTCGGCCTTGACGTCGGAGGACTCGATGTTCCAGATCACTCTGCCGGGATCGCGGTTCTGCCCTTTGATCTGATCGTGCGACCCAACGGTCACGAAACCGTTACCGATCTGCCAGCCGGCGAAGTCGCCGTCCTCGAAGGCCGTAGCTCCGAAGACCTTCGAGTAGTACTCCCGAAGGCGCTTCGGGTCCTCGGACCCGATCAGGATGCTGTTCAGGTTCATGCCTGCTCCCTTCGACCCGACCTACCGGTACTTACCCACTGGGTCTAACCTCGCCCGCAGGTTCTTCGCAAGGTTGGACCGTGAGACGGATGAAAACTCATCGCGATCTTTCCTCACCGGGAAGACCTGGGTGGATCGATGAGTTTGCTGTCAGAGTGCCGTCTTATGCTTCGAAGGAAACCGAGAACCGACCCACCACGTAGGGGGCTTTGATGACCGACATGATCCGAACGTCGGGGCTGGTCAAGCGCTATGGAGAGGTCACCGCGCTCGACGGGCTCGACCTGGCGGTTCCCAAGGGCACCGTGCTCGGACTGCTCGGGCCGAATGGCGCGGGCAAGACGACGGCCGTGCGGATCCTCGCGACGCTGCTCGAGCCGGACGCCGGCTCGGCCGAGGTCGCGGGCATAGACCTTCTCCGAGAACCGGACAAAGTGCGCGAGCGCATCGGGCTCTCCGGCCAGAACGCCGCAGTGGACGAGCACCTCACCGGCTATGAGAACCTCGAAATGGTCGGCCGCCTTTATCACCTCGGCAAGAAGAGGTCCCAGGCCCGTGCCCACGAGCTGCTGGAACAGTTCGATCTCAACGAGGCGGCCGATCGGACGGCGAAGACGTACTCGGGGGGGATGCGGCGGCGACTCGATCTCGCCGCGGCGCTCGTCGCCTCTCCAGAAGTGCTGTTCCTCGACGAGCCGACGACAGGGCTCGACCCGCGCAGCCGCATCGGCATGTGGGACACGATCCGCGAGCTCGTACGCGGCGGGAGCACGCTGCTTCTCACCACCCAGTACATGGAAGAGGCGGACCGGCTCGCCGACGACATCGTGGTCATCGACCACGGGCGCATGATCGCTCACGGCACGGCCGACGAGCTCAAGATGAAGATCGGCGGCGAGCGCGTGGAGGTCGTGGTCGCGACCCAGGATGACGTCGCAAAAGCGCGATCGGTCATGACCAGCCTCTGCTCGGACGTCGGGGTCGACGAGGAGAGTCGCACGCTCACGGCGGCCGTGTCGAGCGGAGCGGATTCACTCGAGAAGGTCCTGAGTGAGCTGAAGAAGAGCGGCGTGACGATCTTCGAGGCCGGCCTGCGCCGGCCCACGCTGGACGATGTCTTCCTGACGCTCACCGGCCACGCGGCAGAGTTCGATGACGCTCCGAGCCCGGACGGAAAGAAGGGCACAGACAAGAACAAGACACGAGAGAAGGAGTCCGTACGATGACCAGCTTCGCGTATGCACTCGCCGACGGCGCCATCATCGCGAAGCGCAACGTCATCAAGCTCAAGCGCTTGCCCGACGTCCTCGTGTTCACCACCATGTCGCCGATCATGTTCGTGCTGCTGTTCGCGTACGTGTTCGGCGGCTCGATCGACGTCCCGGGCAGCGGCCTGAACTATCGTGAGTTCCTGCTCGCCGGCATCTTCGCGCAGACGGTGGTGTTCGGCGCGACCTTCTCGGGCGCCAGCATCGCCGACGACATGCAGAAAGGGATCATCGACCGCTTCCGCTCGTTGCCCATGGCCCGAGCCGGAGTGTTGATCGGCCGGACCGCCAGCGACATCGTCAACAACTCCATCTCGCTCGTGGTGATGTCGATCACCGGGTTGCTCGTGGGGTGGCGGATCCGCACATCGATCCCGGAAGCGATCGGCGGCTTCTTGCTGATCCTGCTCTTCGCCTACGCGATCTCGTGGGTCATGTCCTACGTGGGGCTGCTCGTGCGGAGCGTCGAGGTCGTGAACAACGCGTCGTTCATGGTCATCTTCCCGATGACCTTCGTCGCAAACACGTTCGTCCCGAGCCAGAACCTCCCCGCCGGGCTGCGAACCATCGCCGAGTGGAACCCCGTCTCAGCGGTGGCGCAGGCGGCTCGCGAGGCATTCGGGAATACGATCCCGGAGACGTCGGCATCCAGCGCATGGTCGCTGAACCACCCGGTTCTGTACGTGCTCATCTCGGTCGGTGTCATCCTGGCGATCTTCGTCCCGCTATCGGTCCGGCAGTACAAGCGGGCGGCCAGCCGCTGAGCTCTGCCGGCCGGTGAGGTCCTGCCGGCCGGATGTCGTCGATCCGAAATGAGCCTCCGCGGGAGAAACGCACCTTAGGTTCTTCGATGGGGCGCGTTTGGGCCGTCGGGATACGGTGCATTTAAAAGAACCGCGTCTCGCGCCGATACGTCGAGAGCGGAGTCCGTACCCTCGTGCAGTTCTCGCCCACTCGAACATGGCATTGGAAGGGATCCGGATGCGCCCGTCGATCGGGAGAGGCCTGGCCGCAGGGCTCGCCTCGATCCTGTTCGTGATCGCCGCACCTTTGTCTGCAGAAGCAGCTCCGCCGTCTAGCCTGCTCCCAGATGAGGGATCGCTCGGCGAGGTGAAGGTCGCAGGAACCACCGAGCAGGCCGACGCAGGAGGACCCTGTCCCTCCGAGTCCCATCCGAGCGGGTACGCCCACGTCGCCGTCTTCAGGACGACCGCCACGGCGGACAGCCTCCTCCGCATGACGGTCACCGACGACCTCGACGGCTCCTTGTCCCTCTGCAGGGTCGCCGTCCACGAAGCGGACACGTCGTCGAGCGCTCCCCCCACATCAGCGCCGGCGGCCTCGTCGGATGCCTGCGCAACCTCGTCTGCCTGCTCGGTCGAGCACTGGCTGAGCGACGGCGAGACCTACGACGTCGCCCTCTGGGCGTCGCCGCCGGATCCCGACGACCCCGGAGTGAACGAAGCGTCGTTCTCTTTCGACGCGAGCGTCAAGCTGCCGGCGAACCTGAGCACCAAGGTCTACGGCCACCGCATCAAGGACGGCTGCACCGGATATCACGAGGTCGTCAAGAGCAACACGTTCGTGATCGGTTCGACGACGACCTCCACGTCGTCTGGGACGATCAAGGTGACCATCGAGCGCAAGGTGTCTCCCAGCACGTGGGGGCATTACGCCTCGTACGACCGCCCGCTCGCCGGTGGGTCCGCGTCCCTCTCGCTCAAAGCCGGCTCTAGTGGGTCTTACCGCATCACGACGCGTTTACCGGAGGAACCGACACGCCTCGGCGTGACCAAGACCGTTTACGTGAAGCACGTGACCCCGAAGTGGCACCGCTACTCGGACGGCGGCGTCCGGCTCAAGGTCCCTTGGTACCACCAGCAACATCGCCTCTCGTGTGAGGCGGCTTCGCTCCGAATGGCACACAACTTCTTCAAGCCGGGCTCGATCGACCGCGACTGGGACGTGTTGAAGGTCGTCGGCGTGGACAAGCGCCCGAAGAAGGGCAACATCCGGCGCTGGGGCAACCCCAACAAGACGTTCGTCGGACGGCCCAACGGCAAGATGATGTCGACCGGATACGGCGTGCACTACGCACCGATCGCGTCCGCTTCGACGAAGTTCAGCCCGTGCCGTCCCGCGGTCAAGCTCAAGAACCCATCTCGCGCGACCATCGCCCGGTACGTGGCACAGGGCTTCCCCGTCATCGTCTGGGGCGCGCACCGTGGCGGGACGGGCATCTACAAAAAGACGTGGAAGGCGTGGGACGGCGAGTGGATCACCGCATGGTCGGTCGAGCACGTGTGGGTCGTCGTCGGATTCCACGGGAAGTCCTGGAAACCCACCTCGTTCATCATCCACAACCCGTCGGGTGGGGCTCGCCGCAAGGTCTCCCTCAAGCAGTTCGACGAGTTCACCAAGTACTTCAGGCGCGCGGTCGTGGTCAGAGGCTGAGGCCGGTTCGGCTCGATCTCGCGCGGCGCGTTAGAACTCTGACGTGACCGCGAAGATCGACGTCTACCTCGAGGTCGGTTCGAAGCGCGTCTTCGCCGGTGCGATCGAATGGCCGGGCTGGTG
>JBKKCR010000183.1:0-8765 GCA_046712825.1 Actinomycetota bacterium | reverse complement strand
CGGGCCCGGCACCATGTTTAGGGGGAACGGTTGAGCATCCCGAAGGTGATGGGGATCGAGACCGAATACGGGATCACGGTCCCGAACTCGGCGGATTTCAACCCGGTTCTCGCCTCGTCGCTGTTGATCAACTCCTACGCCGCGCAGACCCTTCGCCGCGTCCGCTGGGATTACGAGGAGGAGTCGCCCCTCCGCGACGCGCGCGGCTTCGAGCCCGTGCGAGAGGCGCCGGCTCCGACCGAAGAAGACCTCGGCCTGGCGAACGTGATCCTCACCAACGGCGCGCGCTACTACGTCGATCACGCGCATCCCGAGTACTCGACACCGGAATGCACCAGCCCACGTCAGCTGGTGATGTACGACAAGGCGGGGGAGCGGATCCTCGAGTCTTCGATCGCGCGAGCCACCGAGATCATGGCCGGCGGCGGACGCATGATCGTCTACAAGAACAACACCGACGGCAAGGGCGCGTCGTACGGCACCCACGAGAACTACCTTGTGGATCGAGCCGTACCGTTCACGAAGATCGCGCACGACATCATGCCGTTCTTCGTGACCCGCCAGATCTTCACCGGCGCAGGGTTCCTCGGCGGTTCCACCCGAGGCGGAGAGGTTCCGTACCAGGTCTCGCAGCGCGCGGACTTCTTCGAGGCCGAAGTCGGGCTGGAAACCACGCTCAAGCGCCCGATCGTCAACACGCGCGACGAGCCGCACGCCGACCCGGAGAAATACCGCCGCCTGCACGTGATCATCGGCGACGCGAACATGAGCGAGGTTTCGAACTTCCTCAAGACCGGTACCGCCGCGATCGCGCTGCGGATGATCGAGGACGACCAGATCCTCGAGGACCTTTCGTTCGAGAACCCCGTGCAGTCGCTGCGCGCGATCTCGCACGACCCGTCCTGCAAGCTGACCGCGCGGCTGAAGGACGGCCGGTCGGTGCGGGCCGTGGACGTTCAGTGGGGCTACTTCGAGATGGCCGAGAAGTACTTCGCGGCCCACGACCCCGACCCGTGGACGGCGGAGGTCATGGCGCGGTGGGAAGCGGTGCTCACCACGATCGAGGTCGATCCGATGAAGCTCGCCACGCAGCTCGACTGGGTGGCGAAGTACAAGCTGCTCTCCGATTACCGCGACAAGCACGACCTCGAGTGGAGCGACCCGAAGCTGCACATGCTCGATCTCCAGTACCACGACGTACGTCGCGAGAAAGGCTTGGCGTACGTGCTCGAACGGCAGGGCCGCTTGGAGCGCCTTGTGACCGACGAGGAGATCGACCGCGCGATCGACGTTCCGCCGCTCGACACGCGCGCCTATTTCCGCGGGCGTTGCCTCGCGCAGTTCGCGAAGCAGATCGCCGCGGCGTCGTGGGACTCGGTGATATTCGACGTCGGCGCGGATTCGCTGCAGCGGGTCCCGATGCCCGAGCCACTGCGCGGAACCGCGGCGCACGTGAAGGATCTGCTGGACTCGGTGACCGACGCGAGAGAACTTCTCGACAAGCTTCAAGGCTGAGGTCTCTTCGGTCGAAACCGCAGGTAGAAGCGCTGTTTCTTTCTGGGTTGGCGTCATAGCGAGCGCGTACAATTGAGCTCGTTGCGAAGGGAGGCCCACGTGGCGGCCAAAGGTGGCGAGCAGAAGAAGAAGGTCCACAAGCACGGTGGCGAAGGCGACGGCGCTGAGGGCGACGCCGGCCAGGTCACCAAGAAGGGTGAGGAGATCAAGGAAGAGATCGACGAGCTCCTCGACGAGATCGACTCCGTTCTGGAAGAGAACGCCGAGGAGTTCATCCGCAGCTACGTCCAAAAAGGCGGCCAATGACCTATTTGTCCGATTCACCTGAGTCGGACAAGGAGGTACAGCGTCAGCGTCTGTGCAGCCGTTGCGGCCAGGAAAAGCCGATCCAACAATTCGTCCGTAACCGGTCCGATCGCTCAGGCTACGGCTATCACTGCAAACCTTGTCACAACCGTGTGTCGCGGCTTAATCGTGAGAAGCATCACGGCAGTGTGCAGAACTACATGCTGAAGCATCGGTACGGGATTACTGTCGACCAACTCGCTGAAGCTCTTGCTGGCCAACAAGGGCTGTGTGCCGTCTGTCTCTTGCGCACAGCTCGACACGTCGATCACGACCATTCCACGGGGAAGGTGCGCGGCATCCTCTGCTTCGCATGCAATGGAGCGCTGGGGCAGTTCAATGAAAACGTTGAGTGGCTAGAGCGGGCTGTTCAATACCTTGAACAGCAACCAGGCGAAGCCCGCGAGTCACAACAACCTTACGGAGGTGAGCTTCAGGAATCTAAGACCTGCCCCGACTGTCGGGAGCGCAAAGGAATTGATCAGTTTCCACGGAACCGAAACAGCAAAGACGGCCGCCACTCCTACTGCAAGCCATGCCATAACGCCCGTGGCCGCGAGTCAAAGCAACGTCTTCACGGGGGATCCCGTCATTACCACCTCCGACGGAGATATGGCATCGGCGCATGGGAGGTAGCGCAGCTCATCGACGCGCTCGGCGGACTCTGTGCGCTATGTCGGGAGCGCCCGGCCGAGCAAGTTGATCACGACCATCGGACCGGACGAATTCGAGGAGTCTTGTGCGGAGGCTGCAACGCTGGGCTTGGCCAGCTCAAAGAGGATCCCGAGATCATCCGCCGCGCCATCGACTACCTGAAGCGGCACCGCCCCAACGACGTGCAAGAACCTTCTGTTCCGTACATACTCTCGGTCGCATGAGCGACTGGGGAGCGGACTGGACCAAGGCGGCCTTCGCCTCGAACTCGAACCCCTCCTTCGCCGACCTCCTCAAGGACGCGCAGCCCCAAGCCCTGGCTCCCCATGACTCCACCGCCAAGGGACCGCCCGCCGTCCCCCAAGGCACCACGATCCTCGCACTGACCTTCGCCGACGGTGTGGTAATGGCCGGCGACCGGCGCGCGACCGAGGGCTACCAGATCGCCGATCGCTACATCGTCAAGGTCTTCCCGGCCGACAACTTCTCCGCCGTCGCCATCGCGGGCGCGGCCGGCCCTGCGATCGACATGGTGCGCCTCTTCCAGACCGAGCTCGAGCACTACGAGAAAGTCGAGGGCGAGGTGTTGAGCCTCGAGGGCAAGGCCAACAAGCTTGCGCAGATGATCAAGGCCAACTTCCCGATGGCGATGCAGGGCCTCATCGTCGTCCCGCTGTTCGCCGGGTTCGACCGCCGGAGGAGCGCAGGCCGCATCTTCCGGTACGACGCGGTCGGCGGCCGGTACGAAGACTCCAACTACCACGCCACCGGCTCCGGCGGGAAGGACGCGCGCAGCGCACTCCGCACGAGCTGGTTCCGCGGCCTGAGCCGCGACCAAGCGATCCGCGCCGCGGTCGAGGCCCTCACGGTCGCGAGCGAGGAAGACGTCGCCACCGGCGGCCCCGACCTCGCGCGCGGGATCTTCCCCGTCGTCGCGACCGTGACGCAGAACGGCTACGAGGAGATCACCGACGAAGCGTTGCGCCCGGTCGTCGCCGACGTGATCGGCAAGATCGCCGCCACCGGGGAGTCGCCGGTATGAGCCCGATGCCGTACTACGTATCTCCAGAGCAGCTCATGAAGGACCGCGCGGATTACGCGCGCAAGGGCATCGCACGCGGCAAATCGATCCTCGCGATCGAAGGCACCGACGGGATCATGTTCGTCGCCGAGAACCCCTCGAGCACTCTGCACAAGGTCTCCGAGCTCTACGACCGCGTCGCATTCTGCGCGGTCGGCAAGTACAACGAGTTCGAGAACCTGCGCATCGCCGGCGTTCGGCTCGCGGACATGCGCGGCTACGTCTACGGCCGCGAGGACGTCACCGCAAAGGCGATCGCCAACGCGTATGCGCAAGCGCTCGGCACGATCTTCACCCAAGAGATGAAGCCGTACGAGGTCGAGCTCCTCGTCGCGCAGCTCGGTGAGAGCCAGGAGATGGACGAGCTCTTCCACGTGCTCTACGACGGCAGCGTCACCGACGAGCAAGGGTTCGTCGCGATGGGCGGACAGGCCGAAACCCTGACCACCGCCATGGGCACCGAGTACCGGGCCGGCATGGGCTTCGACGAATCGCTCAAGGTCGGAGCCAAAGCCCTGTCGGCGAGCGACCCCAACCGCGAGCTCGATCCGCAGAAGCTCGAGGTCGCCGTCCTCGACCGGGCGGGGCCGCGCCGCACCTTCCGCAGGCTGGAAGACGCCGAAGTCGTGCGGATCCTCGCCGGCTCGCAGTGAGCTTCCCGCCCGGCGCAGGGCCACCGCCCCCGCCGCCGGTTCCGCCGCCTCAGACGCCCTGGGGCGCTCGTCGTCCGGAACAGGACCCGTCCGGGCGGCGGCCGCCGGGAGGCCCCTCCGGACCCCCGAAACCGGCCATCGTCGGCGCGCTGGCCGTCGCGCTGGCCGTCTCACTCGCGATCAACGCGATCACCGCGCTCCGGGTCAAGGACGAGTCCGATCAGCAGGCTCGTCTCCAGGCCCGGGTCGCCGAGCTCCAGGCCGAGGTGGACGCGCTCAAGCGTCGCGCGCCGGAGTCCGGCGGAACCGTACTCGAGCGCATCGCGTCGGCGGTCGCGCAGCTCCGTGAGCTTGCGTTCGTGAAGAAGGTCGAGGCGCAGATCCTGAGCGCCGCCCAGCTACAGGATCGCGTCGAGAAGCAGTTCTCGACCGACAATCCGCGCGCGGAGATCGACGAGTTCGACAAAGTCCTCACCGCTTTCGGCCTGGTGAAGCCGGAGGAGGATCTCTTCAAGATCCTTCTGGATGTCCAGACCGAGCAGATCGCAGGCTTCTACGACACCAAGACGAAGAAGCTCGTCGTCGGGGGCAACGCGAACAACCCGACTCCGCTCGACCGGGTGCTCCTCGCGCACGAGTACACGCATGCGCTCACAGACCAGCATTTCGACCTCACGCGCGTCGACAAGCTCTCGGAAGAGCGGAAAGATGACGAGGCGCTCGCGTATCTCACCCTCGTCGAGGGGGATGCCACCGTCCTCATGAGCAATTACGCGCAGGAGTACCTGACCCCGAGCGAGCTGCAGGAGTTCTTCGCCGAGAGCACTCAGGCGCCGAGCGACGCGCTCGACAAGGCGCCCGACGTCATCCGTCGCTCGCTCCTGTTCCCCTACGAGCAGGGTGTGGTGTTCGTCCGGGCGCTGCTCGATAAGGGCGGCATCGCGGCCGTGGATAGCGCGTACAAGGACCCGCCGACGTCGACCGAGCAGGTCCTGCATGTGACGAAGTACACCGGCACGCGCGATCAGCCGACCGCGGTGACGGTCCCCGACATCGCGAAGGTGCTGGGGAACGGATGGAAGAGCTTCGAAGGCGGAGGCATCGGCGAGTTCGACGTCAGGCTGATCGTCGATCAGTTCATGACGCGAGGCGACGCCGAGCAGGCCGGCGAAGGATGGGACGGCGGCCGCTTCGCCGCAGCGGAGTCGTCTGCCGGCGTCGTCGTCGCCGCGCTGACCGCGTGGGACTCCGAGTCCGAGGCCCGGGAGGCGACCGATATCCTCGGCCGATGGCTGCCCGATCGGTTCGGGAACAAGGGCAGCGACATGCGTCTGGCCGGCGCGGTGGGACGCGGCTGGGAATCGACCGACGGCGCCGGGGCGGTGCTCCGGGACGGGGATCGCGTGGTCCTGATCATCGGGCCCGATGGGGCGACGGTCGAAAAGGCACGGACGGCCTTCCCGGGATTCTGACGGCGCTCAGGCCTCGGCCGGCGGGGCAGGCGCCTCGATCTCCGGCGCCGGAGCCTGGGGCCCGCGGCGGTTGAGCCGGATCAAGTACGCCGATCCCATCAAGAACAGCGCGAGCGACACCCACTGCGTGCCTCGTAGCCCCAGATAGGTGTCGGCGTCGCGCGCGAAATCGACGAAGAACCGGACGCTGCCGTACCACGTAGCGGTGAACATGATGAGGAATCCGTCTGCCCGCGGCTTGCGCGCGACCCACAGAACGACGGCGAGCAAGATCACCGCGTTCCAGAGGTCGTAGAGCGCGGTCTGGTGACAACCGGACACGAAGCAGGCAGGGTTCGCGTCCGGGTGTGCGACGTCGAGCGAGGTGAACCGGAAGGCGAACGGCAGGTCCGAAGGGCCGCCGAGGTGATCGCCGACCACGATGTCACCGATGCGGCCGAGGATAAGCCCGAGCGGGAAGCCGGGAGCCGCGGCGTCCATAACGTGCCAGAAGTTGAGCGCGTGCTTGCGCATGTAGGGGTACGCGGCGACGATCCCGCCGAACACGCCGCCGTAGAATACGACCCCGCCCTCCCAGACCTTCAGGATGTCGACGACGTTCGGCCAGTAGTCGCCGAAGTGGCCGACGACGTAGAAGAGGCGGGCGCCGATGATGACGCCGACGACGGCGCGCATCAGCATGTTCCAGACGTCGTCGCGGGAGATGCCCCACTTCTCGGCGCGTCTCGCCATAAGCGTGCCGCCGAGGGCGTAGCCGACCGCGATGCCGATCCCGTGCGGGGAGATGTTGAGGGGCCCGAGGTCCAAGCTCGGGTAGGCGTGCCACTGGATCACCGAAAGCATCGGCGAGGATTCTACGCGGGTCGACGCGCTGCGGCCGGGACCCTGGCCGATACCGTTAGACGCCCTGCGGGATGAGCCGCAATTCGCGGGCTCCGGGGCCGCCTTCGACCAGGAAGATCTCCACCTTGTTCGTCCCTCGCCGGAAGGACTCCGGTGCGAGCATCGCGTTGAAGCGGATCTGGCCGCTCCGGAGGTAGGTTCGGGTGACCGCGACCACGCGGCCTTGCACCGCGATCGCAAGGATCCGAGGGGATTGCGATACGCCAGAGAGGCTCCCGGTCATCAGGGCACGAATGACGTCCGCGGAGGGATCGAACCGCTGGTACGAGCCGGCCGAGTCGATCGTCGCACGCCCGGGCGCGCCGAGCGACGCGCTCGCGGCGCTGCGGCCAAGAACGTCCTGGAATGAGCCGGGCGTGATCGCGAAGAGCCTTTCCAATCCACCCGCCCGACCGAATAGATCGAGTTTCCGCTCCACGATGGCGAACTTCTCCTTACCGTCAGGGCTCACCGCGACCCGGTGACCTCGCATAGCGCGCATCGTCCTCTCGGTTGGCGCCGGCGACTTCGAGAACATGGAACGTCCGTCGGTCGGATACATGCCTTCGACATCGAGGACGTCGGCGATCGTAGGCACGACGTCGAACGTCTGGACAGGTTTGTCGTCGACCGTGCCTTCCTGACGACCGGGCAGCTTCACGAACATCGGCACTTCAGCGATCTCGCCGACGGTCTCCTTCGCGATCACGCGGAGGTCGCTGCCGGACCGGAACGAAACGCCGTGATCGGCGGTGACGACGACGAGCGCGCGGTCCCAGATCCCGGTTCGCTTCAACCGCTCGATGAGCTCGCCGATCTGCCGGTCGACCGCCGCGGTCTGGAGCAGGTGCCGCTGATAGGCCTGAGTGAGCAGCCACTCGTCCGGTCCCCAGATCTGACCGGTCCGGCCGGGGATCGGGGAGCGCTGCGGATATTCCTGTCCCGACGGGAGATAGCGCCACGGGGCGTGCGGTAGCTCGATGTGTGCGAACCAGAACGTCGGATCCGTGGTGCGCTCGATCGAGGATGTGAAGCGGCGGAAGTCGCCGAGCGGATCCTCGGCCAGCGTCACCTTCGAATTCGCCGTGCCCGCGTCGGAGGCCGGCTTCCCCGCCCCGCCGCCGAAGTCGGACCAAGTCTGGTCGATGGAAGGCAGATCGCCCTCGAGGCTCGGCGGCGCGATCAGGTGCTCGTAGACGATCCGAAGGTCCGAGAGCATCGAACGCCAGCGCGGCAAGAATGCCGCCGCCGGTTTCGACGAAGCAGTGCAGGTCGACACAGGACAGAGCTGGGTGAATGTCTCGAATGCTCGAACCTTGTACGCGCCACCGAGCAACGTAAAGATATTGTTCGGGTAATCCTTGGTGATCGGAAGCTTGTGCTTGTCGCCGTAACTTCCCGTCAGGATCGCCGGAACGGCGATCTCCGTGAAGTCGTGAACGGCGGAGGCGTTACGGAACCACGTCGAAGCTGCGGCGAGCTCGGCGAAGCCGGGAAACATCTGTGCGTCGATCCCGCCGCGCTCGTCCATGAGCGACGCGATCGGTAGCTCGTCGACTACGAGGAACACAACGGGGACCGGGTTGCCGATGACTTTGGAGCCGCTGATCACGGCCGACTGTCGCAAAACGAGTCGGGACGTGGGCGATGAGAAAAGGAACAGTGTCGGGAGGAGCAGGGCCGAGATCGCGGCGATACGGACGAAGGAGCGCGCGGTTCGGGATCGGTAGTAAAGAAGGGCCGTGCCGGCCCCCAAGAGAGCGGCCGCGACGACGAAGACCGGCGCGGCGACGCTTCGAAGTGCCGAGACGCGCTCGAGGAGCTGGATCGCGAGCAGGCCGGAGAGTCCGCTCACGGCCAGGACGTGGAGCCCGGTGCCCAGGCCTTTGTGCACGAGCCCGGCGCCCCACACGAGGAGTGCCGCCAAAGTCGGCACCGCGATCGCCAGGCCGAGGGCGAGCAGGACCAGATCGACGCGAGGTGAGCGTCGGGCGAGATAGAACTGCGGAAAGCGTCCGGTTAGGTCGAGGATCGGTTGCGCGACGGCGAAGTTGAACGCCACGAGGATCGACAGCGCGATGTCGAGGAGGCCGGGCCGCGGCAGTCGTCGTCGCTCCGAAGCATCCTCAGTCGTGGTCATCGGTCCGGCCAAGCATCGCATCT
>JBKKCR010000182.1:0-20819 GCA_046712825.1 Actinomycetota bacterium | reverse complement strand
AACGACATCTGCCGGCACGTCGCGCGCGACCTCGATCGCTCCCCGCAAGGCATCGAACCGCGCGAGCTGGTCTGCCCACACGTAGCTCATCAAAGTGAGCCGTCCATCCTCGGTGATCGGATCGACGGGGTTCTCGTCGCACCCCGCCCGCTCGACGATCTGCGGCGAGACGTCGAGCGGCGGGACGCGATCCTCGAAGGCGTCGGCGATCCGCACCGGCGATGCCGGGTCGCCCCACGCGCCGCCGCCCGATTCGTAGCGGAACCGGTCCCAGCGGAGGTTCAGCCCTGCCGAGGTGCCCACCTCGATCAGCCGCAGCGGGAGACTCGTGCGCCGAGCCACCAGTAAGAAGCCTCCGAGCAGCGCGGCCGCGCGCCCGGGCTCGTTGGTTTGGATCGGCCGTCCGGCGATCCGCCGCACCTCCGCAGCGCGTTCACCGAGCAAGGCGCGCATCGCGACCCACGCGGCCTCGGGATCGCCGTCGCCGCCGACCGAGGGGAAGTGGGAAGCGACCTCGGGCGCACCACCTTCGAGCACGAGACGGTGGACGGCCCCCATCAGGTGCAGCCCGACGAACGTGCGGCCCGGTGCCGGGAACATGCCGCGGAGCATCTCCCATACCTGCCCGCCTGCCTCGGCATCCGCGGCGCTGCGCTCGAGGAGCGCGGCGTAGAGGGACGAGCCGAACGCGCGGCAGTTGACGGCTTGCGCGCGAAGGTCGTACGCGAGCGCTTCCCGCTCGTCGCGGGGCGGCTCGGCCGGCGACACGGACCTAGTCGAGCGGGCGGAGGACGACGCCGGTCCGCGGCTTCGGGATGAAGAAGGTGGACTTCGGCGGCATCGCGTCCCCGGCTTCGGCGATCGCGCGCACCGCCTCGAACGGCGGGGGAGCGAGCAGGAACGCAGCGCCCGCCGCTCCGCTTGCGACGAGCTCGGCCGCCTCTTTCGGGTGATGCACATAACGGGCCTCCACGCCGCCGAGCAGCCGGCGCATGACGAACCACTCGAGCACCGAAACGTCGAGATCGCGCCACACCGCGGGCCGGTCGGCCGGCATCGCGTCGGCCTCGGCGGCCTTATCCGCGACGGTGAGCCAGTACGCGCTACCCGCGCCGAGCAACACGAACGTTCGCCCGCCCTCGCGCCGATGCTCCAGCTCGGACGCGAGCACGTCGGGGTCCGTCTCATCCGTTGGCTCGACGCCGAACGCGTCCCCCACTCGGGAAAGGATCTCGTCGGCCGTCGGATCGACGGCGCGGTGGATCGGGAGCAGGGCAGGCCCGCACCAGGCGGCGTCGACGAGATACATGAGCATCGCGTCCCACGGCCCTGGGCCGTCGGCAGCGCGCCGCTCCCGGCGGTATTCCTGCGCTGTGCGATACCGGTGATGCCCGTCTGCGATGACGACGACCGCGCTTGCGAGCGTCCGACGGACCGCATCGATATCGTCCGGATCGTCGAGCAGCCACGCGCGATGCGCGACGGCATCGTCTTGGCTCGACCATTTCGCCCACGGCTCGGTCTCGACCCTTCGCGCGATCACGTCGCGCGCACCGCCGTCGTCGGAGGAGTAGACGGCGAACACGGGGGACAGGTTGACGCGCGTCGCGCGTAGCAGCTTGAGCCGGTCCTCGACCGGCGCCGCCATGGTGCGTTCGTGGGGCAGGATCGAGCGCGGTTCGTCCTCGATATCGGCCGCGGCGAGGACTCCTCGCTGCACGCGCTCACGGCCGCCGACGGTGAAACGCTGCTCGTAAACCGTGAGGCGATCGCGGCCGTCCCGGACGAGAACGCCGTCGCGGATCCAGGCCTCGAGCGTCTCCGCGGCCCGCGTATACTGGTCGGAACCGGCCTCCGGTCGTCCCAGGATGAGCCGGACAACGTTGTATGGGCTTGCCTGCTCGAATCGCTCGAGGGCGTCGGGTGGGATCACGTCGTAGGGAGGGGCCGCGACGGTGCCGAGATCGCCGACCACGTCAAGGTCGTATCGAAGGCCTCGGAAAGGCGAGATGGCCGCCACGGCCGCCTGTATAGCATGAGCGTAGAGTCCGCGTACCAGCTCCTGCAGAAAGGTCTGGCCCTCCTCGCCGAGCGCCGAGACCATCAGGCCGCGATCGTGCTCGAGCACGCTCGCTCGCAGGAGCCGAACAAGGGGTCCGTCCGCGAGGCACTCGCCCGCGCGTACTACGGCTCCGGCCGTTTCGTGCGTGCCAGAGCTGAGTTCGAGGCCGCGCTCGAGATCGATCCCAGCAACGATTACGCCCACTTCGGACTCGCACTGTGCCTGGAACGTTCGGGTGAGATGGCGACCGCGCGCGGACACGCGAAGCTCGCCGTCGCGATGCGGCCGGATGACGAGAACTACCAGCGCGCCCTGGAGCGCATCGCACGAGCCTCATGATCCTCGCCCAGGCCTTTCAGCGGTTCGTCCTCGACCTCGACGGGGTCGTTTGGACCGGCGACGAGCCCGTCACAGGAGCGCCCGAAACGATCCGAGCACTCCGCGATGCCGGGAAGCGCCTCGCCTTCGTCACGAACAACTCCTCGGAGACACCCGAGGCGTACGCGAAGAAGCTCGCGGACATCGGCGCGCAGGGCGACGCCGCGGAAGTCGTCACCTCCGCCGACGCGGTGGCGCGACTCATGGCCTCAAGTATCCCCGCGCTCCGGGGTCGGTCTGCCTACGTGATCGGCGGACAGGGGCTCATCGAACGTGTCATAGAGGCCGGCGTGCGGATCGACGACGGCGCCGATCCGTCCGCGTGCTCGATCGTGATCGTCGGATGGGATCGCGAGCTGACCTACGAGAAGCTCCGTCGTGCGACGCTGGCGATCCGCGCCGGGGCGACGTTCGTCGCTTCGAACACCGACGCCACCTACCCTGCGCCGGACGGCTTGTGGCCGGGTTGCGGGGCGATCGTTTCCGCGCTCCGGACGGCGACCGGCGTCGAGCCGATGGTAGCGGGCAAGCCGCAACCGCTGATGCTCGAGGTCGCGCAGGAGCGGATCGGCGGGCCGCCGGCGCTGATGATCGGCGACCGGATCGACACCGACGTCCTCGCCGCGCAAGCGATCGGCTGGCCGAGCGCGCTCGTGCTCACCGGCGCGACCGGCGTGCCGGAGCTCGCGACGGCGCCGGCGTGGCCCGATTTCGTCATTCGAAGCCTCTCCGACGTCCTGTCGGACCTTCCGCATCCGCAATTACGTCAGTCGACCGGGCCGGACCTTCCGTCGATCGCGCAGCTCCTTCACGAAGGAGGTCTTCCCGCGGGCGCCGCGCGTGAGCGGGTCGGCCGCACCGTCGTCGCGCAAGCCGACCGCCGTGTGATCGCCACGGCGGCGTGGGAGCCGCTCGGAAACGCAGCGCTCCTCCGCTCGGTCGCCGTCGCATCCGATGCACGTGGTGCCGGGGTTGGACTTCTCGTCGTGGCGGCGACCTTGCGTCAGATCGCGCGGGCCGAATCGCGCGAGGTTTACCTCGTCACGACGGAGGCGGAGGGGTTCTTCGCCCGATGCGGCTTCCGAACGATCCCACGCGAAGAGCTCCCCGAAGCCGTGGCGGCGCACCGCCAGATCACCCGCGAATGTCCCTCATCTGCTCCGGTGATGAGGCTCACGCTTCCTCGGCCGGCCGCCGCGGCTCAATAACGATACGCGACCGGCTCGGCGGGCTTCGGCCGGAAGACCAGCAGTAAGAGCATCCCCGCGAGGAATCCGCCGATGTGCGCCATGTAGGCGACGCCGGTGTCGGCCGTGACCGAACCCACGCCCTGGACGAGCTGAAGCAAGAACCAAAGCCCGATCGAAGCCCACGCGGGGAGCTCGATCATGGTGATGAAGAAAATGATGAGCACGAGGTGCCTGATCCGCGCCCTCGGGAACATCAACAGGTAGGCACCTAAGATGCCGGCGATCGCTCCAGACGCGCCGACAAGAGGCGTGGCCGAGCCAGGGAAAACATACGACTGCGCGTACGTCGCCGCGACGCCGGAAAGCAGATAGAACGCGATGTATTTGAGCTTTCCCAACCGATCTTCGACGTTGTTGCCGAAGACCCATAAGAAGAGCATGTTCCCCGCGATGTGCAGGATGCTCCCATGCAGGAACATCGACTGCACGACGGAAAGCCAGACGTTCTTCTGCGGGCACTCCTGACGTTCCAACTCGGCGAAGGCGTTGTCGATCTGATCCTCGAACTGGAAGCCTCGCGAGCGCGCGTCGGCGATCCGTTCACCGTGGGTCACTTCGTACGGGATCGACGCATTGCACACGAAGAACCGCGCCTCTTCGATCTGAGATCCTCCCCGCGACAACTGGAACATGAATACGACGACGTTGATCGCGATGAGCAGGATCGTGACGACCGGAGTGGAGAAGGTTGGGTTCTCGTCCTTGATCGGGAACATGCGCTAGAAGAGCTGCCGCAGCAACAGAAGATCGCGTGCGTTGGCGTCCACACGGATCCGGCCGAACAGAAGAGCCATGGGGAGCGAGGTCCTTCCTTGCGCGAGCGAGATGAGCTCGTCGCTCGACAGGGTGATGCGCACGTCCGCGCCGTCGCTGCCGGCCTTGACCGCCTTCGGCTTTCCGATCCGCCCCTTCGAGTACTCGGCGCGGTAGGTGAGATCGAGGTCGGTCACGACGCACAGGATCGTCCGCGAATCCGACGGCAGCTTCGCGTCGTTCAGCTCCGCACCGTCGAGTCTTCCAAGAAGCTCTCGGAGTGTGCGGTCGACCTCTTCCCGCGTCGCCACCCGGCGGAGGATATCACTGCTATCCTCGGTCCCCCCGCGGCTCCTGGGGGCGACCCGTCGCAGATCCGAGGAGGTTCGCATGGTCCGGGACGCGATCAAGCGGTACGTCGAAGCGGCTCAGAGCCTCACTGAAGTTCCGCGGGAGCGAGCCGAGCAGATCGCGCGGACGCTGGCGGGATCCGGCCTCATCGACACCGGACAGATCCGCGGCGTTACATCGGACATCGTCGGCCGGAGCCGGGAGAATCGCCGCAAGCTGACCGACCTTGTCGCCAGAGAGATCCGCAAGCAAGTGTCGCGCATCGGGTTCGCGTCCAAAGACGAGGTCGAGCGGCTCCGACAGCGGGTTCAGGCGCTGGAGATCTCAGAACGCCGTATCCGCCAGGCAACCGAGCGCACGCAGGCGAAGCGCAAGCCCGCCACCAAGCCCGCCGGCAAGGCCTCAACGGGCCGGAAACCCACCGGGGCTCGTCGGTAGTTAACCGGCGTATCATGGCCGAGATGAACGAGCGCAACGAGCCGATCGCGGCCGAGATCGAGCGGATCGCTGAGCTGCCCGCCGCCGAGCGGGCTGCAGCCCTCGAGGCATTGGAAGCGCGCTTGCGCGCCTCCCTCGACGACATCCCCTCAGCGTGAGCCCGGCTCGCAAAGCCCCGGCCGAGCCCGGGGCCTCTGCTTACGTCTCCCGCGGTGGAGCAAAGCTCGAGCACGCGCTCGATTCATTCGATATCCGCCCGGCCGGTCGGCGCGCGCTCGACGCGGGCGCATCCACCGGTGGGTTCACCGATTGTCTGCTGCGGCGTGGCGCCGCGCGCGTGATCGCGGTGGACGTCGCCTATGGTGAGCTCGCCTGGACCATCCGAAACGACGAGCGGGTCCGCGTCGTCGAGCGGATGAACGTCCGCACCCTCGATCTCTCCACGCTCGGCGAAGACCCCGTCGACCTCGTCGTCGCGGATCTCGCGTTCATCTCGCTCAAGACCGTGCGCGACGCGTTGCTCGCCGCAGCCGGCCCCGCCGCGGATCTCGTCCTCCTCGTGAAGCCACAGTTCGAGGCGTCCCGCGCGAACGTCGAGCGCGGCGGCGTCGTCCGCGATTCGGCCGTGTGGACCGAATCCATGCGCTCCGTGGCGACCGCCTACCGCGAAGCCGGGTGCGGACTGGCCGGCGCGACCGCGTCGCCGCTCGTCGGCCCGGCCGGGAACAGAGAGTTCTTCCTTCACCTAAGTCGGGGTGCGACCGACGCCGGCGATGGGCCGATCCACGGCGCGGTGAGGGACGCCCCGTGAAGCGCGTCGGCCTGTTCCTGCACGGCGACCGCGCCGAGGCGGAATCGATCGGTCGGTGGCTCGCATCGTCGCTCGCGTCGCGTGGGATCGCTGTGTGCGCGCTCGCGCCGGACGCCGCGCGTCTGGGCGAGTCCGTGACCGTCGTGGACGAGGCCGGCTTCGGATCGGATCTCGATCTGGTGTTCGTTCTCGGCGGCGATGGCACGCTCCTGCGCGCGGCGGCGATGGTCCTGCCAACCGGCGCGCCGCTCCTCGGCGTGAACCTCGGACGTCTGGGCTTCCTCGCGGAGATCGAACGCGGCGAGCTCGAGGCGGCATTGGACCGCATCATCAACGAAGGCTTCGACGTGGAAGAGCGAATGACGCTGGAGGGCGAAGTCGAGCAGGGCGGCGAGGTTGTCGAACGCTTCATCGCTATCAACGACATCATCGCCTCCAAGACCATCCCCGGCCGACTGATCAAGCTCGGGCTGGCGATCGGGGATGAGATGTTCACGACGGTCGCTGCGGATGGTCTGATCGTCGCGACGCCGACCGGCTCGACCGCGTATTCGTTCTCCGCGCACGGGCCGATCGTCTCCCCGAAACTCGATTGTCTTATCGTCACTCCGGTCGCGCCGCACACGCTCTTCGATCGCTCGATGGTGGTTTCGCGCAACGAAGCCGTCACGATCACGGTGCTTCCGGACCCCGACGCCGTTTCTTTGTCGGTCGACGGCCGCAAAGCCGTGGAACTCACGACCGGCGCGCTTGTTCGCGTGCGGGCGGCCGGCCGCCGCCTTCGGCTCGCGAAGGTCGATAGCTCGCCGTTCTGGCAGCTGGTGCGCGAGAAGTTCCGCCTCCCAGACGACTACCATTGAACCGATGGCCAAGAACCCTGCCCGGACGGCGATCCGCCCGGGCGCCCGCAAGTCCCGCTGGCGGCGCCGCCGTGACGCCGACGGCGTCGAGGCGACCGTCCGCGTCGACCGGCGTACGAAAGACCTGATACACCGCCTCCGTCCCGGCGAGATCGCCGTGATCGACCATGAAGACCTCGACCGCGTCTCGGCGGAAGGGCTCGTGGAGCGCGGCGTCGGTGCCGTGGTGAACGCCCGCGCCTCGATCACCGGCCGCTATCCGAACACCGGGCCGGCGATCCTCGCACGCGCCGGCGTGCCGCTCGTCGATCGCGCCGGCGCCGACGTGCTCGACGCGGTCACGGAAGGGGAGCGGCTGACGCTGCGAGGCACCGAGCTGCTGCGCGCGGACGAGGTGATCGCGAAGGGGATCCTGCTCGAAGGAGAAGAGCTCGACCGCCAGCTGAGCGCCGCGCACGCGCGGATGGGCGAAGAGCTCGAGGCGTTCTCACGCAACACGATGACGTACCTCGCACAGGAACGGGAGTTGTTCCTCAGCGGCGCGGGAGTTCCCGACACCCGAACCACGTTCGAGGGGCGCCACGCGCTCGTCGTGGTTCGTGGCTACGACTACAAACGCGATCTGCAGACGCTCCGCGGATACATCTCGGATGTGAAGCCGGTGATCGTCGCGGTCGACGGTGCCGCGGACGCGTTGATCGAGGAAGGCCTGAAGCCCGACATCATCATCGGCGATATGGACTCGGTCTCTACCGCCGCGCTCACCTCCGGCGCCGAGGTCATCGTCCACGCCTACCCCGACGGCCGCGCGCCGGGCCACGAGCGGGTTCGAGGGCTGGGGATCGACGCGTCGGTCTTCGCCAGCGGCGGTACGAGCGAGGATATCGCGTTGCTGCTCGCCTACGAGCGCGGCGCCGACCTGATCGTAGCCGTCGGCTCGCATGCGAACCTGGTCGAGTTCCTCGACAAAGGTCGCGGCGGGATGGCGAGCACCTTCCTCGTGCGCCTGAAGGTCGGACCGAAGCTCGTCGACGCGAAGGGCGTCAACCGCCTCTACCGGCCGATCGTCCGGACGCGCGACCTGATGCTGCTGATCGGCGCCGCGCTGCTCACGTGGCTGATGGTCGCGCTCATCTCGCCCGCGGTCCGCTTATGGTTCGAGCAGATGTTCACCCGGATCCGAAATCTCTTCTAGCGATGATCAACCTCCGGTACCACATCGTCTCGCTCACGGCCGTGTTCCTGGCGCTGGGCCTGGGCATCCTCGCCGGCACGACCGTGATCGATCAGGAGGTCGTCAAGGGCCTGCGCAACAACACGAACGCCTTGCAGGAACAGTTCAACAACATGAGGGACGAGCGTGACGCTCTCCAGCAGCAGCTGGATCTTTTCGAGGGGTTCTCCGATGCGGTGGTCCCGCCGCTCCTCCAGGGCCTGCTCGCGGGACGCGCCGTCGTGATCGTGACGGACCGCCGGGCCGAAGGCGATCTCGTGAACTCTATCGGCGAGACGCTGACCCTGGCCGGCGCCAAGCGGCCCACCAGACTGACGCTCACCGAGCGCTGGGCGCTTGACCAGCCGGCAACGACCCAGCAGCTCGCGACCGTGCTCGGCCTTAGCGCAACATCGCGCGACGACGTGGTCACTGAGGCGGCGGCACGTCTTGCAACGAGGCTCGGCGGCTCGAGTGATCCGCAGACGCAAGGGGACCTGATCGGCGCGCTCGAGAACTCCGGATTCCTCGACGTCGACGACCTCCCTCAGACCGGTGCGTTCCCGGCCGCGAACGCGCTGGTCGTCGTCGTCACTTCGGGGGCGGATGACGCAACCCCAAGTGAAGATGCGTTCTTCATCCCGTTCCTTCGCCGCCTGACAACGACGCGCATCGCCGGCGTTGCCGAAGCGATGGGCGTGCCACGGTCCTTCGCCGAGAAGATCCGCGGCGACCGGGCGCTGGCGAAAACGGTGAGCTCCGTGGATCACGCCGACTCCGTCGCCGGACGCCTCTCGCTCGTGTACGCGTTGCGTGACCTCATCCTCGGCCGGCCGGCGCCGCACTATGGGGTGCGGGGAGGCGCGCAGGCCGTCGCACCGGACGTCGGCAAGACGTGAAAATCGTCGCCATCGTTCCGGCGCGCAACGAGTCCGGTCGGGTCGGGGCGACCGTTTCGGCCCTCCGCACCATCCCCCAGGTGGGGGAAATCGTCGTCGTCGACGACGGCTCCACCGACGCCACCGCCGAGGAAGCCAAGCGCGCCGGAGCCCGGGTCGTCCGGCTCGGCCGATCGCGCGGGAAAGGCAACGCGCTGCGGCAGGGGATCGCCACCGCCGGTCCGTGCGACGTGTATCTGCTCGTCGACGCGGACCTCGGCTACTCGGCTCGCGCGCTCGCTGCGCTCCTCGAGCCCGTGCTGGCCGGGAAGATCGACGTCGCGATCGCCGCGCCGCCGAGGGGCGACGAGGGGCCGTCCGGTTTCGGGCTGGTCGAGACCTTCGCGCGCTGGGGAGTGCGCCACCTCGCCGGCAGCGTCATGGATCGCCCCCTGTCCGGACAACGGGCGATCCGCAGCGAGGTCGTCGAAGCCGTCGGCGGGTTCGCGCCCGGCTTCGGCGTCGACGCGGCCTTCACCGTCGACGCGCTTCGGGCGGGGTACCGTGTGATCGAAGTGCCCTGCGAGTTCACGCATGCCAAGACGGGCCGCGACCCGGCCGGTTTCGCTCACCGCGCCCGCCAGGGAGCCGAGGTCGCCCGAGCCCTGGCGAGCCGATGGAGGCGCCGTTGACGAAGATCCTGCTCGCCCTCGGCGCCGCCGCGATCGCCGCCTTGGTCACCCGGTGGATCTGTCACGGCTCGATCCCCTCGGCGCGGGTCACTCGCCGCAACTACCGAGGCGTTCCGGTCGCGACCGGCCTCGGGATCGCGGTCGTGATCGGATTCGCCGCCGGCGTGGCGCTCGTCGCCTTCATCCGGCTCATCGAGCCGGGTGCGGAGTCTGCGGCCATCGCCCTCCTGGTCTCGTATCCCTTGCTGATCCTCGTGTTCGGGTTCGGACTGCTCGGGCTGTTCGACGACGTCGCGGAGCAGGAGAAGCGCGGCTGGCGCAGTCACCTCCCCGACCTCGCCCACGGCCGGATAACGCCGGGGACGCTGAAGATCGTCGGCGGCGGCATCCTCGCCTTCGTGATCGGGTCGGGAAGCGATTCGTTCGGCTGGGCCGTCGTAGCCACCGGGATCATCGCGTTGATGGCCAACCTCTTCAATGCGCTCGACGTCCGTCCCGGCCGGGCGGGCAAGGCATTCGTCGTCGCCGCCGTTCCGCTGGCCATCCTGGTCCCGCACCTGCAGATCGCCGCGGCCGCTGCGCTCGGCGCCGTCGCAGGGTTCCTCCCGTTCGACCTTCGTGAGCGCGCGATGCTCGGCGACGCAGGATCGAACGCGATCGGAGCGCTCCTCGGCGGCGCGATCCTGATCGCGGATCCCGCCGACTGGCTGAAGCTCTCCCTGCTCGGACTGCTGATCGCGTTGACGCTGGTGGCAGAAGGCCCGACGCTTTCGCACTGGATCGACCGCATCGGTCCGCTTCGCGCCGCCGACCGCGCGGGACGGGTGCCGACCTCGTAACCGAGATGCTTGGCCGGTGTCGCCGGGCGGTGTTAGGATGTTGCCCCGAGGACCGAACGGCGGTCCGCGGGGGTTTTTTTTGACCAAACACATCTTCGTCACCGGCGGCGTTTCCTCGAGCCTCGGCAAGGGGCTCACGGCTTCCTCTCTCGGCAGGCTCCTGAAATCCCGCGGTCTGCGGGTCGTCATGCAGAAGCTGGACCCGTACATCAACGTGGACCCGGGGACGATGAACCCGTTCCAGCACGGTGAGGTCTTCGTCACCGACGACGGCGCCGAGACCGACCTGGACATCGGTCACTACGAGCGTTTCCTCGACGAGAACCTCTCCCGCGACTCCAACATCACGACCGGCAGCGTCTACTCGGCCGTGATCGCGCGTGAACGCCGCGGCGACTACCTCGGCGCGACGGTGCAGGTCATCCCGCACATCACCGAGGAGATCAAGAGCAAGATCCGCCGCCTGGCGACCGAGGAAGTGGACATCGTCATAACCGAGGTCGGCGGAACGGTCGGCGACATCGAGTCGCTGCCCTTCCTCGAAGCGATCCGGCAGATGCGCCACGATGTCGGCCGCGACAACGTCTTCTACCTGCACGTTTCGCTCGTTCCCTACATCGGGCCGTCGGGCGAGCTCAAGACCAAGCCGACCCAGCACTCCGTCGCCGAGCTGCGCTCGATCGGTATCCAGCCCGACGCGATCGTGTGCCGGAGCGACCGGCCCCTAGGAAACTCGCTGAAGAAGAAGATCGCTCTGATGTGCGACGTCGACGTCACCGGGGTCGTGTCCGCGCTCGACGCCAGCAACATCTACGAGATACCTCTGGTACTGCATTCCGAGGGCCTCGACTCATACGTCGTGAAGCACCTCGGACTCGAAGCAGCCGAGCCGGACTTGACCGAGTGGCAGGCGCTGGTTCGACGGATGTCCGCCGCGAAGCGCACGGTTCGCATCGGTATCGTCGGCAAATACGTGACGCTGGCCGACTCCTACCTTTCGGTGGTCGAGTCGGTGAAGCACGGCGGCATCGCACAGGACGCGCGGGTCGAGATCGTCTGGATCGCCTCCGACGAACTCACCGAGAACCACGACGTCCTCGGCACACTGGACGGGATCCTCGTTCCCGGCGGTTTCGGTGTGCGCGGGATCGAGGGCAAGGTCGCGGCCGTACGCTACGCGCGCGAGCAGGGCGTGCCGTTCCTCGGCTTGTGTCTCGGCCTGCAGTGCGCGGTGATCGAGTTCGCGCGCAACGCATGCGGGCTCGAGAACGCGAATTCGTCCGAGTTCGACGCCACGACTCCGCACCCGGTCATCGACCTGATGCCCGACCAGAAAGACATCCTCAACATGGGCGGGACCATGCGTCTCGGCGTTTGGGCATGCAAGCTCGAGCCCGGATCGCTCGCGCGTGAGCTGTACGGCGAGAGTGTCGTGCTCGAGCGCCACCGGCATCGTTACGAGGTGAACAACCGGTACCGACGGCCGATGGAGGACGCCGGGATGCGCTTCGCCGGAACGACGATCGAAGGCCGGCTCGTCGAGATCATCGAGATCCCCGACCACCCGTTCTTCCTCGCCTCGCAGTTCCACCCGGAGTTCAAGAGCCGCCCCACCCGGGCGCACCCGATGTTCTTCGGTTTCGTCGGAGCGGCGCTCGCGAGAGCGGAGTCTCGGACGCGGTCGTCCGAGAGCGCCGAACAGCCCGCCACGACCTAAGCTCGGGGGCCTCGGCTACCCTGACGTCGCGATGATCATCGGCGTGCCCAAAGAGGTGATGGAGGCCGAATACCGCGTCGCCATGACGCCGGTCGGCGTCCGTGAGCTGACGGCCGAGGGCCACCGGGTCGTGCTCGAGCGAGACGCCGGCGCCGGATCCTCCATCCCCGACGTCGCCTTCGAGCGGGCCGGTGCCGAGCTCGTTCGCTCTGCCGAGGACGTGTGGGAACGCGCGGATCTCATCCTCAAGGTGAAGGAGCCCCAGCGCTCGGAGTTCGCCATCATGCGGCCGGATCAGATCCTCTTCACCTATCTGCACCTCGCCGCCCACCGCGACGTCACCGAGGCGCTTATCGAGCGTAAGGTCACCGCGATCGCCTACGAGACCGTCGAGAGCGCGGACGGACGGTTGCCGCTCCTCGCTCCGATGTCGGAGATCGCCGGACGGATGGCGTCACACGTCGCTGCGCACTTCCTCGAGCGTGCCGCCGGAGGCCGCGGGATCCTGCTCTCCGGCGTGTCGGGCGTCCACCCTGCGCGCGTGTGCGTCATCGGCGCCGGGATGGCGGGGATGAACGCCGCATGGATCGCGCAAGGCATGGAGGCCGAAGTCGTCCTGCTAGACAAGAACGTCGAGCGACTCCGGTACGTGGACCACATCCACAAGGGCCGGATCCTGACGCTCGCCTCCGCGTCGCTGGTCATCGAGGAGCAGGTGGCGCTCGCCGACGTCGTGATCGGCGCGGTTCTCGTCACCGGTGCGCTCGCTCCGAAGCTCATCAGCGAGGCGATGGTTGCCTCGATGAAGCCCGGCTCGGTGTTCATCGATATCTCGATCGACCAGGGCGGATGCTCCGAAACGAGCCGGGTCACCACCCACACGCACCCGACTTATGTAACCCACGGGGTGGTACACTATTGCGTAGGAAACATGCCGGGTGCGGTTCCGCACACCTCGACGTACGCCCTCACGAACGCCACATTGCCGTACGTCGTGGCGCTGGCTCACAAAGGCTTCGCGGGGGCGATCCGGGAGGACCCGGCGCTCGCCAAAGGAGTGAACGTGCACGAGGGACGCGTGACGAACCGGCCCGTCGCGGAAGCACACGGGCTCGAGCACACACCGCTCACCGCGCTCGTGCCCGTCGAGTCCTGACGCGACCCAACCGGGTCGCTCCCAACCCCGAAGATGGATGCGATGACGATCGCCGAAAACGTTCAACCTTCCCAGCCGCAGCTCGACCCGCGGCTCGTCAAGTATGCCGACAGGTTCCTCGATCACCTTGCCGTGGAGCGCGGCGTCGCGCCGAACACGCAGGTGGCGTACCGGCGCGACCTGCGGCTGTATCTCGGGTATCTCGCCGAGCGACGGATCACCGACCCGACCAAGGTAGGGGAGCAGGACATCACCGATTTCCTCGCGATGCTGCGGGAACGTGAGTACGCCCCGGGGAAGCGCTACTCGAGCGCGACGGTCGCCCGGGTGCTAGCCGCGGTGCGCGGGTTCCACAAGTTCCTCGTCCGCGAAGGCGTTTCGCGGGCCGATCCCGCCGAGCCGGTGGGCTCGCCGCGGGTGCCTCGCTCGCTGCCGCGCGCGCTCCCGGTCGAGGACGTCGAGCGGCTGCTCGCGGCGGTTCCCGCAGACGGCGCCATCGCGTCGCGGGACCAAGCGATCTTGGAGCTGCTGTACGCGGCCGGCCTGCGCATCTCGGAGCTGACCGCTCTGGACGTTGACGATCTCGACCTCGAGGAGCGCTCAGTGCGCTGCATCGGGAAGGGATCGAAGGAGCGGATCGTGCCGCTCGGTCGCGCAGCGGTGGATTCGCTCAAGCGCTATCTCACGCAGGCGCGTCCCGGTCTCGCCAAGTCGGCGTCCGGTGCGGCCGTGTTCCTCAACGCGAGGGGCACGCGCCTCACCCGGCAAGGATGTTGGAAGCTTCTCAAGAAGCACGCCGCGGCCGCAGAGCTCCGGCGCCGTATCTCTCCGCACACGCTCCGCCACTCGTTCGCGACACATCTGCTCGACGGCGGAGCCGACATCCGCGTGGTGCAAGAACTGCTCGGCCACGCGAGCGTCTCGACGACGCAGGTATACACGCTCGTGAGTCGCGAGCGGCTCCGAGAGGTCTACGAGTCCGCCCATCCGCGCGCCAAGCGTGCCCGGGCGCGGAAGGGATAGGGGAGGGCCAGCATGGAAGCAGCCGAACTCACGCGTCATAAAGAACTTCTCGAAGAGACGAAGGAACATCTCCGGAAGCAGCTCGCCGACATGGGGGCGGACCCCGATCAGGAGAACACGGTCGACGGGCTCAACCTGGACTTCGGCTTCGCCGACAGCGCCCAGTCCACGGCCGAACGCAACAAGGTCCTCGCCGTCATCGAGCGACTCCGGGAGAACCTCGTCGACGTCGACTTGGCATTGTCGAAGATCGAGAAGGGCACCTTCGGGATCTGCGAACGGTGCGGCGAGCCGATCGGCGCGGAGCGGCTCGAGGGAATCCCATACGCGCGCCTGTGCATGAGCTGCAAGCAGAAGGAAAGCAGCTAGGCCGCTTCGCACCCTGACGGCCCGAAGGGCTGGCCCATCACTTACCCATGCAGGTGATTTGTCCGAAGACGGCGAATCCTGCGGTTCCAGGGGGTGGTACGCATGATTCGACGGCGGGTTGCAGTGTTCTTGGTTCTTGGGGCGCTGATGGCGATTCCGGGAGTGGCGTCACCGGCGAAGAAGGACCTTCCGGTGCCCACGGCCGGGGCAGCTCACATTGCGCTATGCGAGAACGCGTATTGCGGCAACACCGAGGACACGGTCGTCGGACGTTTCTCGTTCATGGGAGGGCTTTCCCTAGACGGCGGTTCCTACCAAGGTTCCTTCGGAGTGGATTTCGTGGCCCACCGCGTCTGTCCGGAAGGATCAGCAGCGTGTCGGCTGCGCATCGACTCGGCACCCGTGTTCCGCAAGGGGTACATCGTCAGCGTCGATTTCTGTGTCGATTTTCTCTGCACGATCGTCCCTATCCCGGCTTTCGGACCGAACATCGGTGGATCGTGCAGTGGGAACCTGCAGCTCGCGGCCGTGGCTCGGCTGACGTGTTCCTTCAGCACAGCGAATGGCCTATCCGGAACGCGCACCCTCCTCGTCGTGGCCGCTCCGGAACTCTACAATCTGCCGTGCGACATCTTCTGCGACGGACCCCCCAGGGTCACATCTACTTACGTGGGCGTCTACACGCCCGGTGACCTCCAGAGCCTCTAGCTCCGCGCGATCTCGGAGAGGGCTAACCTCGGGAGGGGGTCGGGCCCGGCCGCGTACCGCGGTCGGTTCGCGGGCCGCGCGTCTCTCCCACCCGAACCTGGGTTTTCGGCCCCACGACGGTCGTTCGCGTCAGCCATCCCGACCGGTAGGTGATCCGGACGCCCGAGAAGGTGTGGGTCCCGGTTGCGGTGACGTGGAACGAGACCCAGAAGCCGCCGTCGTCGCCGGATTCGAGCACCACACCGAGAGCCTCGGGGAGCGCTGCGATGTCTTCGCGTGGACCCTTGTCCGAGCCGAGCAACACCGGGGAGGCGTCGTCGAAACGGGTGATCCGGATCGAGTCCAGTTGGATCGCCGGCGAGGGGTCTTCCAGGCTCACCGCGATGATCCTGATCTCGCGGGGACCGCTGGGGTGGAAAGGTCCAAGTCCGACGTGAACGACCTCATCGATAGTCGCAGTCATCCCGTACCGGCTGTCGGAGTGGGCAGCCTTGAGCGTTCCCGGGAAGCCGAACCCGGCGAACACGCCGGCGGCGATCGCCAGACCGATCGCGGCCGAAATCAACCCGGCTCTGAGGGGGGACATGCGTTTCACGGTACCGGCCACGTTTTCAGGCGGCGAGGGCTCAACGCCTCGCGTTTCGGGGGTTTCAACCGTATCCGGCGAACCGGCCTCGTTCATCGCATCCATCCAGGTCACGATAGCGGATTCATCTGGACTTGAACTCGCCGCAGGCGTTGATGTAACGTCGCCGCCCACAAGACGACTCGTCGCTAGGTCGTCTTGTCGACAAATCGAGGGGGGAGCCTGGTGGCCCGCATCCTGAGCCTCGCCAACCAGAAGGGCGGGGTTGGAAAGACCACGACCACCATCAATCTTGGCGCTGCGATGGCGGAGCTCGGCAAGCACGTGCTCCTCGTGGATTTCGACCCGCAAGGCGCGCTGTCGGTCGGCTTGGGGATCAACCCGATGTCGCTCGAGCTCACGGTTTACAACCTGTTGCTGGAGCGCGAGGTGGACCCGCATTCCGCCGTGATAAAAACCGAAGTTCCCGGCTTGGAGATCCTGCCGTCGAACATCGACCTCTCCGCGGCCGAGATCACCCTGGTTAGCGAAGTTGCACGCGAGCAAGCGCTGAAACGGGCGCTGACACAGTTGAGAAGTGGATATGACTACATATTGATTGATTGCCCTCCGTCGCTGGGCTTGCTTACCGTGAATGCACTGACGGCCTCCGATGGTGTCGTGATCCCACTCGAATGCGAGTACTTCGCGCTCCGTGGGATGGCCCTGCTCATGGACACCGTCGAGAAAGTGCGCGACAGGCTAAACCCTGACTTGAGACTCGAGGGAATCATCCCGACCATGTTCGATGGACGAACCCTCCACGGCCGGGAAGTTCTCGAGCGGGTCAGGGATGCGTTCGGACCGTATCTGTACAAGACCGTGATCCGCAGGACCATCCGGTTCGCCGAAGCCCCTGTCGCCGGCGAGTCGATCCTCACGTACGCGGGGGCCTCATCCGGCGCCTCCGACTACCGCGCTCTGGCCAAGGAGGTGCTTGGGATTGTCGACGAAACGAGCGAGCTTGCCGGGAGCGGACGAGTTGTTCCGGGCAACATCAGTCAAGGAAGTGAAGGAAGTACCGGAGCCATCGCCGATCCGTCCCTCGTCATCGAGCCCGGAGCAGCAGGATCAGCCGAGAGTAGACAGAGCGCCTCAGAGATATATCGACAAGGAGACGAAGGCACACGTCCCCAAAACGGGGAGCGGGAGACAACGGCACGAGGAGAAGGTGACGTTCTACTGCACCCGTGACGAGCTGTTGTCACTGGAGCGCGCGCGCCTCTCGATGAAGGAGCACGGTATCTCGGCCGACCGAGGCCGGATCGTCCGAGAGGCGCTCTCCTATGTCCTGGCCGACCTCGACGCGAACGGCCCCGCGGCCATCCTCGTCGAGCGGCTCGGGCGCCGGCGCTGAAACCCTCGACCGATCATCGAGGTCAAGTTTCACCCGAAGCTGTGACAGGGTGAGACTTCCAGGTCTATGAGCAGGATCGATCTCTACGGTTTCATCGGTGCCGCGCTCGGCATCTACATGGGCATGATCGGACACGAGTTCGCCCATGCCCGAGTAGCGGTCAGCCTCGGCGATCCGACCCCCCGGATGATGGGCCGCCTGACGCTCAACCCGAAGGCCCACGTCGACCCCTTCGGCACCTTGATCATGCCTGCCGTGTTCCTGGTAACGGTCCTCTTCAGGGCAAGTTTCGGCTTCTTCTTCGGCTATGCGAAGCCGGTCATTATCCACCCCGGCCGGATGCGCAACCCCAAGAGGGACGCGGTCCTGACCGCACTCGCCGGACCCGTCTTCAACTTGGCGCTCGCCGCGCTGGCCGCGTTCGGGTTCCGAAACGCCGGCGACTCCACCCGTCTCCTTCAGATCTTCTTTTGGATCACGATCATCAATTCGTTCCTCTTCATCATCAACATCCTGCCGATCCCTCCGCTCGACGGATCGAAGATCCTCGCCCGCTTCCTATCGCCGGCGGCTGCGATGAAGATGGAGGAGCTCGGCCAATACCTGATCTTGTTCCTCCTTGCCCTGTTCCTAATCTTCCCGCGGGTGCTCGAGAACATGGGTGAGGCTGTGTACTGCCCCCTTCTCGGGGTGTGCTGACCGGCCTCGTTGGCCGGGTCCGGCACCGCCGCTACACTGGCCGGCGATGCCTTATCAGGTTCGAACCCAGGTGTTCGAAGGGCCTTTCGACCTGCTCCTTCACCTGATCTCCAAGCGCGAGCTCGACATCTACGACGTGTCGCTCGCTTCGATCACCGAGGAGTACCTGGAGCACCTCAAGCAGATGCAGGAGCTCGATCTGGAAGTGGCCACCGAGTTCCTTATCGTCGCCGCCACGCTGATCGAGATGAAAGCCGCTCGGCTTCTGCCAGGACCGCCGCGCGGCGACGATGAGATCGACGTCAGCGACCGTGACCTGTTGATCGCCCGACTTCTCGAGTACCGAGCGTTCAAGGAAGCCGCGACCAAGATCGCTTCTTTGATGGCCGAGAACGCCGGCTACCTCCCACGTACTGCCGGTGCCGGCGAAGAGTTCGCGAAGCTGGCGCCCGATCTCATGGCGAGGGTCTCTCCGCAGCGGTTCGCGGAGATCGCCGCGCGGATGCTCGGCCCCAAGACCGTGATCTATATCGACACATCGCACATCGCGCCGATCCGCATCTCGGTCGCCGAGGCGATCGCCTACGTTCGGACCGAACTGCGGAGGCGCAAGACGGCAACGTTCCGTCAGCTCGCTCGCGGGATCCCCGACCGCCTGAACGTCATCGTTCGGTTCCTTGCCGTGCTCGAGCTGATCAAGAGGGGAGAGGCCGATGCGTCGCAGGCTGGAACCTTCGGCCAGATAGACGTGCGGTGGCTCGGCGACGCCGCGGCTTCCGGCCCGGTCGACGAGTACGAAGGTGCGCCGCTCGAAGAAGAGGCCACCGGCGAGATCCGGCTCGACGACGTGATCAGTCTCGATGGCACCGTCGTCGAGCTCGATCCTGCTGCGAGAGAGGAGAAACCGTGAGCAACGAGCTCCGCCGGATCCTCGAGGCGATCCTGTTCGTAACCGAGGAGCCGACGCCGTTGACGATCCTCGCTCAGATCACCGAGTCTTCGAAGGACGTCGTCGATTCCGAGCTCCGCGAACTTGCTGCAGACCTGGAGTCGTCCGGGCGAGGGGTTGCACTGCGCGAGGTGGCCGGCGGCTGGCGGATGTATACGCACCCCGACGCAGCGCCGTATGTCGAGCGGTTCGTTCGCTCGGTGCAGCAGCCACGGCTGACCCAGGCCGCGCTCGAAACGCTGGCCATCGTCGCGTACAAGCAGCCCGTGACCCGGATGCAGATCGCCGCGATCCGTGGGGTTGAGTCCGAAGGTGTCGTCGGGACGCTCGAGCAGCGCGGCTTGGTGACGGAAGTCGGTCGCGACCCGGGCCCTGGGCAGGCGGTCTTCTATGGAACGACGCCGCAGTTCCTCGAGAGGATCGGGCTGGAATCTGTCGACGATCTGCTGCCGATCGCCTCGATGCTTCCACCCCCTGCGGCCACCGATGAGCTCGAGCCGTAACCCGCGTCCTCCTCGCCCGTCGGCCCGTCGCTCGACCGATCCGAAAGCGAAGAGCCGGCGACGCACCCCTACGGCCGGGCGTCCGGATCGTTCGGCTCGGCCCGACCGCCGAGGCGGATCCGACCGTTCTCCACGCGCCGACCGTACTCCACGACCCGACCGGTCGGCGAGGCCAGAACGAGCCGGCAGACCCGAAAGATCCGCACGACCGGACCGGTCCCCGAGACCCGAACGCGCGGGCAAACCCGAACGGTTCGCACGACCCGACCGCGAGCGGTTCGCACGAACGGGTCGATCGTCAAAGCCCGAACGCGCGGGCAAACCCGATCGGTTTGCACGACCCGACCGCGAGCGGTTCGCTCGACCGGACCGCAAAACCAAGCCGGACCGCGCCGGCAGACCCGAGCGGGCAGCGCGACCCGATCGGGCACCGAGATTCGAGCGGTCCGGTCGACCCGAACGGTCGGCAAAGCCCGAACGGGTTCGGCCCGAGCGGCAGTCGCGACCAGGCCGGTCCGCGGGGACCGGGCGCGAACGGGTTGCACGGACCGACCGCAAGACCAGCCCTACTCGAGGTGGCAGGCCCGACGACGCTCGGCCGTCGGAACGGTTTGCAAAATCAGCCCGCGAGGCGGCGTTCCTCCGTGCCGGCCGGCCCGACCGCCCTGCCCGGCCTTCCCGACCGCCACGAAGGCAGCCTCCCCCGAGAGCGACGGAACCTTCGGCTTCTCAAGAAGGGGAGCGACTCCAAAAGGTTCTTGCCCATGCGGGGATCGCATCGCGTCGAGCGGCCGAGCAGTTGATGCTGGCCGGCCGGGTCTGGGTCGACGGACGCCCTGCGACGACCCTCGGGATGCGCGTCGACCCCGAGACTTCTCAGATCGAGGTGGACGGACAGCGAGTCCACATCAAGACCGATCACGAGTACGTCTTGCTCAACAAGCCGACCGGTGTCGTCACCACCGTCACCGATCCCCAAGGCCGGCCGACCGTGATAAATCTGGTCCGATCCGATCGGCGCCTGTATCCGGTGGGCCGGCTCGACGCGGACACCCAGGGGCTGCTCCTCATGACCGACGACGGGGAGCTGACCCACCGTCTGTCGCACCCCCGTTACGAGATCCCCCGAACGTACCTCGCGGAAGTGAAAGGCGTGGTTCCGCCGGCCGCGATCCGCCGGCTCACCAC
>JBKKCR010000181.1:0-10348 GCA_046712825.1 Actinomycetota bacterium | reverse complement strand
GTCGGACCCCTCGCATTGAAAGGCAAGGGTCACGCCGTCCGCGCGCTCCGCTTGACCGGCGAGCAACGGCTGGCCGCCGAGCGCGGTATCCCGGGGCTGCGCGCGCCGCTCGTTGGTCGGGGCTCTGAGATGGAGCTGCTCACATCCTTGTTCAAGCGCGTCGCCGACGAGAAGCGGCCGCACCTCGCAACGGTCTACGGCGACGCCGGTGTCGGGAAGAGCCGCCTTACGTCGGAGTTCCTCCAGGGGATCGAGTCCGGCGAGCAAGCTCCTCTGATCGTCTCCGGGCGCTGCCTCCCTTACGGCGAGGGCGTCACGTACTGGCCGCTGGCCGAGATCCTCAAGGGCCTCGCCGGCGTCCTCGACACCGACCCACCCGACCTCGTCGTCGAGAAGATCCGTAAGCTCGGGCGCGAGCTGCTCACGCCGGACGTCGCCGCCGAGCCGGCCCGCGCGACGGCCGCACTTGCGTACACGGTCGGCGTCGAGGACCCCGCCGTCGCGTTCCGCGACCTGTCGCCGCGTCAGGTCCGGGTCGAGACGCACTCCGCCTGGCGCTCGCTGTTCTCGGGACTGGCCCAGGATCGCCCGGTCGTTGCGTTGATCGAGGACATCCATTGGGCAGACTCGGCGCTGCTGGATCTCCTCGAGGAGCTCGCCGACCGGATGCAAGGACCGGTCCTGCTGATCTGTCCGGCGCGGCCGGAGCTCACGGAGCGGCGGCCCGCGTGGGGCGGCGGACGGCGGAACTTCTCGTCGATCTTCTTGGACCCCTTGTCGCTCGACGAATCGGGCCGCCTCATCGAATTCCTGCTGTCGGTAGAGGATCTCCCGCGCGATGTGAACGAGCGCATCCTCGAACGGGCGGAGGGAAACCCGTTCTTCCTCGAGGAGATCGTCCGGCACCTGATCGACGAAGGGATGATCGTCCACGACGAAGGTCGCTGGAAGGGCACCGCCGAGTGCGGCGAGGTCGTCATCCCCGACACGGTCCAGGGCGTCCTCGCCGCTCGCATCGATCTGTTGTCGCCGCAGGAGAAACGCGTGGCCCAGAGCGCAGCGGTCGTCGGTCGTATCTTCTGGACCGGGCCACTGCGCAGGCTCGTGGGCGAAGAGGTCGGGGACATCGACGAGGTGCTGGACGCCCTGGAGTCCCGCGAGCTGATCCGCGCTCGGCTGTCGTCATCGATCGGCGGAGACCGCGAGTACATCTTCAAGCACGTCCTGACGCGCGACGTGTCGTACGAGAGCCTGCCGAAGCGCGATCGCGCGACAGCGCATGCCACGGTTGCCGTGTGGCTGGAGGAAACCGCCGGCGAACGACGCCGCGAGTTCGCGGAGCTCCTCGCCTACCACTTCGCGGAGGCGGTCAAGGGAGCCGCTCGACTCGCCGCGGTCGACGCGGAGCCGCTTCGCGCGAAAGCCGTGCGTTACCTTCTCCTCGCTTCGGATGTCGCGAAGGATCGATTCGTGATCGACCGGAGCCAACGCTACGCCGAGGAAGCCCTCGCGCTCGCGGCCGGCGGTCTGGAGCGCGCGGAAGCGCTCGAGCTGCTCGGACTCGCGTACCAGTACCACTATCGGGGAGAGGACGCGTGGCGGACGCTCTGCCAAGCCGTCGACGAGGTGGTGGCCGCGGCTCCCGACGACCATCGCCTCATCGCGGAGTTCTGTGCCTGGGCGCTGGAGACACCGTTGCGATACCCCGGATCCATGACGCGAGTGACCCCCGAGCAAGACGTTCGCAAGTACCTCGACATCGGGACGGAAGCCGCGTCGCATCTCGACGAGGAATCCCCGGAGCTGATCCGTATCCTGATCGTCAAGTCTTTCTGGCCGTACGCGTTCCCACCAGAGGACGACGAGGACTACTCCGCCGCGAAGGCCGACGGACTGCGAGCGGCGGACATGGCGCGCCGGCTCGGGAACGCCTGGCTCGAATCCGCTGCGCTGGACGGAGCAGGATCGGCGCCGATGATGCAGGGCCTCTATCGCGAAGCCGCCGAGATCCATCGTCGCCGGCTGCAGCTGACTTCTGAGCTCGGCGATCCGTGGGAGGTTGGCGACATCCACGCGATGGTGGCATGGGTCGACTTCGTCATGGGTCGATTCAGGGACGCGGCGACGTCGAACGACGAACGCATCGCCGTGACCGAATCGGACGCGCCCGGTGTCGCGATCCACGTCCTCTCGTGGACCGTGCTCGCGCGATTCCGCCTGGGTGAATGGGACGAGGCTATGGCGGACTTCCGGCGCATGGAGGACCTCCTCGGCGAACGCCGCTCCACGCCGCCGTACTTCGCGTCGCGCGCATTCGCCGCGGCGGCGCTCATCCATGAGGTCCAAGGGAACAGCGCCGGCGCCGACGTGATCATCTCGAGCCTGCACGTCCTCGAGACCGAGCACGACGAGAAGGATCTGGTTGCATGGAGTCCCTGGCTCGTCCCGCTTCTCATCCGTCGCGGCGACATCGAGCGAGCGGTGGCGATGGCTGAGTCCGCCGCGACGGTGCCACGGTGGAGATCGCTACTTTCGATCTACTACGAAGCTGTGTGCGTGGCGCTACCCGCAGCCGGACGATGGGAAGAGATCCCGGAGCGAGCGCGCGAGTTCCGGGCGTACGCGGAGCGAGGAGGGTTCGAGGCGCTGCCGCCGGCGGTGGACGTGATGGAAGGACGGCTGGCGGTGCACTCGGGGAACCTCGAGCGGGCAGTCGAACTCTTCCGGTCCGCGATCGAAGGGTTCACGCGGGTGAGCGCTTCGTGGGATGTCGCGCGGGCCGAGCTCGCGCTCGGGGAGACCTTCCTCGCGCTCGGGGGCAGCGAGGAAGCGGCCGATCCCCTGCGCGGAGCATTGGATACGTTCGAGCGGCTGGGTGCAGTTCGCGAGCGGGCGAAAGCGCGGGAGCTTCTCGGCTAGGCCAAGTTGGAGCTACGCGGGTACGCCACCGACGGATCGGTCAGCACGTTCACCAGGCTCGGGCCCGGCGTCTGCAGCGCACGATCCAACGCCGGCCCCAACTCGTCCGGCGTCCGTACCAGTTCCCCGTGCCCGCCCAGCGCCGTCATGACTTCGTCGTAGCGCGTCTCGGGTCGGAGCTCGGCGGCCACGTCGTAGCCGTAGACGAACTGCATCGGGTGCTTCTCGAGCCCCCAGATGCCGTTGTTCCCGCATACCATCGTCACGTTCACGCCGAAGCGCACCAGCGTGTCCCAGTCCCCCATCCCGAAGCCCGCCGCACCATCGCCGAGCAGCACGACGACCTGCCGGTCCGGATGCAACAAGCCCGCGGCGAGCGCATAACCCGGCGCCGTGCCGAGACACCCGTACGGCCCGGGGTCCAGCCAGCCGCCGGGCTCGAACACGTCGACGAACTTCCCGGCGTACGAGGCGAAGTCGCCGCCGTCGCAGATCACGATCCCGTCCCGCGCCAGCCGCGGCCGTAGATCGCCGTAGATGCGGGATGGGTGAAGCGGCGCACGATCGTCCCGCAGCTCGTCCTCGAACGCGGCGCGTTTGGACGTCTCGGTCGCGCGAAGCTCGCCGACCCAGTCCTCACGATCCCGTGCCGGCGCGCCGGCGAGCGCCTCGAGGATCGGGGTCAACGGCCCTCCGACGCCGGCGACGAGCGACACGTGCTTCGCGACGGTTCCAGGGTCGTCGGTTAGATGCACCACGCCGGCCGACCCGAAGTTCCCGAAGCCGAGCCGGAAGTCGAGCGCCGTCCCGGCGACGATCACCAGATCCGCGCGCCCGAACGCGTGACCGCGCGCGTTGGAGAACGCCAGCTCGTGATCGGCCGGCAGCACGCCGCGCCCCATCCCGTTCATGAACGCGGGGAGGCGCTGCGACTCGACGAGCATCCGCGCGGCCTTCTCTGCGCCGCCGGCCCACACGTCGGACCCGATAAGCAACACCGGCCGTTCGGCCGCCGCGAGGGCTCGCCCAGCGTCGTCGTCCATCCCGATCGTGACGGGATAGGGAGCCGGGCCGGGGATCTCCGCCTCGGCGCGGCTGAACAGAACGTCCATCGGGAAGTCGAGGAACGCCGGGCCGCGGTGCGGCCGCGAGGCCGCCGCGAGCGCCGCTGCGGTTCGCTCGGCGATCGCGCCGGGCTCGAACACCGTCTCGGCGAACTTCGTGATCGTCCGGACGAGCGGCAGGTGGTCCATCTCTTGCAGGCTCCCCTGCCCCCATCGCAGCTCGGGCGCGCGGCCGCCGAGCACAAGCATCGGCGAGCCGTTGAAATGCGCCGACGTGATCGCGCTCATCCCGTTGGTCACGCCGGGCCCGGCCGTCAGCGCCGCAACGCCGGGCACGCGCGCCAGCTTGCCGTGCGCCTCGGCGGCGAACGCTGCGGCTTGCTCGTGACGGGTGTCGATGATGCGCATGTCGCGCGTGTGGAGGCCGTCGAAGACCGGGAAGATATGGCCGCCCGACAGGGTGAAGATGCGGTCGATCGAGTGGGCTCGCAGCGTTTCGGCGATCAGGTCGCCGCCGTGTCCTTCGATCCGAGGCATAGGCGCATATGGTGTCGGCTTCCGCCTCTCACGGCAAACGGACACGGCCCTTCCAGGTCATGGGAGGATCCGGGTCGTTTCGGTCGATACTGAAGGACGATTCAACCATCCCGATTCCGGATCGCGATCTTCTTCATCTAGCGCCTTCTTTCCCTTGGACGAAGTGTCGATAGTAGAAGGGAGGAGCGCGCCTGATTCTGCGACGCGCCGACTCCCATCCGGGGCGCTGCCGCCCCAGAACTCCCGACGCAGGACGCACGGTGTTCTTCGTCATTCGAAAGGGAGGCTCTAGACGCGCGGACCAGAACGTTGATCAATGAATAGGCAGTCGCTCCCTACGACAAGGGCAAACCCGTCGCGAGGCGGGGACGCAAAGCCACGGGACCCCATCCAACGGGGTCAGCCGGGTTACCGAAAGGGGAGGGCGGATCGCAAAGCCCGCTACTCCCGATCGATCCCAGCTCGTGCTGGGAGGTTTGCGGGAGGGCGGGCTGTCTGTTCGGACCGGGGAGGCCGAACAGAATGCTCAAACGATCCGCATCATTCGCGCTCGTTGCATGTCTCAGTGGAGGGCTCGTCGTCGTCACGGCGCCGCAAGCGGGTGCGCTGTCGGGGACCGAGGCCTGTTTCTTCAACAAGATCAACGCCGAGCGGGCCAACGTCGGCCGTTCGAAGCTGGTGGTCAAGAGCGACCTCGTCTCCGTGGCGCGCAATCACAGCAAAGACATGGCCGCCGACGGAACCATCTACCACAACAGCAATCTCAAGAACGAGGTCGGCGGAAACTGGTGGGCACTCGGCGAGAACGTCGGCATGGGGTCGAACTGCGAATCGCTCCACAACGCCTTCATGGACTCGCCCGGCCACAAGGCCAACGTCCTCGACAAGGACTACAACCAGATCGGGGTCGGAGCCGAGATGGACGGAGGAACCATCTACGTCACGATGGTGTTCGCCGGACGCCCCTCTGCTTCGACAGCGAAGCCGAAGCCCGAAGCAAAGCCGAAGCCCGCGGCAAAGCCAACGCCGAAACCGGCCGCTGCCCCGGTGAAGCCCAAGCCGGTGCCGAAACCACCGCAGGCCGAGGCGCGCACGATGTCGATCATGCTCGTGCTGTTGGGGATGGATGCCACGCGGGTCGATCCGACGAGCGGAGCGGCGATGGGTGTCTGAGCGACCGAAGAGAGAAGGCCGGATCCCGGGCGCGACTGGGGCGCGCTTGGGAGCCCGGCTGGGGAAGAGCTGGGCGGCTAGCGAGTGGTGCTTTGTGCGGTGAGCCGGTCGAACCAGTCCGGCTCGTCGAGCAAGAGCATCAGGTCGATCAGGTCGTCGCTCGTGATCGCCGGCCCTTCGCGAGGCTCGTCGAACTCGGCGGGGATCACCCAGCCGACGCTCTCGACGCCGACGGATCGGAGAAGCGTGATGACATGCGGATCCGCGGCCGGCTTGATCACCGGGATAGCACAGGACGGACAAGTGAATGCGTAGACGGAACGCTCTGGAGTCGAGCAGATGCGCAACTCGAGCTGCGAGGGTGACAGCTCTACGTCGCCGCAGCGTGCGCAGGTCGTCTTGACGATCGTGTCCACCGCAACCTTCTCCCGGGCTCGTGGTCCGTGCCCGAAGCATGCCGGTTCGCCTGACAAATGGGCATAGCCCATGCGGGTAGTTTCCGGTAGTCCGTCCGGGTCCTAGGCCGGACGGTCCTTCGATCGGTAGACGAACCGGACCGCCGTCCAGTTCCCATCGATCGCGCAGCTCTTGTTATCGACCAGGCCGGCCCCGAGGCCCACTGCCTGCACGTTCTCGAAGGTGAGCTCGGTTGCGAGGCTCGAGGACTTCTTGGGGTAGGCGACCCAAAGACCGCCGTCGGGGGCGAGCTTGGGCTTCGCGGAGGCGAAGGACCTCTCGAGGTCCTTGAGTCGGGTCTCGAAGAGCAGGATGACTGCGGTGCCCCCGGCGGGCTTGGCGAGACGTTGGGCGCCGGGCGGGATCTCGATCGAGACATCGTCTGGCGAGCGAACGATCGCGAAGCTCCCGCCGTCTTTGATGCCGAGCTTCTTCCAAAGCGGGACGCTTGAGTAATCCTTGTCCGCCACGGCCGCGATGATACGACCCTATCGATCATCGTCCGGCTCAAGCGGGTCGAGGTTCCTGACCGGTTCACGCGTTTTATGTCATTCTGGACTTCACTCCCCTTTCGTTCGACTATTGCGCCCCATGGATGTGGCGCCGAGCGCGCTGCCCGAACTGCCGATCGGGCGCGAGGTCGAGGCGACACGGCTGGCGCAACTGATCGACGACACCGTGGCCGGCGCCAAACGTGCCGTCATATTGCTCGGCGCCCCGGGCATCGGAAAGACCACGCTTCTTCGATGGACGCGGGATCGCGCCGAACGTCGTGGATGCATCACCGCTTCGGTGCGTGTGCCGGCATCGGCCGGCCTTCCTCCGCGTTATCCGCTTGGTCAATTGCTCGAAGGGTTCGCCTCCGCGTGCATGCACCGAGGGTTCCCCGTGCCGGACCGGCTTGGGCGTGTCGTCGCAACCCTTACAGGGAACGGCTCGATCGACACATACGCGGTCGACGTCCCCCAGATCGCGGACGCACTCGAGGAGGTTGGGCGGTGCGGCCCACTCGCGGTCTTCATCGACGACTACCACTGGACACCACCGGAAGGCATAGAGCTGCTCATAGCAGCGCTCCGCGTCTTGGAGACCCAGGTCTGCCTCGTCGCGTCGGCGCGTCTGCACGGTCTCGGCGAGGAGACGGCCGCGCCCCTCCCCGAGCCGAGCGCGGATCTGTGGGTGGAGCACCTCGAGGTTCGCGGGCTCGAACCGTCCGCCGTGGCTTCCCTCGCCGAGGCCGTCCTCGGGGCAGAGGTCCTGCCCTCTCTGGTCGACCTCCTCTATTCCCGAACGTTCGGAAATCCCCTGTTCATCGTCGAGACGCTTCAGGGTTGGCGGACCGGCGGTGCACTCGCCTTCACGGGAGGCTTCTGGGGCATCGATCAGGATGCCGCCCCGGGCCAACCGCGATCGCTCAGGGAGATGATCACCGCACGACTGGCTCGTGTCGATGCGGACGCGCTCGCAGTCGCTCGCTCGCTCGCTGCGATCGGACGCGACGCCGACTTCGACGAGCTCTCCGCGATCGGAGAGATCGGAGGTTCGCGGCTCATCGAGGTCGTCGATCGACTGATCGACGAAGGACTCGTGGCGCTTGATACGCACCCCTCTCCTCGCTACCGGCTAGCTCACCCGTTGTATGGAGCCGCGCTGCTCGACGAGGAAGAAACGTCGGGACGTTCCCTGCTCCATGGACGGATCTTCGCGGAGCTTCGACGGCGAGGGGATGCCGGCCGGACGACATCGGCCGCCGAGCTTGCTCATCACGCGGTGCGTGCGCTGACCCCGCCGCCAGATCTCCGAGGCGTGCTGACTGCTGCCGCGCAAGAAGCGGAGGCAGCGGGGAGCTACGAAGAAGCGGCAGTTTGGTACGGATATCTGGCAGAGGTCGCCGACGATCCCCGAGAGATCTCCCGAGCCCTTCGTGGACAAGCGACCGCTGCGATCAACACCGACCCACAGCGAGCGATCGGCCTCTTCACCTACGCGCTGGAGATGGAATCAGCTGCCGAGAGCCGGGCGCGGCTCCTTCTTGGCCGCGCCCGGGCTTATCGGGTCGTCGGCGCCCACGAGCTGGCCTTGGCCGACTTGGATCAGGCTCTTCCTCTCGCTGCACCAGACGAGGTGTTCGACATCCGTCACGCGATCGGCGCTTTCAATGGGATGCTCCGGCGACTGGACGAAGCGGAACGGATCTTCCGCTCACTGGCAGAGGAGAGCACCCAAACATCGAATCATTCCAAGGCCGTCGGCCATCTCGGCATGGTGGCACTCATACGAGGATCGATCACCGATGGCGCGAGACTCATGGAGTCTGCGCTCACGACTTGCACCGACGACGAGTACGCAAGCTACCTCCGCGGGAACCTGGCTTGGCTGTTCGGGCTGCTCGGCCGCTGGGACGAGGCCGAATCGATGGTCGAGCAGACGCTCGCGATCGCCGTTGCCTCGGGAGACATCAACACCGAGTGCTCGATCTCGGGGATCGGAGGTCGGCTCGCAGCTTGGCGGGGGGATCTCGCCAAGGCATTCGACAGAGCAACACGCGGGCATCGACTGGCACTCCGACTTGGCAACCCCGCGGATGTCATTACGACGAGTGACGCCCTTGCGGCGGCGCTCATCGAGAACGACATGCACGATGAGGCGGCGGGAATGCTCGCGCACATCCTGACCATCGACGGGCCCGAAACCGAGGAGCGAGAAATGACCTACTCCTTCACGGTCTTCGCACGGGCCTGTCTGCTTGCGGACGATCCAGCCCGTGCGAGGACCGCTCTGGATCGTGCGCGCGCTCACCTCCACGGCGCTCCCTTCTGGGCTGTAGCGATCGATCGTTGCGAGGCTCAGATAGATCTGGCTTGCGACGACGCGGAACAGGCGTTGGGCCGGCTGCGACCGTGGCTCGAGCGACCGACGGAGATCGTGCTCGAGCACGCGCATGTTTGCGATGTGAGCGCGCAAGCGCTGTTTGCACTCGGCGACAGGGACGGCGCTGAGGCCAGCGCGAGCGAGGCGCTCGCGAGCTACCAGCGGCTGGGCGCGATTCGGACGGCGGAACGGATGTCCGCGCGGATGGAGGCCATGAAGACGCCGAGGAAAGGCAGGCCCCGGTCCTCGCTGCCCGGCCGGCTCACCACTCGAGAGTCCGAGATCCTGAGATTGGTCGTGCTCGGTCGCTCGAACCAGGGGGTGGCCGACGAGCTGGTTATCAGCGTCGCAACAGTGAAGAAGCACGTCGAGAACATCATGGCCAAGGCCGGCGTGTCGCGGCGCACCGAGCTGGTGCCTTTCGCCATGAGCGTTGGTGTGCTGGTCGCGGAAGAGCTGGTGCTCGAGCGCGAGGCCGTACGAGCACGAGCGGCGGGGTCGCTGGTGCCTCGCCCGGCGCGGGCATATCCGCCGGTCGCTCCGCGCTCCGTTCGACCTGCTCGCGAGCTGCAGGCGGATCCTCAGCCCTCGGAAAGGCCCGGCAAATGACTTTTCTACGACTTTCTCCGGTTACGAGCGCCCCTTCGGGTGCGCGAGTATCGGGACGGCTCGCGAGAGCCGCGATCAGAGGAAAGGGGGTGGAAAAACGTGGGGCCCCGGTGGTGGAGCAAGCAGTTCCCCTGGCGAGAGGAGGTTCACATGCCCCGACCGGTCTATTTGAGGACGTCGGAAGTGGCTCGTCTGCTCCACGTCTCCCCCAAGACCGTTTCCAGGTGGGCGAAGGAAGGCCGACTGCCGTATCTCGCGACGCTCGGCGGGCATCGTCGTTTCCCGCTGACCGAGATCGAGAAGCTGCGCGGCCAGCTCACCTATCTCGAGGAGCTCAAGGATCTGATCGGTTGAAAACCCCGCACCAAACCCCCGGTTGGTCCCCCGCCAACTCGAGTCCGGGTGCACCGCCGTCCCCACGGCGGTGCACCCTCCTCGAAGAAAGGAGGTGACGCGCTTGAGGATCAGCGCTCGAGCGATCGCGGCTCTGCATCGGGCGATCGCGAAGCTCGGATCGGGGATGGCAGAGGCAGGCTCGAGGTTGAAGCCTCAGTGGTGAAGCCGACTTAAGTGATGTTCGGGTGACAGAGTTTCAAGTCCGACATGTTCACGCCGGAAAGGAGAGTTTCATGAAGAAGATCCGCACAGCTCTCGTTGCGATCTCAACGCTCGCGCTCGTGGCGCTAGGGTCTGGCATCGCCGAAGCCCTTCCGCGCCTT
>JBKKCR010000180.1:0-6151 GCA_046712825.1 Actinomycetota bacterium | reverse complement strand
GTCGTCACCACGTCGCCGGTGAGCTGGATGATCGTCGACGAGCAGTTGTCCGCCGCCGTCGTCTCGAGCACCGACGAAGTGGGGTTGGCCCTCTGGACGATCTCGTAGATGCCGTCGGGAACGTTGGTGATGTTGATGTACTGGTCGGCGAGGTTCCAGCCGTAGACGTCGGCCCAACCGACCGCCACGCCCTGTTCGACCCACAGCTGTGGCCCTTCCGGATCGATCTCGTCGGGCACGATGCAATCGAAGGGGAACACGTGCGCGCGTGGGCCGTTGCCCGTCTGACCCCAGTACTCGTCGAGCAGAAGCACGTCGATCACGCAGAAGCCGACCTTCTTGCCGATGCTGATCGGGGTCTCGGACCGTCCGTTCTGCTCGCTCCACGGATACATGATCGATTGGCCGAAGCCCTTGTAGTGCAGGTGCGCATGCACTTTGTGGAACTCGTAGGTCTCGTTCAGCGGCGAGTCGACGTACGACCCGTCGCTGGAGAAGATGCGCTGCACGATGATGTTGTCCTTGCCGCCGGGCGTCACGATGCCGGCGAGCCCGAAGCGAAGGATGAGCGGCCCCGTCCCGACGTTCGCGATCGTCTGGTTGAAGCGCAGGCACCGGGTGGGATGGTCCGGGTTCTCGAGCGTCTCCTCCGCGTAGCACGACAGCAGCGGGTTCTCAGGGAAGGGAACCAGGTTGAGCGCGGATGACACGTGGAACCCGTCGGGGGCGGTCGGCTTGAGGTTCGGCAGCAGCGCCTCGCCCTGACCGGGCGGATCGAGGACGGGTACCTCGACCTGAACCAAACCCTCGTACGGAACCGGGCCCGGATCGGCGTCCGGGTTGAAGGTGTTCGACGGGATCACGCGCGCCGTGTACACGCCGTCGGCCAGGTTGGGCACGAACACGCTCTCGGCGTTGGAGTCGACGGCTACGGACTGCGCGACCACTTTCCCGGAGGCATCGAGCACCTGAAGGTCGAGATCGACCACGCCGTCGTAGACCCACTTGATCGCGAACTCGACGGCGCCCTTCGGGTTCGCCGCCCAGTAGCCCGAGCCGAGCGCGACGGTCACCTTGAAGGTGTCGCACTCCGCGATGAGGCACCGGAGCTCGGGAACGGGGCTGACGAGCAACAGGGGGTTGATCTCACCACCGGGAGCCTCGCCCGCCCACGTCAGGAGCGGCGTGCCCGGCGTCAGCGTCCCCTGGTCGGGGACCGCGGCCTGGGATGGGATGAGCCCGGCCGCCAGGACGGCGAGCGCGGCGAGTGCGGGACGGATCCTCATCGCGTTACCTATTCTCCGGGTCGGTGGGTGGGTCCTGCCCCTCGGCGAACGCCAGGAAATAGTCCAGGAGCCCGTCGGTCCCGGCGCCGTGCAGCGTCATCCCCCCGTCGATCACGATGTTCTGGCCGGTCACGAACCGCGCCAGGTCCGAGCAGAGGAAGACGACCACGTCGGCGACCTCCTCTGGAGCACCGATCCGGGCCAGCGGAGTCTTCTCGAGGAAGGCCTCCATCCGGTCAGGGAACAGCTTCAGCGGCTCGGTGAGCTTGGTATCGATCATGCCGGGCGAGACCGCGTTCACCCGGACGGTCGGCGCGTACTCCAACGCCGCGACCGCGGTCAGCGCAACGATCCCGGCTTTGGCGGACGCGTACGGCGCCTCGCCGGCCGACGGGCGCGTCCCCGAGATCGACGCGGTATTCACGATCGCTCCCCCGCCGGCTTCGACCATCAACGGCGCGGCGGCGCGGATCCCGTTGAACACGCCCGTGAGGTGCACGCCGATGATGTCGCCCCACCCCTCAGGGGTGTACATGTGCAAGGGCCCGAAGAACGAGGTGCCGGCGTTATTGAACATCACGTCGAGCCCGCCCATCGCCTCGGCGGCCTGGTTCACGATCCGGGCGACCGCGTCGGTGTCGCGCACGTCCGCCGTGAACGCGTGGCCGTCGAGCTCCTTCGCGACCGCCGCGGCCGCGTCTGCGTCGATGTCGAGCACGCACACCTGCGCGCTTTCCTCTTTCATCCGCCTGGCGGTCGCGCGACCGATGCCGGAGCCGCCGCCGGTGATCAGCGCCTTGCGGCCCTCGAGCAGCTTCATCGCATATCCCTTATTCATCCGGGTCAACGGCTTCCGTGTGTGAATGGCGACGCTTATCGTCGCGATTCACACACGTGAACGTCATCATCAGCTCCGGAACCAGCCGTGCGGATCGAAGATCCTGAGCGTACGGAGCTCCTCTCTGGTCGGCGGTTGCTCGACGCGGAGGTCCCGCGCGACCCGAAGATCCCAGCCGCATCGCTCGCGGCACTCGCGCGCGATCGCGTCGCGGTCCGCGCCGAACACGCCGGTCAGCACGAACTCGCCCTGGTCCTTCTCGTAGACCCCGAGCGTGGATACGAGCGTCGTGACCCGCTCCCCCGGTCCGGTGATGTACGGCACCTTGTCGAGCATCCGCTCCTTCGACTGCGCGACCGCGACCACGCTTTCGGTCGCGCACGTCGCGACGTCGTTCGCGCCGCCGGAGCCCATCAGCAGTTGCTCGCCGGGAATCTCGGTGGAGTTGATGTTGCCGAAGCGGTCCACCTGCGCGGCGCCGAGCGACCCAACCGAGCGCGCATTCGCGCCGCCGATCACGATGGCGAGCGTCGTGTCGATGTCGGCGAGCATCGTGCAGGTGGGGAAGTTGCGCTGATTGAAAAGCATCGGCTCGCCGGGCCGCGGCCAGTAGCCGACAAGGCCCATCTCTGCGACCAGATCGACGACCGTTCCTGTTTCGGCCAAGTCGTACGCCGCGAGCCACGCCGCCAGGTTGGCCATCCCCGCGCCGGCGAGCATCGCAGTGGCCTTCGTCGCGTGGACCTTCTCCTTCAAGGCGCGCGAGGCGGCGACCATCGCCGTCTCGATCGCGTTCGGCGGCTCGTCGAGCTTAACCTCGGGCAGCAAGGCTTCGAGGTCCTCGCGCCACGAGTCGGGCTGCGCGCGGCGCCGAAGGTCAGCGATGCGGTCCGCACCAAGCTTGTCGAGGTACCGCTCGTGCGTGTCGCAGTCGAGCACCCATTCCTTGATCCACGCGTCCATCCGCGCCGGGTCACGCGAGGCCTGACGGATGTCTACCCAGAAGTCGTAGTCCTCGCCGTATCCCTCGACGCCCTCGATGCCGGCCGGGCGCATCCCGCCGGGATGGCCGCCGAGCGGCGTCTCGACGACGGCTCGAACCGCCGCGGCCGGCAGGCGCGTCAGGTACGCGTGCTCACGCACGAACGCCGGATCGACGATCTTGTCGACGGTCACGATCGCGCCCCGCCGGGCCGCGAACGCGCCCGAGAGGTTCTCCATCAGGGGTGGCGAGACGAGCACGTTGCCCTGCGGGTCGGCGGCCGGCGCATGGAAGATCGAAACGTCGGGCACCAGCGCCCGGATCGCGAGCGTCCCCTCACCGAGATCCGTGATGAGCGCCGCATTGTCCTTCTGCATGCTGGAGCCGACGAGCGATCGCGTCGTCGCCCATCCAAGCCCGCGCGCACCGGCGGCGAGCCGCTGTGCGAACGTGAGGATCGACCAGTGCTCGAACTCGACGCCGTTGGACCACGCGCGCTGGTAGACGGGGTTGGGGCCGGGGGTGAGATAGGAGTCGCCGGCCCATGACGTGACGATCTTGCGCGCGAGCCCCGCGTGCACGAGCGGTGCGTAGCCGCTCGAGACCTGGACCGCCTGGAGCTCGAAGCCGGGGTCGGTTCCGTGGAAGCGGCGCAGGACTTCCCAGACCGCGGCGCTGCCGCGCGTGTGCGTCATGCCGAGGTGGAGCGCGTCGCCGGGCCGGACGGCCTCGCCGACGGCGTCGGCCAAGGACCGGACCTTATCTGTGGTGGGCTCGGGGACAGCGAACCGCCGCTCGATCCACTCACGGATCTCCGGGTCGGTCATGGCGGCAAAGTCTAATGAGGAGCCGGGATGAACGCCTTAGCTCAACCGCTCACTCGCCCACGGCCCATGATAGATCCGCCGGTTGGAGCCCTTGCGTATCGACTTCTCGAAAGCCAGAGCCGTCCGGCGCCACAAGTCCAAGGCCAGACTCAGCGTCGCGACTTGGCCCTTCTGTGAAAATGAACGCGATCAACGTGCCGTCGGGAGACCACTCGATGGATCCACAGCCTTCCTCGCACCGAAAGGCAGCGCGATCCCCGGAACCGTCCTTGGCGATCACTCGTATCTCCGAGTGTGTCCTGGTTCCACTCACGTAGGCAAGATGCTCCCCGTCCGGCGACCAGACGGGATCACTATTCAAACCACCCTTTGTAAGTACCCGAGCCCCCGTGCCGTCCGAGTTCATGATCCCGATCTGAAGCGGCAGCGTAGCCGTCGAGCCCGCGTAAGCGATCGTCGAGCCATCGGGCGACCATTCGGGATTCATGACGGTAAGCAGCCCATCCGTGAGTGCCCGCAAGCCGGATCCATCCGCGTTTACGACGTGCAATGCGTAGTGCCCGAACTTCTTCCCTCGCTCACAGCACTCAAGTCGCGAGAAAGCGATCCACTCTCCATTCGGAGACCACGTCGGATTTACGTCCTGGGGAAGGGAACTGCTCACGCCCGAAGTCGCAGCGGCGAACGAGATCTGTCTAAAGCCGGATCCGTCCAAGCCGACAGTGAAGATGTTTCGAGGGGCGAAGCGGCTCAGGTTCGAGAAGGCAAGCGCTTTTCCATCGGGCGACGTGGCGATGTCCGCACTCAAGCCGCGCGGCATGGCCAAGGGGATGCGGGTAAGGACAGACCCGTCGGCGGCGATCGAATAGAGCGAGTACGGACCGGGGATCGGGACGGAGCTCGGATTCTCATCCACGGTGAAGTAGATGAATCCGTTGGATAGGTCCCTGTTCGCGGGAGCGTCGGCTTGATCGTTATAAGGCAGATACAAAACCGCGACGGCGATGGCGGCGATGACCGAGGCAATGAACAATCGCCCTCGAGGAGCCCGACCCCACGGCTCAGCGGACTTGGGTCGCGTCGCACGGTCGGCGCCCATGCTCCACATAACACCGCGTTTCTTTACTTGCTGCTCGACGAGGCCGGCGGGCTCGCCCGATTGGTCCGGTGGGTCTTCGCCTGTACCATGACGTGACCCAGGCGTCACGTGACGGAAATGGCGTCAGGTGACGCGGGCAGGGGGGAATCATGGCCAAGGGCCCGAGCAAGAAGACCGCTACCCGCAGCTCCGGTCCCACCAACGGCGGCCCGACCGGGCGCACCCGGGGCGACCGGGAGGTCCGAGTCCTCGGAGAGCAGGGAGAACGCACCCGCCAGCGCCTTCTCGACGCCGCCAAGAAAGTCTTCCGCGAGCGCTCCTATCCCGAGACGCGCGTCGACGACATCACGCAAGAGGCCGGGACGAGCCACGGCGCGTTCTACCTCTACTTCTCCAACAAGGCCGAGGTCCTCGAGGCCCTTGCGATCGGAACCGCCGAGCGCATGTACGTGCTCGCCGACCAGCTCGAGGGGATCCAGAAAGGCGAAGCCGGGTACGAGCAGCTGCGCCGCTGGATGGAGTCCTTCATCGACAACTACGAGGAGAACTCCCCCGTCGTCGTCGCGTGGATGTCCGCGCGCCCGCAGGACGAGCGTTTCGACAAGCTCGGGCGCGAGGTGCTGGCGAAGTTCGCCGGTCGCATCGCCCAGGCGATCCGGAACTCCCGGGGCCAGGACGGCCGCGACGGCGTCCACGCGGGGATCGCCGCCGTCTCGCTCGTCGCGATGATCGAGCGCTTCTGTTACTACTGGCTCGTCCGCGGTGCCGAGTTCAAGCGGGCCGACGTCGCCGAGACGATGGCCGCGATCTGGCACCAGTCGATCTTCGGCACCTCTCACCTCGACTGACGCCGGCACACCCGATGGAGCTCGAGCTCTCCGACGAACAGCGAGCGCTTCGCGAAGCGGCGCGCGCGTTCCTCGAGCGGGAGGCACCGGTCTCCTACGCCCGCGCGATGATGGACGACCCACGCGGGTGGCGCGACGACGTGTGGCGGAAGATGGCCGGGCTCGGCTGGATGGGCTTGCCGTTCCCCGAGGACGCCGGCGGCGTCGGCATGGGGTTCTCGGCGCTGGCCATCCTGCTCGCCGAGATGGGCCGCGTCGTCCTGCCGGGCCC
>JBKKCR010000179.1:0-13694 GCA_046712825.1 Actinomycetota bacterium | reverse complement strand
GCGCCTCCTGCGCGACGGCCCGGACCACGAGACGATCCGGCCCTCCCCACATCCGCGCGCTCCCGAACAGCACGAGCACGCGCTGGGTCGAGTCGGTGGTCAAGTCGAGCCGGTCGGCGGACACCGTTCGAACCTCTATCACGGTGTACGTCGTCCGGCCGAGCGCGGACTGCGTCACGATCTGATCGCCCTCGGCCAGGTTCCCGAGCCGGGAGAAGTACGAGCCGAAGCCGAGCCGGTTGGCGCTGACGATCGCCACCCCTTCGGCACCCGGCGTCACGCTTCCGGGCAGGTGACCCGGGGCGCGTCGCATGACGGCCGGCGTCGCGCCTTCGGCGACGACGACGTCGAGCCCGATAGCCGGCACGATCAGCCGCGCGACGGGATCGCCGGTTCCGTAGGCCACCGAGGAACGCGCCAAGGGATCGAGCGACGCCCAGCTCGAGACCGCGGCGTCCATCTTGCGGTCGAGATTCCGCTGTCCGAGCGAGGCATAGACGTTGGTTCCCACGTACCCGAGCACGAGCGCGGCAAGGATGACGCCGCCGACGATCAGGCCGGGAACCTTGAGCGAGCGGCTGCGCGCCGGCATCGACAGGGTCAGCGGGGTCGAGCTCACAGCGTCGGCCTCTCCCGCCTCAACGGGGCGCCTCCTCCGATACCTCGATCGTGTACTCGTTCCGGCGCGTGTACCACCACAGCAGCACGACGTTCCCGAGCAGCAGCGCGGCGGCTCCGGCGGCCCCCGCCGCCTTCGGGAGGCGGTAGCCGGAAGGCGCGACCTGGTTCTTGTACCAATCCGCCGGCGTCCACACGTTGTCGAACGCGCCGAGCTTCTCGTCCCACTTCGGCACGAACGGCACCATGCCCGAGCCGAGGATCACGAGGTTGCGGACCGTCTTCACCTTCTTCTGCAGGTTGAAGGAGTAGATGCGCCCGTCGTTGGCGGAGAGGTACAGATGCCCGTTCAGGATCGCCGGAGAGGACCAGATCTGGAGGTCGATGTCGGCGAAGGGGGTCTTGTACTTGTCGCCGAACGGCGGGTACCGGAACGTGGTGTCCCACTTGATCTCGTGCTCCCAGATCCTCTTCGGGTTCGCCGGGTTCCGCACGTCGAACGCCGTCATCTTGTGGTCCCACGTCGGCACGTAGAGCACGCCCCCGCCGAGCACGAGCCCGGACAGTGCCATCTCGTCGAAGTCCCACGGGCCGCCCTCGCCCTGCCGGGTGTACGGCGTCTGGGGATCGTTGTTCGGCTGGACGCCGAAGCGTGCGAGGAGGCATGGGCCGTCGGGGTCGCCCGGGCGCAGGCAGCCGGCGCTGTTTCCGTCGCGGTTCAACGCGATGACGTAGATGCGTCCGTCCTGCGCGGCGGCGTACAGGATGGGGTCCGCGCCATTGCCGTCGATGTCCGGATCGATCGCCATCGGTCCGCCGACGACGCCTTGGGTGATGAAGCCGTCCTCGCCGTGCTCCAACTCGAGAAGGAACGAGGAGCTGTTCCCGACCTCGAGCTCGAGCGGCAACGGCGCTTCGTACGTGCGGCGCCACGCCAGAGAGTGGTCGTTCCAGCCGACCCGGAAGATCCGGTTGTCGAGAGAGGTGATGATGTAGTCGCCACCCCCGTTGGCTCCGAGCGGAGGCACGGCCAGGCCGACCGCGATGTCGCAGTTCCAGGCTGCGTTCGAGCAGAAGTCCTGATCGCCGATGGTGCCGCCGAAGCTGGCCTTGCGGTCGTATTCGGGACCGGGACCGCCGGCCATCTGCGTGCTGTCCTTGCCGGTCTTCGGATCGAGGAACCGCACGTGACCGTCGGAGCCCGGCACCTGAACCTCGCCGTTGAGGCACGCGACGCCGGGCACCGCCTCGAACCGGCGCGTCCCGTAGCCCGCCGACTTGTTGTGCGGGTTGGTCGGACCGCCCTGCTCGTACTCCCACCAGGTGAGCTCTCCGGGGAACTCGGGCGCGTCGGCGTACCGTTTCCAGAGCAGCTTCCCCGTCTTCGCGTCCAGTCCGTACGCCCAGCCGGCGAGGGTCATGAAGAAGACCTTGTTGTCGCAGTAAGCGGTCGCGCCGTGGATCTTCGGATAGGTGACGCCGGGGTGGACGGGGTCGAAGTCGGTGGTGCCGCGCTGACACTTCCCGTCCGCGCAGCGTCCGCTGTTGTTTCCCGGCGGCGGCGGGCCCTTGTACCCGTCGGTCGCGCGGTAGGACCAGATCTTCTTCCCGGTCTTCGCGTTGAGCGCGTAGATGTAGCCGCTCGAGAACGTGGCGTAGACGATCCCGTTCTTCACGACCGGCGCGTTCGAGGCCGGGTAGGCGGCCGTGTAGCCGTCGGTGCGTGGGTCGGGTGAGAAGCGCCAGATCGGCAGGCCGGTCTTCGCATCGAGCGCGAGGAACGAGTTCGTCGCGCCCCCTGCCGAATACAGGATGCCGTCGACGACCGCGATCCCCGCCTGGAGCCAGACCCCCGACGGCAGGTCGGAGATCTTGGTGACCCACTCGAGCCACGGGCCATCGGCGTCGTCGGTGCCGAGCCTCCCGCCGCCGATGAACTTCGGGGCCTTCTCCGTGGGGTTGTACCCGGTGCGGAAGTCGTCGCCGCCGGCCCCCACCTCCCAGCGGGTCGCCGAGTTCGGCTTCCACTTCGTCTGGCTACGCGCGATCGCGTCCGGTGCGACCAGCGCAGCGAGCACGACCAGTGCGGTCGTCACCATCGTCAGCCGGAGCGTGCGCGCGTTTCTCATCAGCATCAGATCCTCGTAACGAGGAAGCGGTATCGCTGCGGAAGCAGCAGCGACTCGGTCACGATCGTGAAGAAGCCGCCGCCGGTGTCGACGTCGGGGAAATACTCTCCGCCGGAGGAGTCCTGATCCTTGCTGAAGCCGTACATCCCGAGGTCGTCGAGGTCGATGCCTGAATGATCATCCGGCCCGAACGTGATCGGTACCCCGGCTCCCTCGAAGTCGGTGATCTTCTCGAGACCGGCGATCAGGTCCGCGCCCGTCGTCCCTCCGGAGTCCCGCGCCGCCTTTGCCAGCACGGCCACCGAGTCGTAGAAGGCGGAGGCTTGCACCGGGGCTTGGGCGCTGTTCTCCGTCTGGAACCGCGAGAAGAAGGAGATGATCCTCTTCAAGTTGAACCACGGCCCGGCCCAGGTGCCGACCGAGAGCATCCCGTCGCGGAACGCGACCGGCGTCACCTGCGCGCTCGCGTTCTTGGAGAAGGTCGACGTGGCGAGATTGCCCGAGAGCGCGAGCTGGAACGCGAAGGCCATGCGCTGCTGTTCCACGACGATCCTGGCCGCCTCCGATGGGTTGAAGACCCAGATGATCGCGGCGTCGGCGCTCACCTGACCCGCGTGCGCGACCGGAGTGTGGACGTCGCCACCAGGCTCGAACTCGAGGCTCAGTCGCGGGGTGACGCCGAGGTCGCCGAGCGCTCGGTCGAGCGCGTCCCGTCCCTCCTGACCGAACGACGTCGTGTCGGTGATGACGACGATCCTCCGGTACTTCCGCGTGTTCACCAGATAGTCGGCGAGCTTCTCCGCTTGGAGCGACGTGGACGGCGCCAGCGCGAACACATTATCGGCCTGCGCGACGTCGTCGCGTGTCACGAGCGTGTGGATCACCGGTACGTCCGTGATCTCCGCGAGAGCCGGCAGCACTACGGGATCTGGGGTCCCGACGATGATGGCGTCGGTCTTCCCCTTCAGCTGGTTGATGGCCTTCTTCACCTGCTTGGGGTCGCCGGCGTAGTCCGCCTGAACGAACTCGATCGTGATCTTGTCGCCCTTCGCGTCGTCGCCGGCGAGCTTGGTCGCGCCGAGTACCGCCTGCGCGAGGTCGCCGCCTTCGCCGCTGGTCGTGAAGAGGACGCCGATGCGGAGCTTCAGCGCTTTGGTCTCGGCGGCTTTCTTGTCGTTCTTCGAGGAGCAGGCGACGAGCAGCGCCAGCATGGCGGCCGCGAGCGCGGCGCCTCGGAGTGCGACCGGGCGAGCCGTCATGTCGTGCTCACCAGGAAGGTCAGCTTCCAGGTCTTGACGGTCGCCGCGATCGCGGCGTCCGGAACCGCGAACGTGAACAGGCCGACGTTGCCGGCGAAGTAGTAGACGCCGAATCCCTTGGTCTTGAGGCCGAGCTCACCGGGCGGTGCCGCCGGGTCGTTCGGCAAGCTCGGGGGGTTCAGCCCGAGTCTGGTCGGAAGGTGCGTCACCGACAGGGTTTCCGTCCAGACGATGATGCCGTTCGCGTCGATGAAGTCCGCACGCGCCTTGAGGTTGCGGACGGGCTCGGGCCCTTCATTGATGACCGGAACCACCAAGTAGTACATGCCGAGCTGCGGGTTCACGCCGTAGACCGGCAGCGAGATCAGTCCCGGACCTCTGCCGTTCTTGAAGCCGGTGAGGTTCAATGCGTCGCGCGCTACCTGCGACAAGGGCGCGATCTGCAGCGTCGTGATGCGAAGGCCGGGCGGCGTCGCCTCGGCGACCTCGGCGAGCTGTTCCTCGCCGAGCGTCGTCGCCGCGCCCGACGAGCCGAACTCGGCGTCGGTCAGCTGCGGGATCTCGTCGGGGGAGGGCAGCGCGATCTCGGGGCCGGCCAGCCGCGTCGGGATGCCCTCGCCGCATGCGGTCAGCGCGATGCCGGCGGCGATCATCGCCGCTCCGATCCTCAGCCCACGCCTCATACGACGAACCACCGGAACCTCGCGAAGCCGAAGACCACGGCGAGCAGCAGCCCCGTCGCGAGGAGCACGCTCGTCCGGCCCATCGGCGTGTCGGTCACCATCGGCCGTTCTCCCATGGGGTCGGTCGAGAAGGTGAGGACCAGCTGCCCGATCGCCGGCTTGCCGTCCTTGTCCATGGGACGTCCCATGAACGTCGCCATCTCCCTTGCGCGGGCGACGGCCGCCGCCTTCACGGCGGTGTCGATGTCGATGCCGTTGATGTCCCACTGCAGCAGGCTGCGCGCGGTGTCGATGCCGAAGATCGCGAAGTTCTGGATCGAGTCGGCGATAAACCGCCACGTCGCGCCGAGCTGGTGGAACGCGTCGACCTGAGCCTCGGCCCCGTCGGTGAGCACGTGCAGCGCCCAGATCAGCGAGTTCGGCGTGTCCTTGTTGCCGAGCGCCGCCTGCAGCGGATCGAATCCCTTCGTCTTGAGGGTGTAGAGGCCTCGCTCCAGCTCTTCGAGACCGAATGGGAACTTGATGAACAGGAACTTGTTCCAGGAACCGCACGACTGGCCGGCCGGCGTTTCCGGATCCACGTTGTCGCAGCCTGCCGAGGGAAGGTTCGAGATCCCCGGGATCAGCGCCGTGTCCAGCTCGTGGTTCTGCTTCTGCAAGGCGTGGAAGTCGTGCTCGACGATTGCGAGCTTCAGGGCCAGAAGGTTGAGCGGGAGCGCCGCCGTCGGGCAAAGGGGTGTCACCAGCGCCGGCGCAGCGGGGAAGTACGGGCGGGTGTCGGCCGCCCAGCCGGTGTCGCCGCAGAGCTCAGCCAGGCCCTTGACGTCGCTCCAGATCGAGTCGAGCAGCAAGGTATTGGGGTCCTCGAGCCCCCCTTCGATCGCACCGGCGTTGCCCGAGCTGGTGTCGGACGAGAACCCCACGAGGAGCCGTAAGACCTGCGCGACAGACAATGCTCCCTTGGTTGCGTCGCGCGACAGCTCGACGGCGTTCTGGATGACGTTGAGCGCGCGGTCCAACTGCTCCATGCCCTTGGTGAGGGTCCACAGCGCCCACAGCTGGTTGGGGTTGTCGAAGGAGCCGGCCTCGCGGTTCCCCTTGTCCGGACCGAGGATCGGGATCGAGAGGTTGCCGAACGCGTCGTGCAGCAACCCGAAGAGCGCGGTAAGCGCGATGAGGTTCTCCCGGAACAACCCGAACACGTCGTACATGAAGTTTCGGCGGCCGCGCTGGAACTGGATGCCCTCGGAGGTGAGGGCTTCGGCGTCGATCGGTGGGAAGACGGGCTGCGCGACGACGGTGATCTTCGGAAGCGCGGCTCCCTTGGCGATGACGCCGGTGATGATCGCGTCCTGTTGCGCGGGGAAATCGGGTGGGACCAAGTTCTTGGTCCAGTTGATGATCGTCTCACGGCCGGTGCGCGCGATCTCGCCGTCCGACCTGATCGAGTCGAAGTCGCCGTCGGGGAATCGAAGGTCGACGATACGCGCGACGTACGGCGTGTAGACGGGAGCGACGGCGACGACGGTCTTCTTGGTCTGGATGTCGGTGTAGGCGACCTCTTGCTCGCGCTTCGTCATGTTCGTGAGGGTCACCACGATCTTGAAGCGCGTCGCGGAGGCGCCCGCCTCCAGCACCTCCGGGGTGACCTCTTCTTCCGCGCCTTCGTCGCCGGTGAAGTACCGAACGAGCACGTTGATCGGGAGCGGCTTCGGGCCGTCGGGGGTCAGCCAGTAATCGCCCTGCTGCTGGAGGCGTCCTTCGTAATAGATGTCCTGGAACCCCTCGTCGCCGATCGAGACGTCCCACGACAACCCGTTCGTCGTCTCGCGTCCTGCCTTCGTTCCGCCGAGGTAACTGACGTCGACGAACGTCGCGGGGTCCGTGACCGTGCGACTGCCCTTGCCGCGCAACCGGATCCAGTCCTTGAGCCATGCGGCGACCGGCTTGCCGGTACGGTCGATCTGCACCTTGAGGTACTCGGTGTCGGTCGAGCGGCCGGGCTTCTCCGGCTCGGGCTTCGGAGCCGGCGTGCCGGATCCGGTCGCGTCCGGGGAGGGCGAGCCGGAACCCGTCGCGTCCGGCGACGGTGACCCGCTCTCGCTCGGCGACGCGTCGGGGGACGGTGATCCCGATCCCGTCGCCGTCGCGGTTGCCGTGGGAGTGGGCGACTGAGAACGCGCCGCCTCTGGAAGCGTGAGGAAGAGGGAGAGCAGGGAGAGGAGGACGATCACCCCGATCGCCCGGGACCGGCTCCTCAAACAGGTCCTCCTCTGTGAGAGCGCGACCGTGGGCGACGATGCTCTCGCCCCCAAGCGCCGGCCCCAGTGCGAACGTTCATCAAACGTGCTTCGACGATGGGGGACCCGACTCCTGCGGGCCTCCGGCCGCCGTGCGTGGCTTGTTTTAGAACGCTTCGCGCGAACAGCGCAAGTGGTGCGCCGCATTGTGGGGATAGGCGTCCGTGCCGCTACCTGCGCGTTGGTAGACTCGCGGGTCATGGGGCGAAACCGGCCTCGACGCTCATCCGCCCGCATATTCGGCCTTGGAGCCGCCCTGTGTGTGCTGCTCACGGCGGTCCCGGCAGCTCCTCAGAGCGCCTCGATCAAGATCGGCTTGGCCTCGGTCTTCGACTTCGCCCGGGAGTGGATGGAGGACGGTGCCCGGTTCGCCGTCGAGGAGATCAATCGCGCCGGCGGCGTCCGCGGTCGGCGACTTCAGCTCGTGGCCGAGCACGATCCGGCGCTCGGGAATCGCGCCGTCCAGCAACTGCTGCTCCGTGACCGCGTGGACGTGCTCATCGGACCTGAGGTCTGGACGGCGACACAGAACAACGACCAGAACATCCGCAACCGGAAGGTCATCAATATCCTGCCGCTCTCGCCGGTCGGGCAGGTCAACATCCTCCGGAACCCGTACGTCTTCCGTCTCATCCCGTACGACGCGATCCAAGCCGAGTCGCTCGTCAACTTCTTGGTGAACACGCAAGGGCGGAAGCGATTCGCCGTGCTCTACGCCGACGACTTCCTCGGCCGCGAGGGGATCGGGCAGGTGCGCGAGCAGCTGAAGTTCAAGGGCTTGCGCCCCGTCTACGAGAACACGTTCAACATGGGTGACGTCGACATGACGTCGCAGGTCGCTGGGGCGCAGCGGGCCGAAGCCGACGCGCTCATCGTCTGGGGGCTCGCACGCGAGACGGCTCGCATCGCCCAGATCGTGCGCAATCTGAAGTGGAAGGTGCAGATCGCGGGCCCGGTCGAGGCGATCGCAGGGGACTACGTCGAGCTCGCCGGCGCCGCGGCCGACGGGACGGTGTCGGTCCTCCCGCACAAAACGATCAACAACTGGGCGCCGCCGGGCTCATTCCGCGCGAACTGGTTCGCGCGGTGGCACCGCGACTTCCAGAAGGTCAAAGCCTTCAAAGGCACCAAGGTCCCCAACCTGCCGATCGCCCAGGCCGTCGTCTACGACGCGGTCAAGCTGGCTGCAGAGGCCATCCGGCTAGCCGGCACCACCGATGGAGACGCGGTACGGAAGGTTCTCGAGTCGGGCCGTGTGTTCGAGTTGATCACGCACAACTTCAAGTTCGCGGCGGACAACCACGAGTCGTACATCGGCGAGGATCTGTGGGCGTTCCGGATCGCGCGCGGCGCGGTGAACTTCGACATCGACCCGCGCGCCGACGTTCGGAAGGAAACCGAGGCGTGGCAGCTCTTCGCGGCCGGGCTGCTCTTCGACCGGAAGACGGGCCTCGCTTTCATCCCGTACTCGATCGGCACCTTCAACAAGGGCAGTCCGATCCGGGTCGGGAGCCTGACGTGGACGGCCGTGTCGGCTCGGTACGTCGAGGAGCTGACCGTTCCCTACTTCGACCTGCCGTCACGGCGCGCCGAAGGGAAATTCGCGATCGTGCACCTCCGATTACGCAACACCTCCGGGACGACGCGGAAGGCGCCTTGGTCGTTCGTGGTCGACCAGGACGGCAACCTGTCGATCCCCGACCCGCAGGCGATGGCCGCCCTCTGGATCAACGGCGGCCCGTCGGCCAAGTTCTTCATCTTCGAGCCGGTCCCACCGGGAGGCGTGTTCGAAGGCGACGTCGTGTTCGACGTCGAGCAGACCGCGACGAAGCTCCAGGTCGGCGTGCCGGACGACTTCATCTTCGAGAACTACGCGATGGTGCGCCTCTAGTGGTGGGGCGGCGGCCGCTCGCGTCCGCGCTGTGCGCCGTGATGCTCGCGGCGGCGAGTGCGTCGTGCACCGGTTCGAAGGGCGATCTGGTGATCGGCGTCGTCGGCCCCCTGTCGGGCCCGCTCGCATTCGTCGGTGAGGCGCAGCGCCGCGGAGCCGAGATCGCCGCCGACGCGATCAACGACTCCGGCGGGATCAAGGGCAGGAAGATCCGGCTGGCCGTCCGCGACGACGCCGACTTCAGTCGCATCACCGCGATCCTGCGGGACCTGACCCTGCGCGAGAAGGCGATCGCGATCGTCGGACCCGAGACCGCAACGCCGGTGCTTTCCCCGTCGAGCCCGACCGCGCGCGCGAAGGTCCCGGTGCTTCTGCCGTACGCCGCGCACGGCGACGTGCGGCCGCGCGGCGGCGTCGAAAACGTGTTCCGGCTCGTGCCGAGCGCGGCCGACGAAACCGCGCTGCTGGCCGAGTGGCTGGTGAAGGAGCGGCGCATCACCTCGATCGCGCTGGCGACATCCGCCGACGAGGACGGTCGCGGAGCTGCCGCGCTTCTCAAGGCGCGGATCCCCGAGGCCGGCGGCCGCGTCGCCGCCGCCCGAGAGTTCACGCCGGGAGAGGTCGACCAGACGCAGCTCGCGCGGGTGCTGCAGCGTTCGGGCGCGAAGGCGCTCGTGGTGTGGGGCCCGCCGGCCGATTCGGCGCGCGTGACCCAAGCGGTGAAACGCATCAAGTGGACCGCGCAGATCGCCGGGCCGCTCGGACTCTTCGTCGCCGACTACCGGTCGCTCGCAGGACCGTCGTCGGACGGCACCGCGATCACGCTGCCCTTCCGTCGCGACTGGTTCTCCGCGAAGGTTGCCGCGTTCTTCCTCCGGTATCAGACGCGTTTCGGGATCGTGACCATCCCGCGCCAGAGCACGCTGATCCCCGACCTGCCGGTGCTCGCGATGGCCGCCCACGACGCGGTGATCCTCGCGGCCGACGCGGCGAACCGCGCCGGGGCCAGCCCCGCCAAGATCACCGAGGCGCTCCAGCGGACGACCAACGTCGAGGGGATCGCGCGCACCTACACGTTCACGCCTGCCGACCACGAGGCCTTCGACCGCGAGGATCTGTGGATGGCGCGCTTCTACAACTTCGCCGTCCTCTACGACGTCGACCGGCGGGCCGATCTGAAGGAGCAGATCGCGTTCTACAAGATCCAGGTGTCGGCGATCTACGTGCCGCCCGAGTTCTTCCGCACCGCGAAGGGCGCCGAGCTCCAGCAACGCATCCTCGAGGACGTTCTCACCGACCCGGAGAAGGTGGAGTTCTTCAAGGCCTACCGGCCGCCGCGGGCGCCTCCCGGACCCATCTAGTGGAGCACCTCCAGGCGGTCGTCACCGGGCTCGGCGTCGGCGCGGTCTACGCGCTCATCGCGTTCGGCATCTCGCTCGTCTACGCAACATCGCGCACGCTGAACTTCGCGCACGGTGAGGTGCTGACGGTCGGAGTGTTCCTCGCGCTGACGGCGGTCTTCTTCGACCTGCCGCCCTGGCAGGGGATCCTCATCGGGATCGCAGGGGCCGTGCTGCTCGGTGTGGTGCTCGAGAAGGTCGTGTTCACGCCTTTGAAGCGTTCCCCGGAATCGCTCGCGTGGCTGCTGGGGCTGCTGATCGTGGGCGCCGTGATCACGAACGGCTCGGCGCGGATCTGGGGCCAGAGCGCGTACAACGCCGAGCAACTCGGGATCGGCAGCGCGCTCGGCTTGGATCACATCTTCCATTGGGGCGACGTCGTCTTCCCGGCGATCTACGTGTGGCTGTTCGTCGCCGGCGTCGTGCTGATGGTCGCGCTCGACCTCTTGCTGCGGCGTACGGCGTTCGGGCGGGCGGTGCGCGCCGTGGCGCACTCGCGCCGTACCGCCGCGCTCATGGGGATCGACACCGAGCGCACGATGGTGATCGCCTTCGGGTTGTCGGCCGGGCTCGGGGCGCTCGCGGGGATCATGTTCTCGCCCCTGACGTTCGTGCAGGTGCAGCTTGGCGCGCTGTTCACGTTCAAGGGTCTCGCCGCCGCCGTGATCGGCGGGCTCGGGTCGGCGCGCGGCGCGTTCCTCGGCGGGCTCGTCCTCGGGCTGGTCGAGCAGGAGGCGTTGATCTACGTGCGAGCCGGCTACCGGGACGCCATCGCGTTCGGCGTTCTCATCTTGGTGCTCATGGTGCGACCCGCCGGGCTCATGGGACGCGTCGTCGAGGAGCGACACTGATGCGCGCCGACGCGCGACGCCGCTTGTGGTTCCTCGCGCTCCTCGCGCTGCCGCTCGTTCTCCGCGACGAGCTCACGCAGTTCGCGCTCGCGCGCGTGGGAACCTTCGCGGCGGCGGCCACCGGGCTGGCACTGGTCAGTGGCGTCGCGGGTCAGATCTCGCTCGGCCACGCAGGGCTGATGGCGGCAGGCGCGTACACGTCCGCCGGGCTCGCGGTGCACGCCGGCTGGCCGTTCGCGGCGGCGTGGGCCGCCGGCACTGTGCTCGCCGCCGCCGTCGGACTCGCGTTCGGCGCGCCCTCGCTCCGTGTGCGACGTCAGTACTTGGCGCTCGCGACGCTCGGCGGTGGCTTCATCATCTGGCAGATCGTGCGGGAGACCGGATCGCTCACCGGAAGCGACTTCGGGCTCGCGGGCGTGCCGCCCCCGAGCGCGTTCGGCCATCCGTTCGGCCCGTTCGGATCCGCCGTGCTCGCGATGGCGCTGCTCGCGGTCGCGCTGTTCGCCGCGGGCAATATCGAGCGATCCCGCGCGGGGCGTGCGTTCCGCGCGGTGCGCGACGGCGAAACCGGCGCCCAGGCCTCGGGCATCTCGATCTTCTCCACGAAGCTCTCCGCGTTCGTGCTCTCGGCGGGGATCGCCGGCACGGCCGGCGCGCTCTTCGCGCACGCCGAAGGGTTCATCGCGCCCGGGCAGTTCGACCCGCGGATGTCGTTCACGCTCCTGCTCGCGGTCGTGCTCGGTGGGCTCACCTCCCCGTACGGCGGCGCGCTCGGCGTGCTGCTGATCTTGGGTCCGTCGGAGCTGTTCCCATCCGCGTTCGACTGGCTCGAGCAGTACCAGATAGTGGCGTGGGGACCCGTCGCGTTGCTCGTCGTGTTCCGGTGGCCGGAGGGGGTGGCCGGCGCCGTCTCCCGGTTCCTCCGGCGGATCCGCGGACCTTCGCGTACCCGCGACGTTCCGAGCAGCGCGTCCGAAAACCCGGTTCTTCTCGCGGGCGCCGAGAAAGCCGGGGAGTCGATGCTCATCGTCCGCGGACTGGGCAAGTCGTTCGGCGGGTTGCGCGCGCTCCACGACGTGTCGTTCCAGGTCCGCACCGGCACTATCCACGCGCTCATCGGTCCGAACGGGAGTGGGAAGACGACGCTCCTCGATTGCGTAACCGGCCTGCTGCGGCCGGGCGACGGCGAGATCGCGCTCACCGGGCGGCGGCTCGACGGCCTGGCTCCGCATGAGGTCGCCGCGCTCGGGGTCGCGCGCACCTTCCAACAGGTCGCACTGTTCGGCTCGATGACGGCCGAGGAGAACGTGCTCGTCGGCGCGCATCTCCGGATGCGCGGAGGCCTCCTCATCGGCGCGGCGGGGCTGCCGACGGCGGGGGAGAAGGACGCGATACGCGAATCGTGGTCGCTGCTCTCGACGGTCGGGCTCAAAGGGAAGGAGCGCGATCTCGCCCAGGCGCTTTCCTACGGACAGCGCAAGCGCCTCGAGTTGGCGCGCGCGCTTGCGCTCCATCCGCGGCTGCTGCTGCTCGACGAGCCGGCGGCCGGACGAAACGAGCCGGAGATCCTCGAGCTCGGCCGGTTCCTCAAGCGGCTCCGCGCCGCGGGACTGACGATCCTCCTCGTGGAGCACCACATGAACTTCGTGCTGTCGCTGGCCGACACCGTGACGGTTCTCGACGAGGGGCGGGTCGTCGCCGAGGGCCCACCGGCCACCGTGCGCACCGATCCGGCCGTCGTCGAGGCTTACCTGGGAGCGGCCGGTGCCTAGCGCCGCGCCCGAGATGATCGAGCTCCCACCGTTCGAGCTCCTCCGCGTCGAGGGGCTGCACGCTTCCTACGACGGGCTTACAGAGGTGCTCCACGGCGTCTCGATCGAGGTCCGCGAGCACGAGATCGTGACGGTCCTCGGCTCCAACGGCGCCGGCAAGACCACGCTCGTCGCCGCGGTCATGGGACTCGTGCCGCACGTACGCGGGCGCATCCGCTTCCAGGGGGAGGACATCACCGCCCTGCCACCGCACGCCGTCGTGGGTCGCGGCATCATCGAGGTGCCGACCGGTCGCGAGGTGTTCCCCGATCAGACCGTCGAGGAGAACCTCCTCCTCGGCGCGCACTCCTATCGCCGGGATCGTCCCCGCGTGCGCCGCAACCTCGAGGACATGAAGCAGCGGTTCCCCGTCCTCGGGCGGCGGGCCGGCCAGCTCGCCGGCACGTTGTCGGGCGGAGAGCAGCAGATCCTGTCGATCGCTCGGGGCCTCATGGGACGTCCACGGTTGATGATCCTCGACGAGCCGTCGATGGGTCTCGCGCCGATCGTGGTCGGTCAGGTCTTCGAGCTCCTCCGCGAGCTCTGGCGGGAAGGCACGACGCTGCTTCTCATCGAGAAGCTGGCGCGCCTGGCGACCTCGATCAGCCACCGGCTCTACGTGCTGGAGCTCGGTTCGCTGACTCTGGAAGGTCCCGCCGCGGAGCTGGCCGACGATCCCCGCGTCGAGGAGGCCTATCTCGGCCGCCGCGCTTGGGCCGAGGAGCTGGCCGACTGAATCGGGATGGTTCGGG
>JBKKCR010000178.1:0-30334 GCA_046712825.1 Actinomycetota bacterium | reverse complement strand
GGTCGAGCGCGAGTTCTACATCAACGATTACGGCAGGCAGATGGAGCTGTTCGGAAGCTCCATCGCGGCCCGGTACCTTCAGCTTCACGGACGCGAGGCGGACGTCCCCGAGGGCGGTTACGTCGGTGCCTACGTGAAGGACCTCGCGGCCGAGATCTCGGCGGAGGTGGGGGACCGGTACGTCGACGCGCCGGACGAGGAGCGCGTGGCCTTCTTCAGGCAAGAGGGCAAGAGGCGCATGCTCGGACATCAGCGCGAGGTGCTCGAGCGGTTCGGCGTCATCTTCGACGTGTGGTTCTCGGAGGGCTCGCTCCACGAAGAGGGCGCGGTCCAGCGGGTAATCGAGGTACTTCGGGAGCTCGGGCACGTTTACGAGAAGGACGGAGCGCAGTGGCTCCGCACGACCGACTTCGGCGACGACAAGGACCGCGTGCTGGTTCGGTCGAACGGTGAGCCCACCTACCTCGCGCCCGACATCGCGTACTTCATGGACAAGGTGCGGCGGGGCTTCACCCGCTTGATCTACATCTGGGGCGCCGACCACCACGGCCACGTCCCGCGGATGCAGGCCGCGATCCGAGCGCTCGGGGAGGACCCGGATCACGCCGAGTTCATCATCGGACAGCTCGTGAGCCTCACCCGGGGAGGCGTCCCCGTGCGGATGTCGAAACGCACCGGCGAGCTCGTCACCTTCGACGAGCTGCTCGACGAAGTCGGACGGGACGCGGCTCGGTACCTGTTGGTCCGGCAAGGCGCCGACACGCCGCTCGACTTCGACATGGAGCAAGCCGTCGCTCAATCGCAGGACAACCCGGTCTTCTACGTGCAGTACGCGCACGCGCGCATCGCCTCGATCGTGCGCCACGCCGCCGAGCAAGGGATCGCGCTCGCGCCGATCGAAGACGTCGCGCTCGATGAGCTGCAGCACGAGAGCGAGCAGGAGCTCCTTCGCAAGCTCGCCGAGCTGCCGGAGGTGGTCGAGGTGGCGGCGTCGTTGCGGGCGCCGCATCGACTGACCCGGTACGCGGAGGATCTCGCCGCCGACTTCCATGCTTTCTACCGCGACTGCCGGGTCGTTTCCGATGACGCCGCGCTGACGCAGGCACGGCTGCACCTGTGCCGGGCCGCCCAGATCACACTCGCCGATACATTGCGTTTGCTCGGCGTGTCGGCGCCCGAGAAGATGTGACCCATGCCGCATTCCCTGAAGGACGTCCTGCCCGTCACCGCCAAGCTGCGCGACGACGGCCACCTCGAGGTCGGGGGCTGCGACCTCGTCGAGCTCGCGGCCGAGCACGGGACGCCGTTGTACGTCTTCGACGAGGAGACCTTCCGCGATCGCTGTCGCGCGTACCGCGAGGCCTACGCCGAACCCGGTGACCGCGTCTACTACGCAGCGAAGGCGTTCACGTCGCTGGCCGCTTTCCGTATGGCCGTGGAGGAAGGGCTGGGCATCGATGTGTGCACCGGCGGGGAACTCCACGCCGCGATCGCGGCGAATGTGCCGCCCGAAGACATGATCTTGCACGGCAACAACAAGACCGACTCCGAGCTCGAGATGGCCGTCACCGCAGGCATCGGCCGGATCGCCGTCGACTCACTCGACGAGCTCGAGCGCCTCGCGCGCATCGCCGCCTCCGCCGGCGTCGTGCAGTCGATCGTCCTCCGGTGTACGCCCGGCGTCGAGGCTCACACGCACGAGTACATCCAGACCGGTCAAGAGGATACGAAGTTCGGGGTGTCGATCGAGTCGGGGGCAGCACTCGAGGCAGCGAAGCGCACGAAGGACCTGCCCTCCGTCTCGCTCATCGGCGTGCACGCTCACATCGGCTCGCAGATCTTCGGGCCCGAGGCGTTCGGGAAGCTCGTAGAGATCATGTGCGAGTTCGTCGCCGACGTACGCTCGGCAACCGGGACGGAGCTGCGCGAGCTGAATCTCGGCGGAGGATTGGGCATCGCCTACACGAAGGAAGAGGCGCCGGCGGACGTCGGGACCCATGCGCGGTTCGTGCGCGAGGCGGTCGCTCGCGAGGCGTCGCGACATGGATTCGCTCCGCCGTCGCTGTCGGTCGAGCCGGGCCGCTGGGTCGTCGGTAACGCGATGCTCACCGTGTACTCGGTGGGCGTGGTCAAAGAGCTGCCCGGCATCCGCACGTACGTGAGCGTCGACGGCGGCATGAGCGACAACATCCGTCCGATGCTCTACGGGGCGCGGTATTCGGCCTTGCTGGCGAACAAGGCGAATGAGGCGTCCGATAAGGTCGTGACGGTGGCCGGCTCCCACTGCGAGTCGGGCGACGTCCTCATCCGCGACGTCGCTCTGCCGTCCTCGACGGCGCGCGGCGACCTTCTCGCGATCGCGGCAACGGGTGCCTACGGCTACGCGATGGCCTCCAATTACAACAAGATGCCGCGCCCACCGGTGGTTCTCGTGCGGGACGGTAGGGCCGAGGTCGTCGTTCGCCGCGAGACCTATGACGACCTGATCCGGCTCGACGCGCCGTAGCCACCCCCCGGGGTAGACCCGGTCGATCAGGTTTCCCCACCGCCTCGGCTGGGAATCCTCAAGAGTCGAGCATTTGTCCGTTACCTTGCTTTGAGGCAGGGTCCATTTTGAGGTCGCGCATGGGCAAGGGAGAAGAAGATCCGGGTAACTCCGGATCCTTCGCTTTGGAGGTCCCACCCCACGCGGATCAGGTTCGGACGGCCCGACTCTTCGCCTCGGCGGTCGCACGACACTTCGGGGCCGACGAGGATCGCGTCGAGGACCTCAAAGTTGCCATCTCCGAAGCGACCACGAACTCGATAAACGCGCACCGCAAGGCCGACGTCACCGATCCGGTCCGTATCGCCGCGGCGTCCGAGGACGAAGGGGTTCGGTTCAGCGTCATCGACGCAGGCCCAGGATTTTCGACGGAGGACATGCAGGACATGCGGTCCGAGAGGACGCCTGCGCACGGCCTATTCGAAGGAAGCCTCGGCTTGACGTTGATCCGTACGCTCTTCCCGGGCGTTGAGATCAGCCAAAACGCAGACCGCGGTATGACCGTGACGTTCGTGCTCGAAACGCAGCCGGCCGAAGCCGTCTAGCTCGGGGCGAGCTCGATCCACACGACGGTAGAAGGCGGCGGCTAGTTCGGCACCCGGAGCACGATGAGTGCGATGTCGTCGCGTGGATTCCGGCCCTGGAACTCGAGCACGGTGCTTTCGATGCGCTCGGCGATCGAGGAGGCGTCGAGTCCCGCACACTTCGAAACGAGTTCCTGGAAGGCCTCTTCGCCGAAGTCGCCTAACGGGCTCCGCGCTTCCGTAACGCCATCCGTGTAGAGGATGAGAGCGTCGCCCGGTTCCAGCTCGGTCGAATGATCGGTGAGCTCAACCTCCGGCAGGACCCCGATGAGCGTCCCGGTCCTGCAGGCCACCTCGACACGGCCGTCGCGCCGGAGGATGAGGGGCGGAGGGTGACCACCGGCCGTCGTCGTGACGCGTACACCGTTCTCCATCGGGCGCAGTCGCGTGTAAGCGACCGTGCAGAAGCGGAGATCGAGATCGTGCTCGGGCACGGCCGACGTAACGAGCGCTTCGTTCAGCTGCGTGAGGACCCGGCTCGGCTTGCGCGCCTGCATCGCGGCGGCACGCACCGTGTACCGGGCGAGAGCCGTGAGCGCGGCGGCGTCGGCTCCCTTGCCGCAGACATCCCCGATCAAGATCGCCCAGTCGTCCTTGCCGGTGCGGAAGACGTCGTAAAAGTCGCCGCCGACCTCGGCGCCCTCACCGGCTGCGTGATAGCGAGCGGCGACCTCGACGCCTGGGATCTGGGGGAGATGCGGCGGCAGCAAGCTTCGCTGAAGCGTCCGGGCGACGTGGCTACGTTCCTGGAAGAGGCGTGCATTGTCGACGGCCAGGGCGGCTCGACGGGCGAGATCCTGCGCCTGCGCCAGGTCCGCTTGGCCGTAGACTCGGCCGCCCGGCACCAGAACCAGCTTCAGGGCGCCGAGCGTCCTTCCTCTGGCCAAGAGCGGAACGACGATCGCGGATCCGACTCCGAGCTCTTGCAGAAGCACCCGGCGGACGGGATCGCTCGTGCTGCACACCTCACTGCCGTCGACGTCGAGGAGGGGCATGCCGGTTTCCAGGACCGTGCGGAGGACTTGGACGTGCTCCTCGTCCGAAGGCATCTCTTTGAGGCGCCGGGCCGCGACGGACTTCGACGGGTCGAAATGCACCACGGCGACCCGCCGAAGGGTCCCATCCTCCTCGGCGACGTCGACGGCGCACCAGTCTGCGGCGCGCGGGACCGTGAGCGATGCGAGGCGCTCCAGCACCGCCCGGTAGTTCAGCGACGACGAGAGCAAAGCGCTCGCTTCGGCGAGGAAAGCCAGCCGTTCCCGTGACTCGTTCAGCGCCGTCGACGCTTCGACCCGCACCGTGACGTCCACGATGATTCCGCGCACCTGCGGGCCGGCGTCTTCATCGACCGTATCGCCCAGCTCGCGTAGCCAGAGGATCCGCCCATCGTCGGCCGATGCGCGGTACTCGATGTCGTAGCGACGACGCTCCTCGACCGCAGCGCGGCGTGTCTGAACGACGACCTCGCGGTCGTCGGGATGGATGATCGTCTCCCAGAAACCGGACTCCTTCACCCATCGTTCGGCGGGATAGCCCAGGATGTCTTCGGCGCGCCGGCTGACGTAGAAGGGCTGAAGCGTCGCCGAATGCGCTTCCCATACGATCGCGTCCAAGGAGTCGACCAGCGCCTCGAAGCGGCGCTCACTCTCTTCGACCTCGTCGCGCAGCCGCGAACGGTCGAGCGCAAGCCCGGCACGCCGCGCGATGGCTTGCGCGAGCTCGAGGTCTTGCGCGGTGTACACGCGGCCCGATTCGGCCGTGACCAGAGTGAGAGCACCGAGGGAGCGGTCCCGCGCGACCAGCGGGACGATCATGACCGAGCGGAGGCCGAGCCCGAGGATCAGACTCAGTTGCTCTTCGTCTTGGGTGCTCTCGCGGATGAGTCGCTCGGGGATCTCGGGATAGAACTCGGGTTCACCCGTGCGGATCACCTTGGGCACGCCGAATGGTGAGCTCAGATCCGGGGGATACCGCACCTCGAGCTCGCGGACCAACTCGATCTTCTCGGCGTCGGCGTGTACGACCGCGGCGCGCCGGAGCTTCCCGGCGTGGTCCACGACGTCGATGGCGCACCAGTCGGCCAGTTCCGGGACGGCCATCGTGGCCAGCCGCTCCAGCGCGACCCATTCGTTCGGTGAGGTCGCCAGCAGCTCGGTCGCATCGGCGAGGAAACGGAGCCGGGCAACGCCTTCCAGGCCTGAGCCGGGCGGTCCCCCGGAGGCCGCGCCTTTCTCCGTGCTTGCTCCGCTTGGTTGTTGTGGCATCGATGTTCTCATCGTCGCTGCGGGGCGTCCCCCTTTATAGCGTTCCAAGCGGTCTCCGTGTCTACCTTCTCCTCGTTGGGTCGGCGCAGGGCGGGTGGAATGGTTTCCCCCCTAATCAGGCCGGGTACTTCCCGATTGGATGCGCTCGGCTGGAGCGCGGTCAGGACGGGAGGCGGGAGATGGACGGTTTCCTGGAAGCGCGGGCGCCCGACCCCGACGAGCCCGACCCCGAACGCGTGAAGTCGCGAGCGAAGACGATCCACCGCGAGAGCCCCGAGACCGAAGATCCGGAGGAGTCGGCCGAGGAGCTCCTCAAGGAATCCGACGCCCGGACCACCAGAGATCCGGCCCCCAAGGGACTCGAGGAGGATCACGTGGAGCGGCGGACCTCGGACGAGGCCACCCCGCCCGACAAGGACTGAGGCCGGGCCCCCGCCCGTACCCATATCGGCCGCCTTCGACGGCGGCTCCCGATATCATCCCTGCTGGCCGGGCGCCGCGCCCGGCACGGCCGCTACACAGACCTCGGCAGTGAGAACCCTCCGGATCGGACAGCTCGGCTGCGGGATCGTTGGTTCCGCGGTCTTACGTGTGCTGGACGCCCATTCCGCCGACATCGAAGAGCGGATCGGCGCGAAGCTCGAGGTTGCCAAGGTCGCGGTCCGCAATCTGGGGAAAGAGCGCGACATCCCCGAGGGGATGATGGGGCTTCTCACGACCGACCCTCACGAAGTCACCGGCGACCCATCGATCGACATGGTCGTCGAGGTGATGGGAGGGATCGAGCCGACCCGGACGCTGCTGCTCGAGGCGATCGACAACGGCAAGCCGATCGTCACCGCCAACAAGGAGCTCCTCGCCTCGCTCGGGGCGGAGCTCTTCGACGCGGCAGACGGCAAGGGTGTTGATCTCTACTTCGAGGCGGCCGTTGCGGGCGGCATCCCGCTGATCCGTCCGATGAAGGAGTCTCTCGCGGGTGAGCGGATCCGCAAGGTGATGGGCATCGTGAACGGCACAACCAACTTCATCCTCACGCGTATGAGCGAGGAGGGCTGCTCTTTCTCCGAGGCGCTCGGTGAAGCGGAACGGCTCGGCTACACCGAGCTCGACCCTACGGCAGACGTCGAAGGGTTCGATCCCGCTGCGAAGGCCGCGATCCTCGCCTCTATCGCGTTCAACACACGCGTCGTCGCAGGCGATGTCTACCGCGAGGGAATCGCGGACATCACCGCCGCGGACATCGCATTCGCGAAACGGCTGGGCTACGAGGTGAAGCTGCTCGCGATCGCCGAAGAGCAGGACGACGAAGTGGCCGTTCGCGTTCATCCCGCGATGATCCCGGTTTCGCACCCGCTCGCCAGTGTGCGCGAGAACTTCAACGCCGTCTTCGTCGAGGGAGAGAACGTCGGCGAGCTCATGTTCTACGGCCGGGGTGCCGGCGGACCGCCGACCTCGATCAGCGTCGTCGGCGACATCACCACGGTCGCGCGCAACCTGACCTCGGGTGGCCGAGGGCCGGGATGCACCTGCTACCGGAAGGCCGCGATCCGCCCCATCGACCAGATGTTCGCCCAGTACTACATCCTGCTCAACGTGGCCGACGAGCCGGGAGTGCTCGCCGCGGTGGCTTCTGCGTTCGGCGACAACGGCGTCTCGATCGCGAGCGTGTGGCAGGAGGGATTCGGCGACCAGGCGCAACTCGTGATGATCTCCCACCGCGCTCAGGAACGCGACTTGCAAGCCACCCTGCATTCGCTCCGTGCGCTGGACGTGGTCACCAAGGTTGCCAGCGTTATGCGCGTGGAGGGCGGCGAGGCGTAGCCTCGCCGCACGCCGATGCGCTCGTGGCGAGGCGTGATCGCGGAATACGGTGATCGCTTGCCGATCACCGACGCCACGCCGGTGATCACGCTCATGGAAGGCGGCACGCCGCTCATCCACTCCGGCGTGCTGTCCGACCGCACCGGGTGCGAGGTCTGGCTCAAGTACGAGGGCGCCAACCCCACGGGTTCTTTCAAGGACCGCGGCATGACCGTCGCGATCTCCAAAGCCGTCGAGGAAGGCGCGAAGGCGGTTATCTGCGCATCGACCGGGAACACCAGCGCGAGTGCGGCCGCGTACGCGGCGAAAGCCGGGATCGAATGCGGAGTGCTGGTGCCCGAGGGCGCGATCGCGCTCGGCAAGCTCGCCCAGGCACTCGTACACGGCGCCAAGGTGATCCAGGTTCTCGGCAATTTCGACACGGCGCTCACGATGGCGCGCGAGCTGGTCGAGCGGTATCCGGTCGCCCTCATGAACTCCGTCAATCCGCATCGGATCGAAGGGCAGAAGACGGCCGCGTTCGAGATATGTGAATCCCTGGGCCGTGCGCCCGACTATCACATCCTTCCGGTCGGCAACGCAGGAAACATCACGGCCTACTGGAAGGGGTACCGTGAGGAACGCGACGCGGAGCGCATCACCTTCCTGCCGCGCATGTTCGGATTCCAAGCGGCCGGCGCGGCCCCGATCGTCGAGGGGCATCCGATCGAGCGCCCGTCCACGATCGCGACCGCGATCCGGATCGGCAACCCGGCCTCGTGGGAGAGCGCCGTCGAAGCGGCGCGCGCCTCGGAAGGCGCGATCCGTGCGGTTACCGACCGCGAGATCCTCACAGCGTATCGCCTGCTCGCTCGCGAGGGAGTCTTCGTCGAGATGGCGTCGGCCGCGTCGGTCGCCGGTTTGCTGCAGATGCTCGAGGCCGGGCTGCTCGCGCCGGGGACCACCGTCGTGTGCGTCCTCACCGGCCACGGCCTGAAGGATCCCGAGTGGGCGATCGCCGGCGCGCCCAAGCCGGCGGTGATCGAGGCCGATCCGCAGGCCGCCGCCACCGAGCTCGGGCTCTGATGGATCGCGTCGTCGTCCGGGCACCGGCCACCATCGCCAACCTCGGCCCCGGGTTCGACTGTCTCGGTCTCGCGATCGCCTGGCACAACGAGATCCGGATCGAGCGCGACCCTTCGGGTGCGCTGACCGTGACCGCCGCGGGGCAGGGCGCGGACCAGGTACCGCGCGACGCATCGAACCTCGCCGTGCGGGCGATCGCTAAAGTCCTTGGGGAGCCGCGTGGGTTGCGCGTGCATCTCACCAACGCGATCCCGTTCGGCCGCGGTTTCGGATCCAGCGCCGCCGCGATCGTGGGCGGACTCGTCGCGGCGAGTGCCCTCGCTTCCGACGCCGACGTGTGGGACGCGGACGTGCTGGTCTCCATCGCCGCGGAGATGGAGGGCCACGCCGACAACATCGCGCCGTGCGTGCACGGGGGAGCGGTGGTCGCCGCCGGTCGCACGGTGATGCCGCTGGGCGTGCCCGAGCGCATCGGAGCGGTCGTGTGCGTCGCGCCGTCGGCGCTCGCGACGGAGGCCGCTCGCAAGCTCCTACCGTCGAGCGTTCCACTCGCAGACGCCTCCGCGACGGCCGGCCGGGCCGCCCTGCTCGCGGCATCGCTCGCGAAGGGCGATCCCTCCCGTCTGCTCGAAGCGACGGAGGACGTGCTGCATCAGCCGCCCCGGTTCGAGCTCATGCCGGACTCGGGGCGTCTCGTGGGTGCGCTCCGGCGTGACGGGATCGCGGCATTCCTGGCCGGCGCCGGACCGAGCGTCGCGGCGCTCGTGGCCTCCTCCGACCTCGAAGCCGTGACCGAGGCGGCGCGGCGGAACGCCCCGGACGGATGGGAGGTCCGGGAAGTCGGGGTCGACGCCGCCGGCGCGGTGGTCGTTGAGAGCGGCTGACGGCTCGAATACACTCGGTCGACGGGCCGGCACGCGCCGTGATCTCACCTGGGGACGATCGGGAGCCACGTTGGCGAAGTCCGCAGATCTTGACCCGAGCGATCTCTACCGAAGCCCCTCCGGCGAGGAATTCGAGCTGGATCCTGAGGCCGCGAGCCGGGTTCTGAACGAGGGCGTCCCCGCCGTCCTGTCCGACGAGGCGGGACGGCTCCTCGCAACCAAAGAGGGCGAGATGTTCCTCTACGCCAACGAAGAGGGAGATCTCGTCAGCGGCTATCAGGGGATGGGTCTGTACTACCGGGACACGCGCTTCCTTTCGCAGTACGAGCTCACGGTCGACGGGCGCCCGCCGGTGCTCCTGTCCTCCAGCGCGGAGCGCGCCTACATGTCCTACGTCGACTGCACCAACCCCGACATCTGGGACGACCACCGGATCTCGGTTCCGCAGCAGACGTTGAACATCCGCCGGATCCGGGTGATCGACAACCGACTCTTCGAACGCATCCGCTTCAAGAACTACAACGAGCACTCGATACGAGCCTCGGTCGAGGTGGTATTCGGCGCCGACTTCGCCGACATCTTCGAGGTGCGCGGACTGCGCCGGAAGCGCCGCGGTCAATTCTTCCATCCGAAGGTAGAGGGCCGGGTGATCCTCTTCGCGTACCGCGGGGAGGACGGGGTGTTCCGCCAGACGCGGGTGGATCTCGGTGCCGAACCCGATGACGTCACAATCGAATCCGGACGCGTTCGCGCGTCGTTCACCGTCGAACTCGCCGGTCACCAGACGCGCCTGTTCACGTTCGTCGTCGAGCCGATCATCGGCGAGGACCGGCGGGAGCCGATGCTGTTCGACGAAGCCGTCCACAGGCTGCGACGCTCCTACGAGGACTGGGAACGCTCCTGCACGTCGATCTACACGGACAACGAGCTCTTCAACACGTTGCTCCATCGCGGTCAGCGCGACCTCCGGGCACTGCTGACCGACACCGGGCAGGGCAAGTTCCTCGCGGCCGGGATCCCCTGGTACGTCGCCGCGTTCGGACGCGACGCGCTGCTGACGAGCCATCAGATCCTGATGCTGAACCCCGATCCGGCGCGCGACTCGCTGCGACTGCTCGCGCGCTATCAGGGAACCGAGGTCGACCCGTGGCGCGACGAGGAGCCTGGGAAGATCCTCCACGAGATCCGGCTCGGCGAGCTGGCGAACGCCTTCTACGTCCCGCACTCGCCGTACTACGGCTCTGTCGACGCGACGCCGCTGTTCCTGATGCTGCTCGGGACGTACTTCAAATGGACCGGCGATCGCGTGTTCCTCCAGGAGATGCTCCCGCACGCGGAGCGCGCGCTGCGCTGGATCGACGAGTACGGCGATTTCGACGGGGACGGCTTCGTCGAGTATCAGCGCCGCTCGCCGCGCGGGCTCGACAACCAAGGATGGAAGGATTCGCACAACTCCGTGGTCCACGTCGACGGACAGCTCGCGAAGCCGCCGATCGCACTCGCCGAGGTGCAGGCGTACGTGTTCCTCGCGAAGGCGCGGATGGCCGAGGTCTTCGAGGCTCTCGGCGACCACGACCGCGCAGCCGAACTGACGCGGCAAGCGGACGAATTGAAGCGCCGGTTCAACGAAGCGTTCTGGATCGAAGATGAGCGGTACTACGCGATCGCGCTCGACGGCGATAAGCGTCCGGTCGCCAGTGTCACGTCGAACCCGGCACACGGCCTGTATTGCATGATGATCGACGAGGACAAGGCACCCGACGTCGCCGCGCGGCTCCTCAAGCCAGACATGTTCTCCGGCTGGGGCATCCGAACGATGTCGAAGTCGGCGGCCGCCTACAATCCGATGAGCTATCACAACGGCTCGGTGTGGCCGCACGACAACGCGCTGATCGCCGCGGGCCTGAAACGCTACGGTTTCCACAAGCAGACGAACCGGATCGCGACCGCGATCTTCGAGACGGCGAATCACTCGGACTACATGCGCTTGCCCGAGCTGTTCTGCGGGTTCACGCGCCGGACGCCCAATCGGCCCGTGTCCTACCCGGTCGCCTGCTCGCCACAGGCGTGGGCGGCCGGCTCGCCGTTCCTGCTTCTGCAGGCCATGCTCGGATTGTCGGCCCAGGCCCACAACAACCTGCTGACCGTGAACTCACCGGTGCTGCCGCCCTGGCTCAACACGGTGGAGCTCAAGAATCTCAGGGTGGGGGACTCAGTACTGCATCTCGTCTTCCGGCGCGAAGGCGAGACGACGAGCTTCTCCCTCCTGAACAAGGTGGGCTCCGTGCGGGTAATCATGGAAGAGTAGTCCCGCGACCGACTAACTGGAGGAGCGTTGGGCGTCGTCATCGCACATATCTCGGATATGCACGTCGGCTCGGTTCACTTCGTGCCGAACTTGATGAACCGCGTCATCACCGAGCTGAACGAGCTGAACCCCGACATCATCGTCTGCACGGGCGACTTCACCAACGAAGGGTTCCGGCAGGAGTACAAGACCGCCGCCGCATATCTTCAGCAGCTGCGTCCGAAGGTCGTGGCCGTCCCGGGTAACCACGACGCGCGCAACGTCGGCTACGTGCACTTCGAGGAGATGATCGGCCCGCGTCACTGGCGCGTCGAGACCAAGGGCGTCGTTATCGTCGGGGCCGACTCCTCCGAGCCCGACCTCGACCACGGGCAGATCGGCCGCGAGCGGTACGGATGGCTGGTCGAGCAGTTCACCGATCCGGCAGAGCTGAAGATCTACGTTCAGCACCATCACTTGCTTCCGATCCCCGGTGCGGGACGTGAGCGCAACATCGTGTACGACGCAGGCGATCTCCTCGAGCTCTTGATCCGGTCGGGCGTCGGGCTGGCGCTCACCGGACACAAGCACGTGCCGTACGTGTGGCGCCTCGAGAACCTGTACGTGGCCAACGCCGGAACGTGCTCGAGCCTTCGCCTGCGCGGGAACACGCGACCCTGCTACAACCTCATCGAGGTGTCCGACGCGGAGGTCGTGATCCGTCGCAAGTATCCGTTCGGACCGGCCAACGTCATCGCGCACTTCAACTACGTGACCGGCGAGCAGTACCAGCGCGAGATCGAGCATGTCGTGCGCGAGCCCGAACCGAGCTCGTAGTGCTCCGCGCATGACGAGAGCGCTGGTGCTCGTTGACGGGGAGCACTACCCGCCGGTGATCATCGATGCGATCAAGGCCCTCGAGGCTCGGGGATATCAGATCGTGGCCGGCGTGTTCCTCGGCGGCGGTGAGAAGCTCTCCGGCCCGCTCGAGCTGGGGACGCTCCCGATCATCCGGGGGGCGACGCAACGCGAGACGCTCGAGCACGCGATAGCTTCGTTCTCGCCGGAGGTGTGCCTCGACATTTCCGACGATCCGGTGGTCGATGCCCGATCGCGCTTCCTGCTCGCGAGCGTAGCGCTCTCGCACGGCGTTCCCTATCAAGGCGCCGATTTCCGATTCGATGCTCCTCACCGGCCGCGTCTCGCATCGCGGCCGACGATCGCGGTCATCGGTACCGGCAAACGCTGCGGGAAAACCGCCGTCGCCGGATTCGCCGCGCGCACGCTGACCGCGCGCGGGATGCGAGTGGTGGTCGTGGCCATGGGGCGCGGCGGCCCGGCCGAGCCTCGCATCGTCGCCGGCGACTCCAAGCCTCCAACGGTCGACGAGCTGATCGAGCTTGCGCGACGCGGGGAGCACGCCGCGAGTGACGTCTACGAGGACGCGGTACTCGCGGGGGTCGCAAGCGTCGGAGCACGACGGGCCGGAGCAGGGCTCGCGGGCGCGCCGTTCTTCGATACCGTCGCGGCCGCCGTCCGCGCCGCGAACGACCTCGAGCCCGACGTCATCTTGCTCGAAGGGAGCGGCACGGCGATCCCACCGGTCGCGGCCGATGTAACGGTCCTGGTGGTCCCCGGGGGCGCTTCGCCCGAGGTCCTGACCTCGGCACTCGGCCCATACCGGCTATTGCTTGCGGACCTAGTGGCCATTACAATGGCCTCCGAACCCACCGTTTCGGCTCACGCGCTCTCCCTCCTCACTTCCTCGATCGACGAAATGGCGCGAGGCGTTGCGCGCGTGAAGACGGTGTTCCGCCCGACCCCGCGCGGGTCGATAGCCGGACGCTCCGTCTTCTACGCAACCACCGCGCCTCCCGCCGTCGGTGAGGTGATCCAGGCGCATCTGGAGGGGACTCACGGCGCGCGTGTCGTGGGGATCACGCACCATCTGGCAGATCGTGCCGCCCTCGCATCCGATCTCGCGGCGGCGGAAGGAACATACGAGGTGCTCGTGACGGAGCTCAAGGCCGGAGCGGTGGACGTTGCGGCTTCGGCCGCGCGATCCACGGGCGCCGAAGTCGTCTTCGTAGACAATCTCCCCGTTTCTGTAGAGGGGGATCTGGAGGCGGAGCTCGTGACCGTGGCGGACACCGCCCGGCGGAGATTCGAGGCTCACACGGACCGAACCGCATGACGGGACACGAAAGGCCGGTAGACGGCGCATCCCGCTCGATCATCATCAGCGACCGGGAGCACGGCCTGCCGTACTCGAAAGGACTCATGGCCAACACGATCATGGCTGCCGGGCTCTCGCCGGCGCGCGCCTATCATGTCGCGCATGTGATCGAAGAGCGCCTGCTGGAGTCCGAACGCGCCTCGGTCACGACGGAGGAGCTTCGCAAGATCGCCGAGGAAACGATCCGTCGGGAAGCCGGCGAGCGTTACGCGCGCTCGTTCCTTCGGTGGCAGACGGTCAGCGAACTCGACGTACCGCTGATCATCCTCATCGGCGGAGGCACCGGAGTCGGGAAGTCGACGATCGCGACGCAACTGGCGGCGCGGCTCGGCATCGTCCGCATCATCTCGACCGATGCGATCCGGGAAGTGATGAAGGGCGTTCTGTCGCCCGACATCATGCCGACGCTCCACACCTCCTCGTTCAATGCCGACGGGGTCGTGAAGGAGAAGCTGGCGGCGACGGATGACGCGGTCATCGTCGGGTTCCGCGAGCAGGTGTCGGCCGTCGCGGTAGGGATCAAGGCGTTGATCGAGCGTGCGATCACCGAAGGTACGGACGTCATCATCGAAGGCGCCCACGTCGTCCCCGGCTTCGTCCGGCCGGACGCCGAAGGCGAAGCGGTCATCGTGAACCTGGTCGTTGCGGTGGACGACGAGGATCTTCACCGCTCGCACTTCTACGTCCGTGCGCATGAGACCCGCGCGCGGCCCCAAGAAAGATATCTCAACAGTTTCGGGAACATCAGGAAGGTGCAGAAATACATACGGTCCCTCGCACTTCGGAACGGGGTTCCGATCATCCAGAACTACAACCTTGATGCGGCGCTCGCGGCGGTCATCGATCATGTCGTCACCACGGCGACGGAGGACGCGAGCGCGCGTCCGGTTACTGCACGCCCGCGTGCGATCACGCGAGGAGCGACGCCGGCTGCTCGCGGCATGAAGGAGGGAGCACGATGAAGCTCTGGCTCGACACCGGGAACTTGGACGAGATCCGCGAGATCAACCGCTGGGGCGTGCTCTCCGGGATCACCACCAACCCGACGCTGATCGGGAGGGAGAAGAAGGACTTCGAGACGCATCTCAAGGAGATCGCTTCCGAGGTCGACGGGCCCGTCAGCGGCGAGGTCGTTTCCACCGACCGGGACGGGATGGTGGAAGAAGGGCTAAAGCTCTCTCAGATCGCGCCGAATATCGTGGTGAAGTGCCCCGTTACCCCCGACGGGTTCGCAGCGGTCCGAGAGCTCGGACGGCACGGGATCAAGACCAACATGACCCTCTGTTTCTCACCCACGCAGGCCATATTGGCCGCTGAGGTCGATGCGACCTACATCAGCCCCTTCCTCGGAAGGGTGGACGACATCGCCAACGACGGGATGAATCTGCTCGCCGAGATCGTTGAGATCTACCGAACCCAGGGATACCGTACGCTTGTACTTGCCGCCAGCCTTCGCCACCCCCAGCACGTCGTCGAATCTGCGAAGGTCGGAGCGGACGTCGCGACGATGCCGTACGACGTGTTCTCCAAGCTGACCAACCACCCGCTCACCGACATCGGTTTGAAGCGGTTCCTGGACGACTGGAAGACATACCAGAAGAGCCTGAAGGGTTAAGTGAACGTGAAGAAGGAAGGATCGGAAATGGCAGAGACGAGGACCCTCGAGCGAGAAGTGCTCGAGGGCAAGATCATCGCAGAACTACAGGAGATCGCGGGACGGGTCGGGGTCTCAGGCTTTCAGAAGCTGAAGAAATCCGACCTCATCTCCGCCATCATGCGCGCGACCTCGGCCGACGGAAAGCCGGCGAAGACGAACAACTCCAAGTCTGCCGAGGCGAAGGCGGACGCTAAGAGCGAGGCCAAGCCGGAGGCCAAGGAGGGATCCGCGGCCACGGAAGCTCCTAAGGCGGAAGCAGGGGACTCGGAGGCTCCTGCCGCAATCGAAGCCGTCCCCGCGGCGACCCCCCCGGCGGTCGCAACGCAAGGGAACGGCGGTACAGAGCGCCCGCAAGCGCCGTCCGGTGAAAGCGATCGCGGACCGAGCAGCTCGGGCGGACCAAGTGGATCCGGCGCGCCTGCGCGCGAAGAGCGCTGGAGCCGTCGCGATCGCAGACGCGGTCGCGGTCGTGACCGTCAGGGCGGTGGCCGGGACGGTGGCCGGGACGGTGGCCGTGATCGTCAGGGTGGTGGCGACCGCGGTCCGGCGCGCGAGCGTTCGGACTACACGCCGCCGTCCGAGGCACAGGCGGACATCATCGAGGGCGAGCTCCGAACGGGCATCCTCGACGTCCTGCCGGAGGGCTACGGCTTCCTCCGCACGAGCGGCTACCTGCCCGGCTCGAGCGACATCTACGTGTCGCTGTCGCAGATCCGGCGCTTCGCGCTCCGGCGCGGCGACGAGATCACCGGTCAGGTTCGCCGTCCGAAGGACAACGAGAAGTACTTCGCACTCGTTCGCGTCGAGACCGTCGCCGGCGTCGACCCCGACACGGCGCGCCAGCGGCCGGCGTTCGACAAGCTCACGCCGCTGTTCCCGGAGGAGCGGTTCCGGCTCGAGTGGGGGCCGCAAGCCGTCACCGAGCGGATCATCGATCTGGTGGCCCCGCTCGGGAAGGGACAGCGCGAGCTGATCGTCTCCCCGCCGAAGGCAGGGAAGACGACGATCCTCAAGCAGATCGCGAACGGGATCATGGCGAACACCGAGAACGTCCACCTCATGGTGCTGCTCGTCGACGAGCGTCCGGAGGAGGTCACCGACTGGCAGCGGACCGTCAAGGCCGCCGAGGTCGTCTACTCGACCTTCGATCGTCCGGCCGAGGACCACACCCAGGTCGCCGAACTCGTGCTCGAGCGAGCTAAGCGGCTTGTCGAGGCGAAGCAGGACGTGGTTATCCTCCTCGACTCGATCACGCGGCTCGCCCGCGCATACAACCTTTCGGCGCCGGCTTCGGGCCGCATCCTCTCCGGTGGTGTCGACTCGACCGCGCTGTACCCGCCGAAGAGGTTCTTCGGCGCCGCGAGGAATATCGAGGAAGGCGGAAGCCTTACTATCGTCGCCTCGGCGCTCGTCGAAACCGGCTCGCGGATGGATGAGGTGATCTTCGAGGAGTTCAAGGGCACCGGTAACTCGGAGATCCGCCTCGACCGGCAGCTGTCGGAGAAGCGCATCTTCCCGGCGATCGATATCGAAGCGTCGGGCACACGTAAGGAAGAGCTGCTCTACGATAAGGAGGAGCTAGCTTTGGTCTGGCGGCTCCGCCGGGTGCTCCACGCGCTCGCGCCCAGCGCGGCGATGGAGCTGCTGCGTGACAAGATCGGCCAGACGCCCTCGAACGAGCAGTTCTTGAGGGAGATCAACAAGGTTCCGGTCAACGACTAAGGATCAGGGGGAGCGAACGTGAAAGCAGGCATCCACCCCGAATACGTGCTGTGCCAGGTCCGCTGTTCGTGCGGCAATACGTTCCAGACGCGGTCCACGAAGTCCGAGCTCCACGTCGAGCTCTGCTCGCAATGCCACCCGTTCTATACGGGCAAGCAGAAGCTCGTCGACGCCGGAGGCCGCGTCGAGCGATTCCAGCGCCGCTACGCCAACCGCCCGACGCCGAAGAAGAAGTAGCCCGCGCCGCGCGGACCACCTCGATGGCGAAGAAGCAGCAGCAACACTTCTACGGCGGCCAGGCCGTCATGGAAGGCGTCATGATGCGCGGCAAGGACACCTGGGCGCTCGCCGTGCGCCGCCCGACGAACGACATCTACATCGAAGAGAACAAGGTCAAGGGGCTCGCGGCGAAATACCCGCTCTTCCGCAAGCCGCTCTTCCGCGGCGTGGCCGCCCTCGGCGAGGCGTTGTCGATCGGCATGCGTGCGCTTACGACATCGGCCAACCAGGCGCTGGAGGAAGACGAGAAGCTCACCGCGAGGCAGATGGCATTCTCGATGACGCTGGCCTTCGTCCTCTTCATCAGCATCTTCATCGTGTTGCCGACGCTGGGCGTGAACTTCTTCGGCGGCGAAAGCATCAAGAAGCGATCGATCACGTTCGCCGCCGTCGAAGGCGTCGTTCGTGTCGCGATCTTCGTGGCCTACTTGTTCGGCATCTCGTTCATCAAGGAGATCCGCCGCGTCTTCATGTACCACGGCGCCGAGCACAAGACGATCGCCGCGTTCGAGGCAGGCGAGCCGGTGCTCGAGCCGCGGGCCGTGGACAAGTACTCGACGCTGCACGTGCGGTGTGGGACCAACTTCCTGATCATCGTCATGTTGCTGACGATCGTCGTGTTCGCCTTCTTCGGCCGCCCTGCGATCTGGTTGCGCATCCTCGAACGCATCGTGGCGATCCCGCTTATCGCGGGGATCTCATATGAGGCGCTCCGGCTCGGCGCCAACCACGGGAACAATTTCATCGTGAAGGGGCTCATGAAGCCGGGGCTCTGGCTGCAGAAGATCACGACCCGCCCGCCGACCGAAGACCAGATCGAGGTCGCGATCCGCGCGTTCGAAGCCGTGCTTCCCGAAGAGGAACGCAGAGGGAAGATCCCCGCGCTTCCGTCCCGGCTGGTTCCGCGGGAATCTGAAGGACTCGGCGACACCCTTCCAACCCAAGAACCGGCTCCCGAATAGCGCCTCGGGACGTCGTCCCGCCGCTGCTAGACTCGCCCGGGAGCCTCTCATGCTCGACAAGCTTGCGAACATCGACCGTCGCTTCTCGCAGATCGAGGAGCTGCTTGCCGACCCCTCGGTCGCGTCCGACTCGAACAAGCTCCGCGATCTCGGGAAAGAGCACGCCGAGCTCGCGCCGATCGTCTCTGCCTGGCGCGAGCACAAACGAGTGAACGAGGACCTCGCCGCGGCCCGCGAGATGCTCAAGGATTCGAACGGAGCAGACGCCACGTTTCTCCGCGACGAGATCGACTTGAACGAGAAGCAGATCGCGAACCTCGAGCACGAGCTCCGCGAGATGCTCATCCCGAAGGACCCGAACGACGACCGCGACGTCATCGTCGAGATCCGCGGCGCCGCCGGCGGCGACGAGGCCGCGCTGTTCGCTCGCGACCTGTACGAGATGTACCAGCGCTACGCGGAAGCGCACCGCTGGAAGAGCGAGCCGCTGTCCTCGAGCCCCTCGGATCTCGGTGGCTTCAAGGACATCACTTTCGCCATCAAGGGGAAAGGCGCGTACTCCAAGATGAAGTACGAGTCCGGCGTGCACCGCGTGCAACGGGTTCCCGCGACCGAAAATCAGGGCCGGATCCACACGTCCACGGCGACGGTCGCGGTTCTCCCCGAAGCCGAGGACGTTGACGTCCAGATCAATCCGAGCGACCTCAAGATCGACGTGTATCGCTCGAGCGGGCCGGGAGGTCAGTCGGTCAACACCACCGACTCCGCGGTGCGGATCACGCACCGGCCGACCGGAGAGGTGGTTGCATGCCAGGAGGAGCGCTCGCAGCTCCAGAATAAGGAGCGCGCGATGCGTATCCTTCGCGCACGTCTGCTCGAGCGCGCACAGCGCGAGCAGGCGCAGGCAGTCGCCGCGGAACGCAAGAGCGCCGTCGGAACCGGCGATCGCTCGGAGAAGATCCGCACGTACAACTACCCGCAGAACCGCGTGACCGATCACCGCATCGGCGTGACGCTCCACAAGCTGCCGCAGGTCCTTCAGGGCGACCTCGACGAACTCATCGACGCACTCGTCGCTCGCGGACGCGCTGCGAGTCTCGGCGATGGGTTCGTCGACTGAAGCTCCGGCCCGGACGCCGCGACCCGGGACGATCGGGGAAGCGGTCCGCGCCGCCGAACGGGTTCTCGAGATGGCCGGTTGCGACACGCCGCTCGGCGACGCGCAATGGATCGCCGCGCACGCGCTGGACACCAGTCGCGCCGGGCTCTTCGTCGATGCGGACCGGGAGTTTCCCGAGGACAAGCGAGACATGTTTGAGACTTTCGTCGCGCGGCGCGCACACCGCGAGCCCCTGGCGTACATCCTCGGTACGGCGTTGTTCCGCGGCCTCGAGCTCGAAGTCGGTCCGGGGGTCCTCGTCCCGCGCCCCGAGACCGAGGTGACCGCCGGCCGGGCGATCGAACTCGCGCGGGCTCGCGGCCGTGCGACTGTTGTCGACGTTGGAACCGGCTCTGCTGCGATCGCGCTCGCCGTTGCCGCGGAGGTTCCTTCGGCCCGCGTCTTCGCGACCGAGCCGTCGGCCGCCGCGCGCGCCTGGGCATTGCGCAACCTCGCGCGGACCGGCCTGCGTGCCACGCTGCTCCCCGGCGAGATGATGGATCCGCTCCACCCCGCCCTCGGCGGCGCCGTCGACGTAGTCGTGTCCAACCCGCCGTACGTCCCCGACGACGACTGGTCTGGGCTGGCGCCCGAGATCCAGGACTACGAGCCGCGCGAGGCGATCTGCGGAGGCGAGGACGGTCTCGACATCGCCGTCCGGCTGCTCCAAGAAGCCCCGCGCTGGCTGGCCATCGGCGGCTGGATCGTGATCGAGACCGGTGAGGATCAGGCCGCGAGAATGGAGCGGCTCCTTCGCGTGATCGGGTACGCGGACGTGGTCGTCACGAAGGATCTGGCCGAACGGGATCGCGTCGTGGAAGGACGGTGGATCGGTGTCTAGCGTGCCGGTCGTGTCGCTCGCCGCCGACCGCGAGGCGGCGCTCGAAGCCGCCGCCAAGGAGCTCGACGCTGGCGGCGTCGTGGTTTTCCCGACCGACACCGTCTACGGCATCGGTGCCGACGCCTTCAACCCGGAGGCCACCGGTCACATCTTCGAGGCCAAGCGTCGGCCGCGGTCGATGCCGCTGCCGGTGCTCGTGGGGCGTCCTCGTCAGGCGTGGGCGTTGTGCTCGGAGCTTCCCAATGCGGCCCAGGTGCTCGTCGCCGCGTTCTGGCCGGGGCCGTTGACGCTGATCCTCCCCGCGGCGGAGGGGCTGGCCTGGGACCTCGGCGAGACCCGCGGCGGCGTTGCCGTTCGGATGCCGGCGCACGACGACCTCCTGGAACTGATCATGATGATCGGCCCGCTGGCGGCCACGAGCGCCAATCTCTCCGGCGAGGCGACTCCGGCGACGGTGGCGGAGATCGCGGCGCGGCTGGGGAACTCCGTCTCCCTGTATGTCGACGGGGGGCCGTCGACCGGCGACGTGCCCAGTACGATCGTGGATCTGACCCGCTGGCGTCCCAAGGTAACCCGGGAGGGGGCCATCCCCCGGGCTGAGATCGATCGAGCCCTCGAGGAAGGCCGGGGCTAAGCCTATTTGACCCGGCTACACCATTTTGCCTGCATTGAGCAGGTCAAGGCGGCTCGAGGGTTGAATCTCTCCCCAGCGCGGGTTCGGGGCTCGCGCAACCAGGGGTGGTCGCGGATGGTCCACGGGTTCGGGCTTGGCTCGAATGCTCGTCGTCGACTCTCGGCGACGCGTCGATTGGCAATAGCGGCCCTTCCTCTAGCACTCGCAGCAACGATGCTTTCTCCTTTGCCGGCATCGGCGGCCGCCGGAGACCTTGACACCAGCTTCAGCGGCGATGGGAAGGCCGCGTTCTCGGGTACGGGTGGGGACGACATTCTGGTGCAGCCGGACAGCAGGATCTTGGTCGCGGCAGCGCCGGACGTGCTTCGTTTGAACACCAAAGGCGAGCCCGACATCAGTTGGGGTGTCGCCGGAACCGCGAGCCACCCAATTGCGAGTGCCTCTGCCTTCTCGCTCGCTCGGCAGACGGACGGAAAGATCATCGTTGCAGGGGGCTTCGATAGTTCACCCGGACATCACTTCCTCGTGTCGCGCTACGTGAAGAGCGGAAACCTCGATCCCACGTTCGGGCAGGGCGGAACCGTGACCACGGACTTCGGCGAGGACGCCTATGCGACCTCGGTGGTCATCCAGCCGAACGGCAAGATCGTCGTGGCCGGCTGGCTCGACATCGTCGATACGGTCGACGAGACGGTTCGCTCTTTCGCGCTGGCACGCTATCTTCCGAGCGGCGCTCTCGACACAAGCTACGGCGCCGGAGGCCTGGTGATCACCGAATTCCCGCCGGGCTTCTTCGGTGAGGTCCAGGACGCGGTTTTTGCGGGGGACGGGAAGATCCTCGTCGCTGGGAGAAGACGATCCGTCTCCGACGTCCATCAATCAGATGTCGCGATCGCCCGCTACACGTCGGCTGGGGCGCTCGACCCAACGTGGGGTGGCACCGGCCTGGTCGTCGGGGATTTCGGCGCTTTCGAGGAGGCTGCCGGTGTCGTCCTCGATGCGGCGGGCAGGATAGTCATCACGGGCCGCCGTTCCCCTCAGTTCTATGTTTCGGACGGTGACATGCTCGTCGCTCGCTATCAGATGAACGGCGCTCTGGATACGAGCTTCGGTTCAGCAGGGTCCGCCCTCGTCGACTTCGGTGACGGCGCGTCCGCGGCCGCAGACCTCACGATCCAGCCCGACGGCAAGATCGTGGTCGTCGGCACCAGGTATCCATACGGATCCTGGGAGGCCTTCGCGGTGGCCCGCTTAAGCGCGGATGGACAAACCGATTCGAGCTTCGGCGGAGGTGACGGGAAGGTCGAAACGAGCTTCCAGAACCTTCATTGGGCGTTCGGGACCTCGGTGGCCATACAGGAGGATGGCAAGATCCTGGCGGCCGGGATAGCGGTCCGATACAACGGCTTTGGTGACACCAGCGTCTACACTGCGGTCGCCCGATACCTCGTCGCAGGTTCGGCACCCGTCTGCAACTTCATCGGTACGGCCGGCAGCGACTACATCACCGGCACCCTAGGGGACGATGTCATCTGCGCCGGTGACGGCGACGACATCATCGAGGGTAGTTCGGGGAACGACTTGATCTACGCCGGCAACGGGAACGACACAGTTTCGGGAGGATTCGGCGACGACACGGTTTTCGGCGGAGACGGCAACGACACGATCAACGGCGATCGTCATCGAGATGCGCTCTACGGTGAGGCCGGTGCGGACAGGGTGGTCGGCGGCGGCGAGCCGGACTACCTGTCGGGCGGCCAGGGAGCCGACGTGGTCGACGGAAAGGACAGCAAGCCCGGCGACACGGTCGACGGTGGACCGGCGACAGACACCTGCTTGAGCGATCCCGGCGACACCGTGACCGGGTGCCCCTAGCGAGCTGCGGGGTAGGTCCCTAGGGCCTCGGCTATCATCGAAGCCGATGCCGGAGGTCGTCTTCGTCTGCTACGGAAACATCTGTCGCAGCCCGATGGGTGAGGCCCTGCTGCAACGGGCCCTAGACGAGCGACTCACCCCCGGCCACGACTGGATCGTGACCTCGGCCGGCGTCGGAGCGACCGATGGAACGCCGGCCAGCCGCGGCACCAAGGACGTCCTGGCCGCCCGCGGGATCGACTTCCGCCGCCACCGCGCCCGCTACCTGACCCCGGCCATCGCGCGAAACGCGGCGCTCCTCGTCTGCATGGAAGCGATGCAGGTCGAGCAGGTCCGCCGGATGGTCGACGACCCCGACCGGGTGGTGCTTCTCGGCGATGGCGTTCCCGACCCGATCGGCGCCGGGCCCGAGCTCTACGAGAAGACCGCCGCGCTGATCGAGAGCCACATCGCCGCGCTCGTGGGGAAGCTCCTCGACGAGGCGGATGCATGAATATCGTCCTCGGCTCCGATCACGCCGGCTTCCGGTACCGCGGCCTCTTCGAGCGTGCGCTCCGCGATCTGAAGCACGACGTGACGATCCTCGGCGCGACGAGCGAGGACGAGCCGTTCGACTATACGGAGGTTTCCGAAGCGGTCGCCAGAACGGTCGCCGAGGGCCGGGCCGAGCGCGGCATCATCGTCGCCGGCTCGGGCAACGGCGAGGCGATCGTCGCGAACAAGATCCACGGCGTGCGTGCCGCGGTCTGCAACGACCTGTACACCGCCGAGATGTCGCGCCGGCACAACGACGCCAACGTTCTCTGCGTCGGCCAGCGCGCGTGCGGCGACGCGGTCGCGCTGAAGGTCCTCGAGGTCTGGCTTTCGACGCCGTTCGACGGCGGCCGGCACGCGGCACGCATCGCCAACATCGGGGCGCTCGAGGAGCGATTGAAGAAGGAGTACGGAGGATGAGCGACCGCATAGACACCTGGGCCGCGCTGCGAGCCACCGACCCCGACGTCGCCGGCCTGATCGAGGCCGAAGAGCGACGGGAGCGCGACAAGATCCGCCTCATCCCTTCGGAGAACTACGTCTCCCATGCCGTGCTCGCCGCGACCGGCTCGGTGCTCACGAACAAGTACTCGGAGGGATACGCGGGGAAGCGCTACTACGAGGGGCAGCAACTCATCGATCCGATCGAGACCCTGGCGATCGACCGTGCGAAGGAGCTATTCGGCGCCGAGCACGCGAACGTGCAGCCGTACTCCGGCTCCCCGTGCAACCTCGCCGTGTACCTCGCGTTCGCGAAGCCCGGCGACACCATCATGGGGATGGCGTTGCCGAGCGGCGGCCACCTCACCCACGGCTGGAACGTGAGCATCACCGGCAAGTGGTTCCGCCCGGTCCAGTACGGCGTGCGACGCGACACCGGCCGGATCGACTACGACGAGGTTCGAGACCTCGCGCGCAAGGAACGCCCGAAGATCATCTGGGCCGGCGGCACCGCCGTTCCGCGGATCATCGACTTCGAGGTCTTCGGGGAGATCGCGCGCGAGGTCGGCGCCATCTTCGCCGCCGACGTCGCGCACATCGCCGGCCTGATCGCCGGGGGAGCGCACCCGTCTCCGGTTCCGATGGCCGACGTCGTGACGACGACCACGCACAAAACCCTCCGCGGCCCGCGCGGCGCGATGTTCGTCTCCAAAGCGGAGCACGCGCAGCCGTTGGACAAGGCCGTTTTCCCCGGCCTCCAGGGCGGTCCGCACAACCACACGACCGCGGCGATCGCCGTCGCGCTCAAGGAGGCGGCGCTGCCCGCGTTCCGCGACTACGCCCACCAGATCGTTGGGAACGCCAAGGCACTCGCGGCCGGGCTTTCCGACCGTGGGTTCGACCTCGTGTCGGGAGGAACCGACAACCACCTGATCCTCATCGACCTCACGAACAAAGGCGTCGCCGGCAAGGTGGCGGCGAAGGCGCTCGACCGCGCCGGGATCGAGCTCAACTACAACACGGTCCCGTTCGATCCTCGGAAGCCCTTCGACCCGTCGGGCGTCCGGATCGGAACTCCCGCGGTGACGTCGCGCGGCATGCGCGAGCCGGAGATGGCCGAGATAGCGGCCTGGATCGACAAGGTCGTCTCCGCGCCCGACGACGAAGGCTTGGCCGACCAGATCGCGGGAGAGATCCGCGAGGTGTGCGCACGGTTCCCGGCTCCCGGCATCGCTGTGAAGGACTGATCGGTTCGTGCTGCCATACCTCGTCGTTCTCGCGGTAGCGGCGGGCGTCTCGTTCATCGCGACACCTCTCGTCAAGCACCTCGCCGCCCGCGTGGGCGCAGTGGACGTTCCCGACGACCGCAAGGTCCACAGCACGCCGACGGCGACGCTCGGCGGCATGGCGATCTTCATCGGCTTCGCTGCCGGCCTCGGTACCGCATGGCTGCTCGGCGACTTCAAGGAACTGTTCAGCTTCTCGTCCGAGCCGATCGGCGTCCTCGTCGGAGCCGTGGCGGTGGTTGCGTTGGGGGCGCTCGACGACATGCGCGGCCTGAAAGCGTCGACCAAGCTCGCGGGGCAAGTCGTGGCGACCGGCGCGCTGATCCTCGCCGGTGTCCAGGTCCTGTATTTCTGGCTGCCGGGCGCGGGCCTCATCTCGCTGTCGACGTACATGTCGTCCCTATTGACGGTAGTTTTGACCGTGCTGCTGATCAACGCGGTTAACCTGATCGACGGGCTCGACGGCCTGGCCGCCGGGGTTTCGGGGATCGCCGCGATGGCGCTCTTCGCGTACGCGTATCGGACGAGCGGCGGCGTCCCGACGACGGCAGCACTGCTCGCCGCACTCGTCATCGGTTCATGCATCGGGTTCCTTCCGTACAACTTCAATCCGGCCAAGATCTTCATGGGCGACTCCGGCAGCATGCTCCTGGGTCTCCTCCTCGCCTCCTCGACGATCAGCGGCGTCGGCCGGACGATCGAGCCCGACCTGTCCGACGTCGCCGGCTTGATCGTCCCGGTGCTGTTGCCCTTCTTCGTTCTCGCGGTGCCGCTCGCCGACACGTCCCTCGCCGTGCTTCGGCGCGTGCGCGACCGGCGGCCGCTCGCGATGCCCGACAAGCGTCACATCCACCATTGGCTGTTCGACATGGCGGGGAGCCATCGGCAGGCCGTGCTCGTGATGTACATGTGGAGCGGCATGCTCGCCGGGGCAACCGTCGTGCTCTCGCTGTGGCGCGGCAGCGCCGGCAAGGCGATCGGGTTCGCGTTGGGCGGAGCGCTCGTCCTGACGATCATTTTCGTGCCCCGAGCACTCCGGCGGGGGAGCGCCTGGGGCACTCCGGAAGCTAGTGAGCGGATTCACAATCTCTCCAGCGACCCAGGGCAAACATAGCCTCTGACCTGCGGAAATATGTCCCAGGATGACTTTGCGAAATCTTTCACATGGATGGTAGGATGCCCGTGTGGACCCGCCTGAGAGGAGGGGCACGCCGTGGTCGCGAGCCGGGGTGGGGTTCAGCCAGGGGTGGATGATTCTCGTCGAGCTGGGGGCCATCATCGGCCTCTTCGCCTACGCGGGATACCGGCTCGACAAGGCACTCGGCACCCGGCCTTGGTTCTTGGCCACGCTGATGATCGTCGGGTACGCGGGCGGCGTGTACCACGTGTGGATCTGGGTGCGCGGCCGCACTGAAGATGACGAGCGAGACGTTCGGTAGGTAGCCTCCTCCCTGCCGTTCGGTGGGGGTGTTGTGAAGGCAGAAGGACGTCTTGTCTGGGGAGCGTTGCGCGCAGGCGCGCTGCTTCTGGTTCCGGGGGCCGTGATCGCCTTCGCGATCCGCGGGACCGAAGGGGCCCTTGCGGTCGTGGCAGCCCTCGCGATCGTCGTCGGCAACCTTGCCATCGCCGGCCTTGCCCTGATGATCGCCGCGAAGCGATCACCGATGGGATTCCCGGCGGTCGCGCTTCCGTCCTACGCGGTGCGGATGATGGCCGTCTTCGGGGCCATGGGCGCCGCCTACGCGAGCCCCCGGATCGACGAGGCGGCATTCACGGTCGCGTTCGCGGTCGGGCTGACCGTGATCCTGTTCTACGAATGCCTTCTTTGGGCCCGCACGCCTTGGCTGGCCATCGAGTTCGGTAAGGAGCGCTCGTGACCACGACCACCGCCACCGATACAGCGGCACCGCCTCGCAAGAAGGGCCGGCTCCTCAAAGTCCTCGCCGTGCTCGCCGCCGCCGTGGGTGCGGCCTTCCTGGCCGACGCCATCATCGGGGTCGACGCGAAGTCCTTCCACGCACCGACGGTTGATGAGCTCTTCGAGTTCAAGCCCATCTTCTCTGTAGCCGGAATCGAGGTGACGTTCCCGACCCTGGTCATGTTCGGAGTGACGGCGCTCCTGATCATCTTCTTCGTGGGCGCGTTCCGGCGGCCCAAGCTGATCCCCTCGGGCCCGCAGAACGTCGCCGAAGCGGGCGTGGACTTCATCCGCGATGGGATCGCCGTCTCCGTCATCGGGCCGGAAGGGCTCGCCTGGGTTCCGTTCCTCGCCGCCATGTTCTTCTGGATCCTGTTCAACAACCTGATGTCGATCATCCCCGTGATCCAGTTCCCGGTGACGTCGCGGATGGCGTATCCCGCGACCCTCGCGGCCCTGGTGTGGATCATCTACAACGCCGTAGGGATCAAGGAGCAGGGCTTCTTCAAGTACTTCAAGAACATCATGTTCCCGCCGGGCGTCCCCGGGCCGATCAAGCCTCTGCTCGCGCTGATCGAGTTCTTCTCGACGGTGATCGTCCGGCCGATCACACTGTCCGTCCGTCTCTTCGCCAACATGGTGGCCGGCCACATGATCCTCGGCGTGCTGTTCGTCGGCGCCTCGGTCTTCATCGCCGGCGACGTGCTCGGCAAGATCGGCTTCGTAGCTCCGTTCGGCCTGTCGATCGCGCTGATGGGCCTCGAGCTCTTCGTCATCTTCATGCAGGCGTTCATCTACACGATCCTTACAGCCGTCTATATCTCCGGTGCTTTGCACCCGGAGCACTAGCAAGGGGGAGGGAATGGAGGTTCTCGCCGCACTCGCCACGATCTTGGCGCAAGCCGAGGCCATCGACGTTGCACCGATCGGTAAGGGACTCGTCTACGGTCTCGCTGCCATCGGGCCGGGCATCGGGATCGGCATCATCTTCGGCAAGGCGATCGAAGCGGTCGCCCGTCAGCCTGAAGCCCGAGGCATGGTGCAGCAGCTGATGTTCATCGGCTTCGCCCTCGCCGAGGCGCTCGCGCTCTTCGGGTTCGTGCTCTTCTTCATCTTGAGCTGAAAGAGGCGACGACGATGCTTGCGATACTGAAGTTCCTCGCCGCGGAAGAGGCGGATCCGGCGCGCTTCGTCCTGCCCCATGCCGACGAGCTGATCTGGGGCTCGATCGCCTTCGTCATACTGTTCGCGCTCCTGTGGAAGGTCGCGTTCCCGAGCATCAACAAGATGCTCGCGGAGCGGCAGGCCAAGATCCGCTCCGGACTCGAAGCTGCGGAGGAGGCCAAGACCGAGGCCGACAAGCTGGTGGCGCAATACCGCAAACAGCTCGACGAAGCCCGAGGCGAGGCGGCCAAGATCATCGAGGAAGCCAAGCGCACCGCGGAGTCGCTGCGCCGTGACCTCGTCGCGAAGGCCGAGCAAGAGGCGCAGGAGATCGTCCAGCGCGCCCGCCAGGACGTTGCGGGCGAGGCGGATCGCGCGCGCCAGCAGCTCCAGGCCGAGCTCGTCAGCCTCGCGCTGACGCTCGCTTCTCGTGTCATCGAGCGCGAGCTGGCCCAGCCCGACGTAGCGAAGCAATTCGTCGAGCGCACGATCACCGAGCTGGCCGCCACCGGGAACGGGAACGGGTCGAACTGATGAGCGACCTCGCGCGCGGCTACGCCCAAGCCCTGTTCCAGATCGCCAGAGCCGAGGGCGCGCTGGAGCAGGTCGAGGACGAGCTGTTCCGCTTCGCGCGCTTGCTCGAGAACGAGAACCGGCTCCGTGAAGCTCTTTCGGACATCTCTTTGCCGCCGGAGCATCGCGCCAAGATGGTGGAGGAGTTGCTCGGGAAGAAGGCGTCGCCGCACACCGTCAACATCATCTCGTTCCTCGTTCAGCAGGGGCGTGCGCGCGACCTCCCCAAGATCATCGATTCGCTCGTGCAGCTCGCCGCGGAGGAGCGCGAACGGGCCGTGGCCGAGGTCCGAACCGCGGTGCCGCTCGACGACGAGGATCGCGAGAAGCTCCTCAAGGCGATCACTCGCGCTACCGGCAAACACGTCGACCTCAAGGTGATCATCGATCCCGACGTGATCGGGGGGCTCCTGGTCCGCGTCGAGGACCAGGTCTTCGACGGAACCGTGAAGCGCCGGCTCCAACTTGCCAAGGAACGCATCGGGAGAGTTGAAAATGGCTGAGCTGTTGATCGATCCGAACGAGATCTCCTCGGTTCTACGCAAGTACGTCGAGGAGTTCAGGCCGACGGTCGAGCGTGAGCAGGTCGGCCGCGTCCTGTACTCGGGGGACGGCATCGCGCGCATCGCGGGGCTGCCCCAGTGCATGGCCAACGAGCGCCTGGAGTTCCCCAACGGGGTGTCCGGCGTGGCGCTCAACCTCGAAGAGAACCAGATCGGCGCCGTGATCCTCGGCGATCCCGCCAGCGTGGAGGAGGGCGACCCGGTCAAGCTCACCGGCGAGATCCTCTCCGTTCCGGTCGGCGACGCGCTGCTCGGCCGCGTCATCGACGTGCTCGGCAATCCGCTCGACGGCGGCCCGCCGCTCGATGAGTCGAAGATCGCCGGGCGCCGGCCGCTCGAGGTTCAGGCGCCCTCGGTCGTTCAGCGTCAGCCGGTGAAGGAGCCGCTGTACTTCGGTATCAAGGCGGTCGACGCGATGACCGCGGTCGGCCGCGGCCAGCGCGAGCTGATCATCGGCGACATGAAGACCGGCAAGACCGCGATCGCCGTCGACGCCATCATCAACCAGAAGCGGTTCTGGGGCACCGACCGCGCGGTCAAGTGCATCTACGTCGCGGTCGGTCAGAAGGACTCGACCGTCGCCCAGGTGGTGCAGGCCCTCAAGGACGAGGGCGCCATGGAGTTCACGGTCGTCGTCGTGGCCGGCGGCGCGCGCCCGGCGCCGTTCAAGTACCTCGCTCCGTACGCCGGCTCCGCGATCGGCCAGCACTGGATGTACAACGGCGAGCACGCGCTGATCGTCTACGACGACCTCTCGAAGCAGGCAGAGGCGTATCGCGAGATCTCGCTGCTGCTCCGACGACCGGCCGGTCGCGAGGCGTACCCCGGGGACGTGTTCTACCTGCACTCGCGGTTGCTCGAGCGAGGCGCGAAGCTCTCCGACGATCTCGGCGCCGGCTCGCTGACGGCACTTCCGATCGTCGAGACCAAGGGCGGCGACATCTCGGGCTACATCCCGACCAACGTGATCTCGATCACCGACGGCCAGATCTACCTCGAAGAGGGCCTCTTCAACGCCGGTGTGCGGCCGGCGATCAACG
>JBKKCR010000177.1:0-3875 GCA_046712825.1 Actinomycetota bacterium | reverse complement strand
CCGCGCGCTCGGATCGTCCAGCAGGTCGTCGTCGGCACGGACCCGTACTTCCTGCTCGACGGGCCGGTGGACGCGACCGCGGCGGTGCTCGAGAGGTCGGGCATGAAGCTCGCGGATATCGACATCGTCGAGATCAATGAGGCGTTCGCATCGGTCGTCCTGTCGTGGGCGTCGGTCCACAAGCCCGACATGGACCGCGTGAACGTGAACGGCGGCGCGATCGCCTTGGGTCACCCGGTCGGCGCGACCGGCGCACGGCTGATCACGACGGCGCTGCACGAGCTCGAGCGCCGCGACGGGCAGTTCGCACTGATCACGATGTGCTGCGGCGGCGCGATCGGCACCGGAACCATCATCGAACGGTTGTGACGTGTTCGCAGCGGTGACGGTCATGGCAGTCACGACTGTCACCGCCAAAGACGCACAATCAACTCGCGTGACCGGATAGGGGGGATCGAGAGTGCTCGACGGGAAGGTTGCCATCATCACCGGGGCCGGGCGGGGGCTCGGGCGCGCAGAGGCGCTCGAGATGGCGCGCCACGGGGCGCGCGTCGTCGTCAACGACCTCGGCGGGACCGTCGACGGGAAGCCGACCGCGGAGCACCCGGCTCAGCAGGTCGTCGAAGAGATCAAGGCCGCCGGCGGCGAGGCCATCGCGCACCACGGCGACGTCACCGACCACGCGCAGGCCAAGGAGATGATCCGGCTCGCGATCGACACCTACGGATCGCTCGACATCTTGGTCAACAACGCCGGGATCCTGCGCGACCGCATGATCTTCAACATGGCCGAAGAGGAATGGGACTCGGTGATCAAGGTTCACCTGAAGGGCCATTTCGGCCCCACCCGGCACGCGGCGGAGTACTGGCGCGAGAAGGCGAAGAACGCCGGCGGCGCGACCTACGGCCGGATCATCAACACGTCGTCCGAGGCATTCCTGATGGGGTCAGCCGGCCAGCCGAACTACGCGGCGGCCAAGGGCGGGATCATCGGGCTCACGATGTCGGTCGCGAACGGCCTCGGGAAGTACGGCGTCACGGCCAACGCGATCTGCCCGCGCGCTCGGACGCGCATGACCGAGGACTTGTTCGACATGGATCCGGAGATCTTCGCACCCGAGAACGTCGCGCCGCTGGTCGCCTATCTCGCCTCGCCGGCCGCCGAGCGCGTCAACGGCCAGGTCCTCATCGTCTACGGCGGTGACGTCATGGTCGTCGGCGGGCTTACGATCACCGAGAAGTTCTCGACCGAGAAACGCTGGACGCCCGACGGCCTCGCGGAAGCGATGGGTCCCTTCTACGACAAGCGCGAGCCGATCCTCGACGGATTCATGATCAAGTTCTGACACCGGGAGGCGTCGTGGCCGAACCGCGGATGCTGATCGACGGGAAACTGGTCGAGTCCTCGAGCGGAGCGACGTTCGACAACATCAACCCGGCCACCGAGGAGATCATAGGCTCGACGGCCGACGCGACGATCGACGACGCGCACGCCGCCGTCGGCGCGGCCCGGCGGGCGTTCGACGAGACGCGCTGGGCCACCGATCACGCCTTCCGAGCGAGCTGTCTCCGCCAGCTCCAGGCCGCGATGCTCGAGGCACGGCAGGAGCTCGTAGACACGCTCGTCGCCGAAGCCGGCTCGCCGGTCTCGCTGGCCCCGATCATCCAGTTCGACCTCCCGGTCGCCTGGCTCGAGCACTGGGCGACGATGGCGGAGACCTATCCGTACGAGAAACCGCTGGAGACCACGAAGGTCTTTGGGCAGAGCCACCGGGGCATCGAGCGGCGCGAGCCGGCCGGCGTCGTGACCGCGATCACTCCGTTCAACTATCCGATCTTCGTGAACATCGCGAAGGTCGGGCCGGCGCTCGCTGCCGGGGACACCGTCGTGTTGAAGCCGTCGCCCGACACGCCGTGGTCCGCGACGCTGATGGGTCGCATAGCGACCGAGCGAACGGACATCCCCGCGGGCGTGTTCAACGTGGTGACGTCGTCCAGCGCCGAGGTGAGCGAGTCGCTCGTCACCGACCCTCGCGTCGACATGATCACGTTCACCGGCTCGACCGTCACCGGTCGCCGCATCATGCACGGGTGCGCGGACACGGTGAAGAAATGCTTCCTCGAGCTCGGCGGCAAGTCGGCGAACATCGTCTTGGACGACGCGGACTTCGGTCTGGCGCTGGCGCTCGCGGCAGGGTGGGTTTGCACGCACTCGGGACAGGGGTGCGCGTCGTACACGCGACTGCTGCTGCCACGGTCGCGCTACGACGAAGGCGTCGAGATCGCCAAGGGCCACTTCGAGAACGCGCGTGTGGGCGACCCGACGGACCCGAAGATCCTGCACGGTCCGCAGATCAACGCCCGACAACGCGAGAAAGTCCTCGGGCTGATCCAGACCGGCGTCGAGGAAGGTGCGCGGCTGATCGTCGGCGGCGGCCGACCCCCGGACCTGCCTCGCGGGTATTACGTCCAGCCGACGCTGTTCATCGACGTGAAGCCGGACATGACGATCGCGCAGGAAGAGTTCTTCGGGCCGGTGCTCGTCGTGATCCCCTACGACGACGAGGACGACGCGGTGGAGATCGCCAACAACTCGATCTACGGACTGTCGGGCTCGGTGTGGTCGTCGGACGAGGAGCGCGCGCTCGGCGTCGCGCGGCGGATCAGGACGGGCACGGTTTCGATCAACGGGTCCCAGTGGCTCCACCCGACGCGGGCGTTCGGCGGCTACAAGCAGTCCGGCGTGGGCCGGGAGAACGGCATCGAAGGGTTCGAAGAGTATCTCGAGACGAAGGTCGTCTCGCTGCCGGGAGGCTGACCATGACGGCCGATCTCAAGCTCGGACTGGCGCTCGGCTACTCGGGCGCGACCGTGGAAGACAACTCGGATCTCGCGCTCGAGGCGGAGCGGCTTGGGTACGACTCGGTCTGGACGGCCGAGGCGTACGGCTCGGACGTGTTCACGCCACTCGCGTGGATCGGTGCGAAGACCTCGAAGATCAAGCTCGGGACCGGGATCGCGCAGATCTCCGCACGCACACCGGCAGCGCTGGCGATGACGGCGGCGACGCTCGACGCGCTGTCGGGTGGGCGGGTCATCCTCGGGCTCGGTGTATCCGGCCCCCAGGTGGTGGAAGGCTGGTACGGCATGCCGTTCCCGAAGCCGCTCGCGCGCACGCGCGAATACGTCGAGATCGTTCAGAAGATCGTCCGCCGCGAAGGTCCGGTCACCAGCGACGGCGAGCACTACCCGCTCCCCTATCCCGGCGGCGCCGGGCTCGGGAAGCCGCTGAAGCTCACGCTTCATCCGGTGCGACCGCGGATTCCGATCTGGCTCGCCGCCGAGGGGCCGAAGAACGTGGCGCTGTCGACGCAGATCGCGGACGGCTGGCTCCCGATGTTCTACTCGCCGTACCGCAGCGGCGAGTTCGACGGTGCGCTGGCAGGCGCACCCGAGGGCTTCGAGATCGGCTGCGTCGTGACGGTGAACATCGCCGATACCGTCGAAGAGGCGCTGATGCTCGTGAAGTTCTTCCTGTCGTTCTACATCGGCGGTATGGGCGCGAAAGACGAGAACTTCCATCTGAACATCGTCAAGCGCATGGGCTTCGAGGACGAAGCGCTGAAGGTGCAAGAGCTCTTCATGTCGGGCCGGCGCGAGGAAGCCGTGAAAGCCGTGCCCGACGAGCTGGCCGACGAGATCTCACTCTGCGGCCCGCCCGACCGGATCAAGGAGCGGCTCGAAGCTTGGATCAAGAGCCCGGTCACACAGCTGATCGTGGGTTCGCGCGACCCGAAGGCAATGAAGCTGCTCGCCGACTTGACGCGGTAGGGCGCCCCCCCCGTGAAAGCCGGCGGGCCTCCCCCCGCAGTAATT
>JBKKCR010000176.1:0-38444 GCA_046712825.1 Actinomycetota bacterium | reverse complement strand
CCCCCCACACATACGGGGCGTGTGGCTTTCCGCCGGGGGGGGGGGCGGGCGGGGGGGGGGGGGCCCCACACCCCAGCCACACGACCACGCGACGGGAACGAAGAGAGGAAGGTCGAGATGCTGCGGTATGTCGTCCGCCGCGTTCTCTGGGTGATCGTCATCATGGTGATGATCACGCTGTTCGCCTTCCTCATCTTCTACGTCATGCCGCCGGGCGACCCGGCCATCTCGTTCGCCGGGCGCACCCCGACGGCGGACACGCTCGAGACCGTCCGGAAGAACCTCGGCCTCGATCAGCCCACGCACATCCAGTACTTCCGGTTCGTCAAGAATCTCTTCCTCGGCGACCAGTACGGGTGGCCCGGGTTCGGGTTCTCGTTCGCGAACCAGGTGTCCGTCCGGGACGCGCTGTTCTCACGATCGGTCGTGACGTTCCAGCTGGCGGCCGGAGCTGCGGTCGTCTGGCTGGCGATCGGGATCCCGGTCGGCGTGATCTCGGCCCTCAAGCGCAGGACGAAGGTCGACCGGATATCCATGGGCTTCGCGCTCTTCGGCGTTTCGGCCCCGGTGTTCTGGCTGGCACTCATCGGGCTGTACGTGTTCTGGTACAAGCTGCATTGGGCTCCGGGCACCGGCTACATCCCGCTCGGGGAAAACCCCTTCGAATGGTTCACGCATATGCTGATGCCGTGGTTCGTGATCGCATTCCTGTTCGCCGCGTTCTACGCCCGCATGATCCGCGGGAACATGATCGAGGTCATGAGCGAGGACTACATCCGAACCGCCCGCGCGAAAGGTCTGCCCGAGCGAACGGTCATCGTTCGGCACGGTCTGCGTGCCAGCCTCACGCCGATCGTCACGATGTTCGGCTTGGACTTCGGACAGTTATTCGGCGGCACGATCGTGACGGAACGCGTCTTCAACATCCCCGGCCTCGGGAACTACCTCGTCGACTCGGTCGGCCGTGGGGACTTACCGGTGGTGCTCGGGATAACCGTGTTCGCCGCCCTGGCGATCACGATCATGAACCTCCTCGTCGACATCGCGTATGCGTACCTGGATCCCCGGGTCCGGTACGCCTGAGAGCGGCGTGACGGGGGAGCGGTCGGATGGCTGAGCCGCTCCTCGAAGTTCGCGACCTCAAGGTCCACTTCGACACGCCGGACGGCGTCGTCAAAGCCGTCGACGGCGTCTCGTTCAGCGTTTCGGCGGGGGAACGCCTCGGCGTGGTGGGGGAGTCGGGCTCCGGCAAGAGCGTAACGTTCCTGTCGATCCTGGGCTTGATCACCAGGAAGTACGCACGCATCGAAGGTGAAGTGCTCTTCCGTGGGAGGAACCTCCTCGATCTGAAGGACGACGAGCTGCGCTCGATCCGCGGGAAGGGCATCGCGATGGTGTTCCAGGATCCGCTCTCCTCGCTCCATCCGCTTTTCCGCGTTGGAACGCAGATCGTGGAAGCGATCATGGCCCACGAGGACATACCCAAGCAGCAGGCCTGGGGCCGCGCCGTCGAAATGCTCGGCCACGTCGGGATCCCGCGCCCCGACGAGCGCGCGAAGCAGTACCCGCACGAGTTCTCGGGAGGCATGCGACAGCGCGCGATGATCGCGATGGCGCTCGTCCTCAACCCCGACGTACTGATCGCCGACGAGCCCACCACTGCGCTGGACGTCACCGTCCAGGCGCAGATCCTCGACGTGATCGACCGGTTGCGTCAGGAGTTCAAGACGGCGGTCGTGCTGATCACCCACGACCTCGGCGTCGTGGCCGAGCACACCGACCGCGTGCAGGTGATGTACGCAGGCAAGATCGCGGAGTACGGGCAGCGCGATCACATCTACTACGAGCCGCACCATCCCTACACCTGGGGCCTCCTCCAATCCATCAGCCACATCGACCGCAAGCAGGACCGGCTCCGTCCGATCAAGGGGAGCCCGCCCTCCCTGATCTTCGTGCCACCGGGGTGCTCGTTCCATCCGCGCTGTCCGTATGTCATGGACGTCTGCAGGGTGGAGGTGCCGCCGCTGCTCGAAGAGGATTTCGAGCATGGATCGGCATGTCACCTCTCCCTCGAAGACAAGCGGAAGATCTTCGCCCGCGAAGTGATGGAGGATCAGTGAGCCTCGCAGCGTCCGGGACCGAGCCGCTTGTGCGGCTCAAGGGCGTGACCAAGCACTACCCGATCACGCGGGGCATCGTCATGCAGAAGAAAGTCGGCCAGGTCCATGCGGTCGACGGCATCGATCTCGAGGTCTACCCAGGCGAGACGCTCGGCCTCGTCGGCGAGACCGGTTGCGGGAAGTCGACGACGGCTCGACTGATCATGAAGCTCCTCGAGGTAACCGCCGGCCAGGTGTTCTTCGAAGGTGAGGACATCACGGGCTACTCGCGGCGGAAGATGCAGCCGTTCCGCCGCCAGATGCAGATGATCTTCCAAGATCCCTACGGGAGCTTGAATCCAAGGAAGTCGGTGGGTTCGATCGTCGCGGATCCGATGCGCATCCATGGGACCGTTCCCAAGACGGGGCAACGGAAAGAGGTCCAGCGACTGATGGAGCTCGTCGGGCTCAACCCCGAGCACTACAACCGCTATCCGCATGAGTTCTCCGGCGGCCAGCGACAACGGATCGGCGTCGCGCGGGCGCTCGCATTGCGGCCGAAGCTGATCGTGGCCGACGAGCCGGTTTCTGCGCTCGACGTCTCGGTCCAGGCCCAGGTACTCAACCTGCTCGAGGATCTGCAGACCGAGTTCAACCTGACTTACATCTTCATCGCCCACGACCTCTCGGTCGTGAAGCACATGAGCGATCGCGTGGCGGTCATGTACCTCGGCAAGATCGTGGAAGTCGCCGCGGGCGACACGCTCTACGTCAACCCCAAGCACCCATACTCGGGCGCGTTGCTGTCGGCGGTTCCCATCCCTGATCCGAAGCGGGCCGCATCGCGTAAGCGGATCGTCCTGGAGGGGGACGTTCCCTCGCCGATCGACCCGCCTTCGGGATGCCGGTTCCATCCGCGCTGCCCGAACGCCCAGTTCCCAACGTGCAGCGCGGACGAGCCGGTGCTAACACCCCATCACGCCGGCCAGGTTGCCGCCTGTCACTTCCCGCTACCGGACCACGTCGTAGCGGTGGTAGACGACCAGGGCACCGAGAAAGCCCCTCCGCAGCGGCGGGCGGCGCGGTCGAGCAACCCGGAATAGGCGGGTTCCATAGCGATTCCGTCTTGCTATACTCCGATCCTGAGCCGCCCATCTGTGCCGGCGGCAGGAGGATCGCCAGTTGGGGAGAGCCCTCGTCCTCAACGCGACGTACGAGCCGTTGTGCGTCGTCCCGATCCGTCGCGCGGTCGTTCTCGTCCTGAAACAGAAGGCTGAGGTTCTCCACGAGGACGGCGGCGCTCTCCACAGCGAGCGGATGTCCATCGCGATCCCCTCGGTCATCCGGTTGAAATACTTCGTTCGGGTACCGCTTCGCGCGCGCGCTTCGCTGTCTCGTCGAGCGGTGTTCATCCGCGATCAGCATCTGTGCCAGTACTGCGGGTCGGCCGCCGAGAACGTAGATCACGTGATGCCGCGCAGCCGCGGTGGCACGCACACGTGGGACAACGTCGTCGCCGCTTGCAAGCGCTGCAACTCGCGTAAGGAGAACCGGCTCCCCCATGAGGCCGGGCTCCAGCTCAAGACGACACCGCGTGCTCCGCACGATTCGGTGTGGATCGTCGTCGCCGTAGGGCGTGTCGATCCGAAGTGGGCGCCGTACCTGTCACACGGCGCCCGGCGCGCCGCAGAAGCGCACGCCTAGAACCGACCTCTCGAAGCGCCTCATTGCGTTGCATTCGAACATATGTTCGTAACGAGAGTCGCCTCAAGTTTTTTCTTTAGTTGACAGCCATTAACACGAAAGAACCATTGACGACTGTTCAAACGGTGGGGTATTGTGGCGCGCAGTGGTGGACGGTAGAGGGTCTAGGTGTTCCTGGGGGAATTTCAACACTCGTTGGACGCGAAGGGGAGGATCATACTTCCCGTTCGTTTCCGCGGGCGCCTAGAAGCCGGACTGGTCCTTTGCAAGGGTCTGGACGGGTGTCTGTGGGTCATGTCCGAAGCGGATTGGGAGAGCTTCAGCGAACGGCTGAACAAACTCTCCGTGGCCGATCCGCGGGGGCGTGACACCGCGAGATTCTTCTTCTCAGGCGCGAGCGAGGACCGGCCCGACAAGCAGGGCCGGATCTCCATCCCGGAACCCCTCCGCCGTCACGCGAGTCTGGAACGTGATGTGGTCGTGATCGGATCGGGGCCCCGCATCGAAGTGTGGAACCCCGAGCGATGGGAAGTGCGGAGCACGAGCGTCGGGGAGAACTTGGAAGACCGGATCGCAGATCTGCAGCTGTAAGGACGACAAGGGTGGGGGAATGACGGAGCGCCAGCGCCAGGAACTGCAGCGCAGCAGCCCGGTGGGGGAGTTGTGGCAGAGCGTGACTCTCATCGCGCTCACCGCTTCCGCGCTGGCCGCTCCGGTCGGTTTGGCACTCGCGGCGGTTCGGTTGTTCGCACGGTGATCCCATGGACGGGCGTGCATCGCACGTCCCGGTCCTTACGGATGAGGTAGCGGGGGTCCTCGTTCCAGAGGGGACGGGGCTGGAAGGGCAAGTGCTGGTTGATGCAACGGTCGGAGCGGGCGGTCATGCAGAACGACTACTCGAAGCGAGCGGCTCAGGGAGCAGACTCCTCGGCATCGACCGAGACGAGTCCGCCCTCGACATCGCACGCCGGCGACTCGATCGTTTCGGGGAGCGCGTCCGGCTCGTCCAAGGAAACTTCGACGAGCTCGAAGACATCGTCGGCGGGGAGGACTGGGGGCCCGTCGGCGGCGTCCTCTACGACTTCGGAGTCTCCTCGATGCACCTCGACTCGCCGGGGCGCGGCTTCTCGTATCGCGACGAGGCTCCGCTCGACATGCGCATGGATCGGATTCAGGAGCTCACTGCGGCAGACGTCGTCAACACGTATCCGCATCCCGATCTTGCACGCATCATTCGAACCTACGGGGAAGAGCGATGGGCATCGCGCATCGCAACCTTCATCGTCGAGGCCCGGCGTCGGAGGCCCCTCTCCACGACCCTCGAGCTCGTGGAAATCATCCGCGACGCTGTGCCTTCCGCGGCGCGCCGGGGCGGGCCGCACCCGGCGCGCCGCACCTTTCAAGCTCTCCGCATCGAGGTCAACGGCGAGCTCGATGCGATCAGTTCTTCCCTGCCGCAGGCGGTGGCGACGCTCAGAGAAGGCGGGCGCCTCGTCGCGATCTCGTACCACTCGCTGGAGGACCGCATCGTGAAGCGGTTCATGGTGGACGAGTCTCGCGGCGAGGTGCCCCGCCTGCGGGTAATCACGCGCCGGCCGGTTCAGCCCCAGGAAACGGAGATCGCCGCGAACCCGCGCGCGAAGGCGGCGAAGCTGCGTGCCGCCGAGCGCTGGGGCCTGCATCCGTCCGGCGGATTCTCGCCGCGACCCGGAGGGAGCGCGGCATGACGCCACCTAGATCTGCAGTCGCCGGCGCGGTAGCGGGACATCGCGCAGGCATCGCAAGCCCCAGGCGACCGGCTCCGGCGCCGGACCGACCGCGGCACCTGTAAGTGGTGCGTGGTCGCCGGGCGCCGGGCCGGCGCCCCCCACGTGCGCTGACGGCCGCGGCCGTCGGTATCACCCTCGGCGTCGTGCTCGTGATCGTCGTAGCCCGCGTGCTCATCGGGCAGGCGGGTTTCGCGGAGTCGGGCATCGAGGGCCGCATCTTCGACGCGCGCCGCTCTGCCGAGCGTCTCGAGCTGGAGGTGGCCCAGCTTCGGTCGCCGCAGCGGATCTACGATCTCGCGATCCAGCTCGGCCTCGTCGTGCCGGATCAGATCACGTTCTTGACGCCCGGCTCGAGCGCTTCCCCGAGCTCGCCGGCGTCCACGGTTAGCTCCAACGAGCCCACCGCGCCCCCAGGGCGGGGGGGACGGTAACCAGGGACGCCGTGGCTCGCCGCGGCGCCCGGCCAGCGCTCCGCCTCTTCGCGCTTCTCGGCGTGATGGCGATCTCGTTGCTGGCCGTCGCCGGCCGTATGGTGCATCTCCAGGTCGTGAAGGCCGAGGCCTTCGAGGATCTGGGATCGAAGCAGCGCGTCCGACGGGTCGAGCTTCCCGCGAAAAGGGGGAGCATCCTCGACCGGAACGGCGTCCCGCTCGCGATGTCGGTCGACTCCGCCGCGATCTACGCGAACCCCCAGTTCGTCACGGATCCCGCCGGTAGCGCGGCCGCGATCGCGCCGCTGCTCGGCATCGAGCCGGCCCTTATCCAAGAGCGGCTGCAGCGCACGGCGCCGTTCGTGTATCTGGCGCGCAAGGTCGACATCGCAGCGGCCGAGCGCGTGCTGGCCTTGAGCCTCCCCGGTATCGGCTCGCTCGACGAGATCAAACGTGTCTATCCGGCCGGACCGCTCGCGGCGCAGGTCGTCGGCTTCGTCGGCACGGACAACGTCGGCCTCGGCGGGCTCGAGGCCGGGTGGGAGCAGCTCCTCGCCGGCGTGCCGGGGGAAGAGATCATGGAACAGGATCCGCGCGGGCGACCCATCGCCGGCGGCGAGAGCAAGCTTCGTCTTCCCGAACGGGGACAGGATCTGATCCTGACCATCGACCGCGACATCCAATTCGCGACCGAGGAAGCGTTGGAGCGGGCGCTCAAGCAGACCGGCGCGAATAACGGCACGGCCATCGTGATGGAGCCTCGGACCGGCGACGTGCTCGCGATGGCGAACTGGCCGCCGCTCGACCCCAACTCTTTCTCCAGCGCCAAGGCGGACGAGATGCGCAACCGAGCGTTGCAGGACGCGTACGAGCCGGGATCGGTGAACAAGGTCATCACCGCGGCCGCCGCGCTCGAAGCGAAGCTCGTCGATCCTGGGGAGATCCTGAGGATCCCCGATAACCTTCGGATCGCCGACAAGACCTTCCGTGATTTCCAGTCTCACAGCGTATGGAAGATCTCCTACGCGGAGGCCCTTGCCCGCTCCTCGAACGTCGGAACGATCCAGGTGGCGCAGCGCGTCGGGAAGCCGAAGCTGCACTCGATGCTTCGGAGGTTCGGGCTCGGAACGAAGACGGGGATCGGATTCCCGGCGGAGTCGGCCGGCATCCTGCTCGACCCGGCCGACTGGTACGCCACCAGCATGGGGACGATCCCGATCGGGCAGGGGATCGCGGTGACTCCGTTGCAGATCGCGCAGGTCTACTCGACGATCGCGAACGACGGCGTGCTCGTGCCGCCGCGACTCGTTCGCGCGACGGTCGACCGCGAGGGCGACACGATCGAGCGTCAGGGCCGCGAGAACCGCCGGGTGATCTCTCCATACACCGCGGCCCAGATCCGCGCGATGCTGGTCGGGGTCGTCGAAGAAGGCACCGGACGAAACGCGCGCATCCCCGGATACATCATCGGCGGCAAGACGGGCACCGCCCGCAAGCCGCTCGCCGGCGAGCGCGGCTATTCGAAGGATGTCGTGACGACGTTCGTGGGCATGGTGCCGGCCGACGCGCCGCGATTCGTCGTCGTCGTGGTGCTCGACGCCCCCGACACGCACACATCGGCGGCGACCGCCGCTCCCGTGTTCTCCGAGATCGCTCGGTTCGTTATAACGCGCTTGAAGGTACCGCCCGCTCTGATCCCATCGCAGCGCGTTCCCTTCGCGTCGTTAGCCGCTACGAGACCACGATGAGCACGGGGGGCGAACTGGGGCGCATGGTAGACTTTCCGCAGGCCGGGCCCGAGGTCCGGCTTTTCCCTCGGGCGGGGGATGGAGAGAGAACCCCTGCCATCCCTATGGAACTCGCCGAACTCGCGCAGGTCCTTCCCGGTGCCGCCGTCCGGGGCGACCCTTCGGTAGCCGTGGTCGACGCCAGCGTCGACTCGCGAGCCGTCGCGCCGGGGACCCTCTTCTGCTGCGTCTCGGGTGAACGCGCGGACGGCCACGCGTTCGCCGGCGATGCCGTCGCGCGCGGAGCATCCGCGCTGCTCGTGGATCGATGGCTCGACGTCGAAGCCGCGCAGATCCGGGTGCCTTCCGTTCGGAGTGCGTGCGGACCTGCGGCGTCGGCGATCTTCGGCCGTCCGTCGGCCTCCATGACCGTCGTCGGGGTCACGGGAACGAATGGAAAGACCACGACGACGTTCATGCTCGAGCGCGCGTTCGCGGGGGCCGGCACGGCGACCGGCCTTATCGGCACGGTCGAGGTTCACGTCGGCGCCGATGTGCTGCCCGTCGTTCACACGACGCCGGAAGCGCCCGAGTTGCAGCGACTCCTGGCGCGCATGCGGGACGCGGGGGTCGGCGCCGTGGCGATGGAAGTGTCGAGCCACGGGCTGGCGCTCGAGCGGGTTGCGGGCACACGGTTCGCGTGCGGCATCTTCACCAACCTGACCCGGGACCATCTCGACTTCCACGGCTCGATCGAAGTGTACGAGGCGGCGAAGGCACGTTTGTTCGGAGGCGAGCTCGCCGAGCGGGGAGCGATCAACGTCGATGACCCGGCCGGACGGCGGATGGCGGCCGGCGCCGCGGTACCGGTGGTGACGTTCGCGATCGATTCCGAGGCCGACGTCCGAGCGATGGATGTCGAGACCACCACGGAAGGCTCGCGGTTCGCCTGCGTCGTCGAAGGTACTCATGTTGCCGTCCGCGTTCCGATCACCGGGCGGTACAACGTGGCGAACGCGCTCGGCGCGATGGCCGCGTTCCACGCGCTCGGGCTTCCTCTGGAAGCAGCGGCCGACGGGATCGCGAAGCTGGGTGGCGTCCCCGGACGGCTCGAGGCTGTCGACGTGGGCCAGCCGTTCACTGTGGTCGTCGACTACGCCCATACGCCGGACTCGCTCGAGAACGTCCTGCGCGCGGCGCGCGACGTGTGCCAGGGCCGGCTGATCGTCGTGTTCGGCTGCGGTGGCGATCGCGACCGGGGAAAGCGACCGCTGATGGGGAAGATCGCGACCTCGCTCGCAGACCTGAGCTTCGTCACCTCGGACAATCCGCGGTCGGAGGACCCGCTCGCGATCATCGCCGAGATCGAAGCCGGCGCGCAGGAAGGCGGCGGAGCGTACGAGGTGGAGCCCGACCGGCGTGCGGCGATCCGAGCCGCAGTCATCGCGGCTCGTGCCGGCGATCTCGTCGTGCTCGCCGGCAAGGGCCACGAGACCGGCCAGAAGTTCGCCGATCGCATGCTTCCGTTCGACGATCGGATCGTCGCACGCGAGGAGCTCGCCGCCCTCCCGGGGAAGCGGTGAATGTGGTGCTTCCCTTGACGGCGAAGGACGTGGCGGAGCTGGCCGGCGGTCGGCTCGACGGCGGCGATCCCGACATGATGCTCACGGGCGTCGCGATCGACTCGCGCGTCGCGCGCCCCGGCGACCTCTTCGTCGCGCTGACCGGCGAGCACGCCGATGGTCACCGGTTCCTCGGCGACGCGGTGGGGCGCGGTGCCTCCGCGGTGCTCGTCCACGAGGACGCTGAGGTGCCGGCCGGGACGACGGCCGTGCGCGTCGACGATACCGTTAAGGGTCTGCAGCGGCTGGCCGCCGGCGCCCGGACGCGGATGACGGCCAGGCTGGTGGCGATCACTGGATCGTCGGGGAAGACGATCACGAAGGAGCTCACCGCCGCCGTGTCGCGCACGCGCTTCGCGACCGTCGCGAGCGAGGCGTCCTTCAACAACGAGATCGGCGTACCGCTGACGATCCTCTCGGCCGGCGCCGACACCGAGGTTGTCGTCGCCGAGGTCGGCAGCCGCGGTGTGGGCCACATCGAAGCGCTCATGCCGGTGCTGCGACCCGACGTCAGTGTGGTGCTCAACGTAGGACCGGCCCACATCGGTCTGTTCGGCTCGCTGGAGAACGTCGGCATCGCGAAGGGCGAGCTCGTCGAAGGGCTCACGCCCGAAGGCGTCGCGGTTCTGAACGCCGACGACGAGGCGGTGGCGAAGATGGCGTCACGGACCCGCGGCCGGACCGTCACCTTCGGGACCGGCACCGGCGCGGACGTGCGCGCGGAGGACCTGACGCTCGCCGGCGACGGCACCGCTTCGTTCACGCTCGTGTCCGGGGGAGGTCGCGCGGCCGTTTCGCTGCGCATCCCCGGCGAGCATCTCGTTTCGGATGCCCTGGCTGCGGCGGCCGCCGGGCTCGTGCTGGGAGTCGGAACAGATGAGGCCGCGTCGGCGCTGTCGGCGGCGGATGGACCCGCGTGGCGTATGCAGACGGTGGACGCGCCGGAAGGGTGGCTCGTCCTCAACGACGCATACAACGCCAACCCGGCCTCGACGGCCGCCGCACTGAAGACGCTCGTAACCCTCGGACGCGGCAAGCGAACCTGGGCGGTGCTGGGAACGATGGCCGAGCTCGGCGAGTTCTCGACGGCGGAACACGACCGGATCGGGCGTCTGGTGGTGCGGCTCGGCGTGTCGAGGCTCATCGTGATCGGCGAGCACGCCCGGCCGCTCTACGATGCCGCGCGCCTCGAGGGGATGACGCTCGAGGAGGCTTCCCTCGTTACGGACACCGAAGAGGCCCTGGCGATGCTCCGGGCGTCGCTGGCGGCGGACGACGTCGTGCTCGTCAAAGCGTCGCGCGCCGCCGGCCTCGAGCGCGTCGCACTGGCGATCGCGGGGGAGGCGGTCGCGTGAGGCCGATCCTTCTCGCCGCGCTTGTTTCGCTGATGGTGACGCTCGGCGGTACGCCGTTCGCGATCCGGTTGTTCCGATCGCGCGGCTTCGGACAGCTCATCCGGGAAGACATCGGCCACTTCCACGGCGAGAAGCGCGGAACGCCGACGATGGGCGGCGTGCTGATCCTGGGCGGGATCACCGCCGGCTATCTGATCGCCCATGCCGTCGCTCCGTTCCACGACACGGGGACTTCCGGCCTGCTCGTGCTGGCCGCCGCGGTCGGGCTCGGGCTCGTCGGCTTCACCGACGACTACATCAAGATCCGCCACCAGCGCAGCCTCGGGCTGAACAAGACCGCGAAGGTCATCGGTCAGCTCATCGTCGCGATCGGGTTCGCGCTCGGCGCGCAACACATAGCCGGTGCCTCGACGAACTTGAGCTTCGTCCGCGAGACGGCGCTCGACCTCGGGCCGTTCTTCGTGATCTGGGTGTTCATCATCATGGCCGGAACGTCCAACGGCGTGAACCTGACCGACGGCCTCGACGGTCTCGCCGCCGGCGCGAGCGCCCTCGTGTTCGCCGGCTACGTGGTGATCACGTTCTGGCAATTCCGCCACCCATGCGGGCCGGGGGGCGGGCCGGGGTGCTACCTCGTGGCCCCCCCTTCGGGCGTTGCGGATCCGCTAGACCTCGCGATAGTCGCGGCCGCCGCGCTCGGCGCGTGCGCCGGTTTCCTTTGGTGGAACGCCGCGCCGGCGAGGATCTTCATGGGCGACACTGGGTCGCTTGCGCTCGGCGGCGCGCTCGCAGCGCTCGCCGTGATGTCGAGCACTCAACTGCTGCTCGTGATCCTCGGCGGCCTCTTCGTCATCGAAACCACCTCGGTCGTCGTGCAGGTCGGCGCGTTCCATCTCTTCAAACGCCGCGTCTTCAAGATGGCGCCGATGCATCACCACTTCGAGCTCGGCGGATGGCCCGAGTTCACGGTGATCGTTCGCTTCTGGATCATCGCCGGTCTCGCGGCCGCGCTCGGTCTCGGCCTCTTCTACGCCGACTTCCTCGCGCGGGGAGGCGTGACGTGAGCCGGGCCGAGTTCGCCGAGCCGGGCGGAACGACGTTGCCTGGGCCCGGAACCGCGGTGCTCGTGCTGGGCCTTGGGATGTCGGGTGAGGCCGCGGTACGGCACCTGGTCGGACTCGGCGCGGACGTGACCGCGGTCGACGAGGCTGACGACGCGGCCCTCCGAGAGCGAGCCGATGCTCTCGCGGGCACACGCATCTTCCTCGGCGATGACGCGGCGGGTCCGGATGCGGCCGCGTCGGTAGATCTCGTCGTCGCGAGCCCCGGCGTTCCCGAACGCGCTCCTTCGCTGGAAGCCGCGCGCGGCGCCGGCGTTCCGGTGTGGAGCGAGGTCGAGCTCGCCTTCCGCCTCGCGAACGCGCCCATCCTCGGGATCACGGGAACCAACGGGAAGACGACGACCACGGGGATGCTGGCCGCGTCGCTTGCCGAGGCGGGGGTTCGGGCGACCGCCGCCGGTAACATCGGGTTCCCGCTCGTCGACGCCGCAACCGAGGGTCACGAGGTGATCGTCGCCGAGCTGTCGAGCTTCCAGCTCCGGCACGTCGTATCGTTCCGAACCCCGGTCGGCGTCCTGCTGAACGTCGCCGACGATCACCTCGACTGGCACGGGACGTTCGACGCGTATGTTGCCGCGAAGGCGCGCCTGTTCGAGCGTCAGGCGAGCGAGGACTTCGCCATCCATCACGCGGACGCCGTCTGTGCGCGCGCGGCCGGCGCCTCGGGCGGGACCCTGGTTCCGTTCTCGGTAGCCGCCCCTTCGAAGGGTGGGGCCGGCGTGCGCGATGGAAAGATCGTCGTCCCGCAAGGGGACGTGATCTACACCGCGGCGCTGCGGGCCCGCGGGGTTCCGGCTCTCGGGAACGCCGTCGCCGCCGCGGCGGCCGCCGCCGCGTTCGGTGCGCCGCTCGAGCCGATCGCGCGTGCGCTCGCCGGGTTCGAGCCCTTGCCGCACCGCATGGAGCCGGTCGCGACGATCGGCGGCGTCTCATACGTCAACGATTCGAAAGCGACGAACCCACACGCCGTTCTGGCGGCGCTCGACGGGTCTGAGCGCATCGTGCTGATAGCCGGCGGGCGCAACAAGGGTCTGGACCTATCCACCTTGGCCGCCGCCGCCGGGTCCGTTCGGGCCGTCGTGGCGATCGGTGAGGCGGGTCCCGAGATCGCGGACGCGTTCGCCGCGGCGGGGGTGCCCGCCGAGCGGGCGGGATCGATGGACGATGCCGTCGCGCGGGCGGCGGCGATCGCCTCGGTCGGCGACACGGTTCTGCTTTCGCCCGGCTGCGCGTCGTTCGACATGTTCGCCGACTACAAGGCGCGCGGGGAGTCGTTCCGCGCCGCGGTGAAACGCTTGTCCACTGGAAACGCATCCGGAGGGGGGAACGCGTGACGGTCGTGGAGCTCGCCAAGACCAGGATCTGGCAGCGTGCGCGGGCAACGGGAAAGAAGGCCGGTGCCGGCACGGGGACGCGCACCTACTACTTGATGATGTCCATCACGGCCATCCTGCTCGGCTTCGGGCTCGTGATGATCCTTTCGGCCTCCTCCGTTTCGTCCTACACACGATACGGGTCGTCGTTCATGTTCTTCCAGCGTCAGGTCATGTGGGCCGTCATCGGAGTCGCGGCGATGTTCGTGGCGAGCCGGATCGATTATCACCGTTGGCGCGGGCTCGGATGGATCGTGCTCCTGGCCACGATCGGCGGTCTCGTGCTGGTGCTTCACCCCTCGTTCGGGACGCGGGTGGGTGGGTCCAGCCGATGGCTCGGTTTCGGAAGCCTGCGTATCCAGCCCTCGGAGATCGCGAAGCTCGCGCTCCTACTCGTCGCCGCGGACGTGGTCGTGCGCAAGAACGGAAGGATGACGACCCTGCGCGAGGTGATCCTGCCGCTCGGGGTGCTCGTGACCATCGTCGCTGGGCTCATCATGCTGCAGCCCGACCTCGGCACCACGCTGATCGTGGCCGCGATCGTGTTCGTCGTGATCTTCGTCGGCGGCCTCCCGCTCCCTCTCATCGCCGGCCTCGGGGTGGTCGGATTGTTGGGCGCCGGCGGGATGGCGCTCGCGGAGGGCTACCGCCGCGCGCGCATCTTCGCGTTCCTTAATCCGTTCGCCGACCCGCTGAATTCGGGATACCAGGCGGTTCAATCGTTGATCGCGCTGGGTTCCGGAGGATTCTTCGGCGTCGGGCTCGGCGCCTCGCGGCAGAAATGGCTCTACGTCCCCAACGCGCACACCGACTTCATCTTCGCCATCCTCGGGGAAGAACTCGGCCTCATCGGGACGATGATGGTCATCGGGCTCTTCGTCGGGTTCGCTTACCTCGGCGTGCGAACGGCGCGTCGGGCCCCGGACGCGTTCGGGCGACTCGTGGCCATCGGCGTGACCACCTGGATCGTCGGACAGGCGATCGTCAACATGGGCGCCGTCACCGGCTTGTTGCCGATCACCGGGGTTCCGCTTCCCCTGGTGTCGTTCGGCGGGTCTGCCTTGGTCGTCTCGCTCATCGGGATCGGGATCCTCGCCAACATCGCGCGCCAAGAGCAGTGGCCGCCGCCGGGCACCTCGAAGGCGAAGGCGCAGAAACCGCGGCGGGCGCTCCGCGTGGCGACCCAGCGGGCAGACCGTGCGCGGGCGACTTCCCGCCCCTCGACGGCCCGACGGTGAGCACGAGCATCGTGATCGCAGCGGGTGGAACGGCCGGGCACGTCTACCCCGGCATCGCGCTGGCCGACGCGTTGCGACGCGCCCGGCCGGATGTGCGCGTCACGTTCATCGGGACGCCGCGTGGCATCGAGAAGGACGCGGTCCCGGGAGCCGGATACCCGCTCGAGATGATCGACGTGATCCCATGGTCCCGGACGCTCGGCGCGAAACGGTTCCTGGCGCCGCCTTCGGCCGCCCTGGCGACGGCGCGCGCTCGCGCGATGCTCGGCAGGATCGCGCCGGATGTCGTGGTGGGGATGGGTGGATACGCCAGCCTGCCGGTCGTGCTGGCGGCCCGTTCCCGTCGCCTGCCTGCCGTCCTTCACGAGCAGAATGCGATCCCGGGCATCGCCAACGTGATCGGCGCACGTTCCGCGCGGCGCATCGCCGTCACCTTCCCCGAGACGCGCGAGAAGTTCTCGCGCGGGATAGAGGTGCGCGTGCTCGGCAATCCGCTTCGCGAGCAGATCGCCGGGCTCGATCGCGCGGCCATGCGGCCTGAAGCGATCGGGGCGCTGGCGCTCGACGCCTCGAGACGGACCTTGCTCGTGATGGGCGGGAGCCTCGGCGCGGCCCGCCTGAACGACGCCGTGGTCGGCCTCGCGGAACGCTGGCGCGATAGGGCGGATCTCCAAGTCTTCGTGTCGGCCGGGCGCCTGCACGGTGAAGCCCTGCGTGAACGGCTCGATGAGGCGGCCGGCGGGCACGCGCTGCTGATCCGGTGCGTCGACTACCTGGAGAAGGTCGAGCACGCGTACGCCGCGGCCGACGTCGCCCTGTGCCGGGCCGGCGCGGCGAGCGTCATGGAGCTCGCTGCGGTCGGCCTGCCCTCGATCCTCGTGCCGTATCCCTACGCACGGGCGAACCATCAAGAAGCCAACGCTCGCGCGCTGGCGCGCGAAGGCGGAGCCGAGATCGTGCTCGATCGAGACGCGACAGCGGACTCACTCGGCCCCGCGCTCGAGCGGCTGCTGGACGATGAAGCCGCGCGAGAGAAGATGGCGGACCGAGCGCGGAGCTTCGCGAAACCTTCGGCCGCCGACGACCTGGCGACGTGGGTATTGGAGCTCGGGAGACGAGATGGATAGGGAACCGGTCGCCGAGCTTTTAGGGTCGGTGCATCTGGTCGGTATCGGCGGGGCCGGCATGAGCGCGCTCGCGCGGGTGCTCCTCGCGCGGGGGGCGACGGTCAGCGGCTCGGACATCAAGGAGTCGCGCGGCGTCGCGGCCCTCCGGGCACTGGGCGCGCGCGTCGCCGTCGGGCACGGGGCCGACAACCTGGACGGAGCGGGTGCCGTGGTCGTCTCTTCCGCGATCCCCGTGTCCAATCCCGAAGTTATTGCGGCTCGAGAGCAGGGCATCCCGATCTTGCAGCGCGCCCAGGTCCTGGCCTTGCTGATGCGCGAGCGTCGCGGGATCGCGGTGGCCGGCACGCACGGCAAGACCACGACTACCTCGATGATCGCGATGGTGCTGCGCCATGCCGGACTCGACCCGACGTTCCTCATCGGCGGGGATCTGAACGAGGTCGGTACCAACGCGTACGCCGGGGGAGGGGAGTGGCTCGTCGCGGAGGCCGACGAGAGCGATGGATCGCTTCTCTGGCTAGCCCCGGAGATCGCCGTGATCAACAACGTCGAGGCGGATCATCTCGACTACTACCGCGACGAGGGGGAGATCCGCGAAACCTTCGTCGCGTTCGCTCACAACCTTCCTGAGACGGGAGGAACGGTGATCCTCGGCATCGACGATCCGGGGATCGCGTCGCTCCGGTCGCGCATCGCCCGGACGACCGTGACGTTCGGAATCGATCCGGCCGCCGACTGGTCGGGCGAGGTTCTCGAACGAGGTTCGTCGGGTCAGCGCGTCCTGGTCCGTCACCACGGTGTAGCGGTGGGGGAGTTGATGCTGGGCGTCCCGGGGGCACACAACGTCCGCAACGCGTTGGCGGCGCTGGCGACGTCGTCGCTCGTCGGCGTGCCGTTCGACCTGGCGGCGGAAGAGCTTGCCTCCTTCGGCGGCGTGCAGCGACGGTTCCAGCTGCGCGGCAGCGTCGGCGGGGTCACCGTGATCGACGACTACGCGCACCATCCCACCGAGGTGCGTGTGACGCTCGAAGCTGCGCGCGAGCAGGGCTGGGCCCGCCTCATCGCGGTGTTCCAGCCGCATCGCTATTCGCGGACGCAACTCCTGGGCCGTGATCTCGGTGCGGCGCTCGCCGACGCCGACCTCGCCGTCATCACCGACGTCTACGGAGCCGGTGAGCAGCCGGTGCCGGGCGTCACCGGGAAATCCGTCGTGGACGGCTTGCTGGCCGCGAGGCCTCGGGCACGGGTCGCCTACCTTCCGAAGCGCGGCGAGGTCGCCGACTTCGTCGCCGGCCGGGTCGATCCGGGCGATCTGGTTCTGACCATCGGGGCCGGCGACATCACGATGCTCGCCGACGAGGTCCTTCACGCGCTGACCGAGCGCGCGGCGCGGAAAGGCGCACGGTGAGCCCGGCCGATCGCGCCGCCGAGATCTTGCGGGCCGGCGCCCACGGACGCGTCGAGCGCGATCACGCCGTCGGGCCGCTCACCTCCTATGGCCTCGGCGGGGATGCCGCCGTGTTCCTCGAAGCGGAAGGGGACCAAGACCTGGTCGCCCTCGCCAAGGCCCTGGAAGCGTCCGGTCTTCCGCTCCTCATGCTCGGGAGGGGCTCGAACATGCTCGTGTCCGATCGTGGCTTTCCCGGCGTCGCGGTCCGGCTGGGGGCCGGGTTCCGTTGGACGCGCGTCGAAGGCTCCCGCATCGAGGCGGGAGCCGGGGTGCCCCTGCCGAGCGTCGCCGTCCTGTCCGGACAGCACTCCCTCGCCGGCTTGGAGTTCGCGGTCGCCATCCCGGCCTCGGTCGGCGGGGCCGTTCGGATGAACGCAGGCGCCCACGGACATTCCGTGGGCGAGGTGCTCCGCGAGGCCGACGTCTTCCGCATCGGCTCGGCAGCCCGGGAACGCATCCCCGCCGGACGGCTGGGGTTCTCGTACCGGTCGACCGACCTGCCGGCCGACGCCGTGGTCGTCGGCGCCGGGTTCGCGCTCACGCCCGGCGACGAATCGGAGATCAAGGACAAGCTTCGTGAGGCGAGGGAATGGCGCCGCGCGAATCAGCCGCTGAACCTTCCAAACGCCGGGAGCGTCTTCAAGAACCCACCCGGCGATGCCGCCGGTCGGATCATCGAGCAGGTCTGCGGCAAGGGCTTGCGGGTCGGCGGCGCTCAGATCTCTGAGATTCACGCGAACTTCATCGTGGCCTCGGCCGGAGCACGGGCCGACGACGTCTATACGTTGATCCGCCGCATCCAACGACGCGTCAAGGAAGAGACGGGGGTCGAGCTCGAGCCGGAAGTTCGTCTCGTGGGTGAATTCGAGGAGGTCGAAGATGGCGCGTCAGCCCGCTAAGGTTCTCCGGACCCCGCGGTTCGCATCGCGACGGCGTGACGTGCGCCGCGCGCGGCAACGCCGCCGGCGCCGCGTGACGATCACCGTCGTCATGCTCGGGCTGACGGCGACTGGGGGTTGGATGCTCGCGCGATCGTCGCTGTTCGCGCTCGAGGGCATCGAAGTTGCCGGGGTCAAGACGCTGTCGCACACCGACATCGTTCGTGCGAGCGGGCTGAAGGCCGGAGCCAACATGCTTTCGCTCGACCTCGATGCGGTCGAGGCGCGGGTGGCGCGCCTTCCCTTGGTCCGCACCGTCGATGTCACCAAGCCGGCACCGTCGCGGGTGCGGATCCTGGTAACCGAACGGAGCCCGGCGTTCGTGCTCGAGACGATCCACGGGCTTTACTACCTCGACGCGGAAGCGGTCGTGCTCGAGCCGGCAGCCGAACTCGACCCCTCCCTTCCGACGGTTCGGTCCTTGTCGCGCGCGCCCGACGGGGCCGGCGATCGGATCCATACGGCGGACGTGGGCAACGCGATGTCGCTGTGGGCCGCCCTCCCCGCCGCGCTGCGAGACGGTCCAAGCCTCGTGGATGTAACGGCCGGGAGCTTCACGCTGGTGCGGGGAGGCCTGACGATCAAGTTCGGCCGCTTCGACCGGATCGACCAGAAGATCGAGGCGATCCGCCTGGTGATGGAGCGGGCCAAAGCCGCTAAGGAACGTCTGTCGACGATCGACGTGCGATCCCCGGGGCGCCCGGCCGCCGTCGCGGCCTAGAGAAGGCCCTCCGTTTTTTTCCCGGCTTCATCTTGACTTAAAGATGAGGCCTCGGTAGTGTCTGCACCGTCAGGTGAGGTTTACATAACACTCAGCCTACCGTTGAGGGTTAGGGGCCTCCCGGACCTGCGAATACCGCGGAAAACCTTCCCCGGCGCGTCCTTCCCCAGCGCCTACGGACACAGTGCCGCAGGCGTGCGCGCCATCCGCGACGAGCGGGGGCGGGCCCTCAAGTAGCGGTTGAGCTTCAACCATGCTTGAGGCCTGGGGAGAGAAGAAGAGACGTACTGGCCATAGGAGGGGTCGCGCATGGCAGCCACCACGCCTCAGAATTACCTCGCGGTCATCAAGGTCGTGGGGATCGGCGGCGGCGGAGTCAACGCCGTCAACCGAATGATCGAAGAAGGTCTTCGTGGCGTCGAGTTCATCGCTATCAACACCGACGCTCAGGCGCTTCTGATGTCGGATGCCGATCTGAAGCTCGACATCGGCAGGGAGATCACCCGCGGCCTTGGTGCAGGCTCGGATCCCGAGATGGGACGAAGAGCCGTAGAGGAAGCACGGGAGACCATCGAAGAGGTCCTTCGCGGGGCCGACATGGTCTTCGTCACCGCAGGAGAAGGCGGCGGCACCGGCACCGGCGGCGCCCCGATCGTCGCGGAGATAGCGAAGGGCATGGGCGCACTGACGATCGGCGTCGTGACCCGTCCCTTCTCGTTCGAGCGCAAGGTGCGGGCCGAGCAGGCGGAGCGTGGCATCCAGGACCTGAAACAGAAGGTCGACACGCTCATCATCATCCCCAACGACCGTCTGCTCGACGTCGCCGACGAGACGACGACGATCCTCGACGCGTTCAAGATGGCCGACACCGTTCTGCTGCAGGGTGTCCAGGGCATCACCGATCTCATCACGACGCCCGGTCTTATCAACCTGGACTTCGCCGACGTGAAGGCGATCCTCACCGACGCCGGCTCCGCGCTGATGGGTGTCGGAAACGCACGCGGTGACAACCGCGCCGTCGAGGCAGCTCGTGCGGCGATCTCGAGCCCGTTGCTCGAGTCCTCGATCGATGGGGCACGCGGCATCCTGCTCAACATCACCGGCGGAAGCGATCTCACCCTCTACGAGGTGAACGAGGCCGCGCGGATCATCTCCGACCACGCGCACCCCGAGGCGAACGTGATCTTCGGTGCCGCGATCGACGACTCGCTCGGTGACGAGGTGCGGGTAACGGTCATCGCCGCGGGCTTCGAGCGTTGGTCGACGCGCGAGGTAACGACGTCGCTCGCGCTCGAAGAGGAAGAAGAGGAGCTCGGGCAGCCGGCACGCCGGACGCTCGTGTTCGACGCCGACGAGGAGCTCGAGGACATCCCCTCGTTCCTTCGCCGGTAACAAGCGGGGGGAACCGCCCACGTTCGCTTGGCGGACCTTCCCCCAGGAGCCGGGGGCGAGCCCCGGGGCGTACTTAACCGTCCCGGCGCTCGCCCTTTCCGGTATCCGGACGGCGTTCACGACCCGTCACGGCGGCGTCAGCGATGCTCCGTTCGCCTCGCTCAACCTCTCGTATTCCTCGGGGGACGACGCCGAGCTCGTGCGGCGTAACCGGACGCGGGCGCTTGGGCTCGTCGGCGCCCCATTGAGATCCTGGACCGGGGCACGCCAGGTTCACGGTACGCACGTCGTGAAGGTCGGCGGGCCGGAGCGCGGCGCCGGATGGGACTCCCCGGCCAACGTCGTGCCGGATGCCGACGCGCTCTGGACCGAAGAGCCCGATGTCGCCCTCGTCGTCGTGACCGCCGACTGCGTGCCGATCCTTCTCGCCGATCCGTCGGGCCGCCGCATCGCCGTCGTCCACGCCGGGTGGCGCGGCCTCATCGCCGGGATGATCGAGCAGGCGGTTCGGGCGATCGGCTCGCCCGACACGCTCGCTGCCTTCATCGGTCCGTCGATCGGCCCGTGTTGCTACGAGGTGGGCGAAGACGTGGCGGCATCCGCGACCGAGCGACTCGGCGAGGTCGTCTACCGACGCGGCGACCGAACGACCCTCGACCTGTGGCGCAGCGCGACCACGGCGCTCGCTCGGGCCGGCGTCCGCGAGGTCTGGCCGGCCGCACTGTGCACGAAGTGCGAACCCGACCGCTTCTACTCCCATCGCGCGGGTGCCCGCGGCCGGCAAGGCCTGATCGCGAGGATGGATCCGAGATGAGCAAAGGCGGGGTGAGCAGCGGAGCGGGAGTCGCTCAACGACTCGACGAGGTTCGCGCGCGCATCGCGGACGCCGCGCGGGGCTCCGGCCGAGATCCGGTGACGGTGCGGCTCGTGGTCGTCACCAAGGAGGTCCCCCCCGACAGGATCCGCATGGTGCTCGACGCCGGAGCGACCGACCTGGGCGAAAACCGCGCACGGGAGCTGGCCACGAAGCTGCAGGCGCTGGCGGGCGTTTCGACGGACGCCCGATGGCACTTCATCGGAACGCTCCAGCGCAACAAGGTGAAGCTCGTCGCCGGCCGGGTCGCCTTGATCCACAGCGTCGATTCCGCCGAGCTCGGCCGGACGATATCGGACCGGGCCGCATCCGAGGGGGTGGTCCAAGATGTCCTGGTCGAGGTCAACGTCTCGGGTGAAGCCTCGAAACACGGCGTCGACCCGATAGGCGCTTGGAGCCTGGTGGCGTCGCTGGCCGGTCTGCCTGGGATCCGGCTGAAAGGCCTGATGACGATCGCGCCGGTGGGCTCGGGTGTCGTATCGCGGGCGGCGTTCGCGGGCCTCCGGGAACTACGAGACCGGCTCCGAGGGGAGCTCGGCGGAGGCAGTCTCGAAGAGCTGTCCATGGGTATGACGTCGGACTTCGAGGTCGCCGTCGAGGAGGGGGCGACGATCGTTCGGGTAGGCACCGCGATCTTCGGGCCGCGGCGGTGAGGACGACAGGCCGGGGCCTCTCCAGGGCCGGGCACGCGTGCTTCGGGCCTCCGGCGGCCCCTTTGCCGTAATCTCTATGACCGACAGGAACTATCGGGAGGCGAAACGATGGGTGGTATGTGGAAGCGGTCTCTCGTCTACCTCGGCCTCATGGAGGAGGACGAGGAGCTCGAGGAGATGCAGCATCCCGACGACGGTAAGGTCGAAGAGCCCACGCGCATGGTCCGCACGCTTCGCCGCGAGGAGGCTCGTGAGACGACCCACCCCGCCGGCCGCGGCGTCGTTCGGTCGCTCGGAACGGCGGGTCCGCCACGGCAGGTGCACGTGGTCGAGCCGCGTATCTACGACGACGCGCAGGAGTTCGCCGACCGCTTGAAGTCCGGCGTCCCGGTGATCATCAATCTCCGCCTCACCGAGCCCAAGCACGCGCCAAAGATCCTGCACTTCGCTTCGGGTCTCGTCTACGGGCTGAACGGCCGGATGCAGAAGGTCGCCGACGCCGTATACCTCATCACCCCCTTCAACGTGGAGATCTCCGCGGACGAGAAGCGCCGCCTAGCGGAACACGGCTTCTTCAACGACTTCTAGCGTGGCGCCCCGGCGGGCAGGGGGAACAACGGCATGATCTGCACGCTTCTGGGCATCTACTCGTTCTTGCTCTTCGTTCGATTGCTGCTTTCCTGGTTCCCGCACCCACCCGACTGGGCCAGGCCGATCTACGTGTTCCTGTTCGCGATCACCGATCCGGTGTTGCGGCTGGTGCGCCCGCTCCTCCCGCCGCTGCGCATGGGTGGGGCGGCCCTGGATCTGTCACCCATCCTGATCTTCATCGCGATCGACTTCGTCATCATCCCGATCCTTCGAAGCCAGGGGATCTGTTAATGGGCCCGGCCTGTTAATCTGTCCGCATGGCCGTCTCGCCGCAGGACATCCAGGACAAGGAATTTCGAGAGGCTTTCCGCGGCTACAACGAGGACGACGTCGACACCTTCCTCGACGAGGTAGCGGTCGAGTTCGCCCGGCTGTACCAGGAGAACCAGCGGATGAAGGTGCAGCTCGCCGCGCTACAGCAGGAGATCGCGCGAGTCGGGCAAGCAGGATCCGCGTCCGCGCCGGCGTCGTCGGCAGCGCCTGCTCGCGAGGACGATGCACGCATCGAGGCAGCACGGAAGGCCGCCGAGGCGGCGTTGGAGGAGGCGAAGCGCCGGGCAACGGAACTCGTCCAGCGCGCCGAGCAGCGGGCGCGAGAGATCGACGAGCTCACGGCGCGGCGCGCGAAGGACATCGACTCCGATGCTTCCAACGCACTGACCGACGCGCAACAGCGCATCGCCGAGCTGCGCCGGCAGGAGGTCGACATCCGCAAGCGCATCCGCACCTTCCTGGAGCAGCAGCTGTTGGGCCTCGAGGCCGTCGATCTCGAAAGCGTGCTGCCGGCGCAACGGAACGCCGTCGTGGAACGGATGACTCGGGACTTGGCCGCCGAGGACCCGGCTCCGGCGCCTCAGGGCGCGGGCCCGGGCGAGGGCTTTTGGAAAGCGGAATAACCTCACCGGCTACGCCGTGAAGCCAAACTCGTGCTGCTTGGCTCGGGGTCTGTGGAGCGATATGCTGCCGCGGCCGCACAGCCCTCGGCTTTCTCGGATAAGGAGGCATCGCACGTCGTGATCGCTGCCAGTGGGATCCTCGTCGTCGTCGCGTTCGTGACCCTGATCCTGGGGGTTTTCCGAACCGGCCTGGGTCTCATCTGGACCTCGATCGCGGCGAGCGTACTCGCAGCGATCTTCCTGGCACTCGGAGTGGTTCAGGGGAGCAAACGCCGCGTCGCCACCGTCGGCGGGCCTTCCGCGCCCGTGCCCTCCTGGTCGGACCAGCCTCCGGCGCCCGCGACCGCGGTGTTGGATCGGGAACGAGTTCCGGCCCGCGACGAGATCGATGAAGAGGAGCTGCCGGCCTTGGTGGCGGTGCCCGAACCCGAGCCCGAGACGGCCATGTCCTCGTTCGAGCCGCCGGCTACGGTCACCAAGCCTGCACCTGCGCGCGCCGCCCGTCCCGCCGCGAAGAAGCCCGCGGCCAAGAAGGCTGGGGCGGCGACCGCGTCCGGTTCGGTCGTTGTCATCCCCGACCGGGACAAGTACCACAAAGACTCATGTCGCTACGCGAAGAATCCCGCGTCGATGTCGATGACCAAGGTCGCTGCCAAGCGACAGGGCTACAAGCCCTGCGCGACCTGCAAGCCTTAATCAGCGCTCCCTAGCGCGATCACCTTGCGAGGACACGTCGGCGACACTGCTCGCGGTCACCGCTGATCGGTAAATCTCCTGCCCTTGGCCTCTCTTTCTGGGCGATGCAGCGGCCTGGAAGCAAGGCAACAAAGTAGGAATTTTCGCTTGAAACATCTGATATCGGACGCGGCTGTGAACTAGACCATTGACCCGAATTGCATCGGATGAGAGATTCAGCGAATCCGTAGCTGGGGACAGCCCAGCCGGGGGACAAGGGGGGATCATGGGCCGCCGTAGGGTTAGGCACCGAGCGCTGCTGGTAGTTGCGACCTTGCTTATTGTGCCCGGCATCTTCACTTCAGCTTCCGCCAGCCCGAGCGACAATATGGATAAGTGCATGGATGCGGGCGGCTCGTTCAAGGCATGTTGCTTGGGTTCCGGCGGCACCTACGGTAAGCCTGCAGGCACTGACGGGCAGTGCGTTTGGTACCCAGAGAAGCCGAAACTCGCCGTAACGCCCCCGTCGGGGTCGGGGGGACTGAGGGGGCTGTCCGTTACCTTCAAGCCGCCCCTCGCTGTTGCCGTGAAGATCGCCAATCGAACCTTCATCGTGGGCCAAACGATCTATATCGCGCCGTAGCCTCGGGACCCCGGGGCCGTGCTTTGAACTAGCGGGGCTGCGATCTGGGGAGTTAGTCTCGGTGGCTTCGTCTCTCACGCGATATTCGTGGCGATCGACGCGGTTTCGCCGAGCGGCCATGATTCTCTGTGCAGGACACCGTGGGTCCGTACGGACCTGCACAGACCGCTCGCGCTAGGGGCGATCTAGGCGCGGCGAGGTATCACTCGAAGGTGGGTTGGCTCGCTGGCATCGCCAGCTAGCCCAGAAGTGGGGCGACTCGGGAAGCTCGCGGAATGCCTCTCGGTTACAGACCGATTAGGGGCAGGGGCCGTTGACGAGATGGTCCAGCGCGAAGGCACTCGGGCTTCCGTTAAGTGGGAGATTGGGGCGGTCAACATTTGGTCAACATGAGCGTTGACCCGTGTTGTGTTATCTCGTTCCCTCTAAGTCATCACCGCAGGTCAACGAATGGGGCGGGACGGCGCGGAATCGTCTAAACCGGCATCCGCCTGCGCGACCTGCAAACCGTAGTTCTCCTCGCACCGCAGCCATCTTCTGCTCACCGGCTTGCTCGGGCCGGTAAAGACTTTCGTCCTACGCGCCGATACTTCCAACGAGGCTGCTTGCAGCCGAGCGGCCGGATCCCCACGGCGGGGTCCGGCTTTCCATGTTGGACTGGAGGAGATGTACATGGCCAAGCTGCTCGTCGTGGACGATGAGCCGGCGATCCGTCTGTTGATGCAGGCCATCCTTTCCCAGGAAGGCCACGACGTCGACACGGCGTCGGACGGCGTCGAGGCCCTCGCATCGGTCGAGGGTGAGCTGCCCGATGTCATCCTCCTCGACCTCGCGATGCCCAACATGGACGGATGGCGTTTCCTCGAGGAGCTGCGCAACCGCGATCTCCGGTCGAAGGTTCGCGTGATCATCGTGTCCGCGATGTCAGACCCGGAGTCGCTCGAGCGGGGCCAGTCCGAGGGCGTCGCCGAGCACGTCGCAAAGCCGTTCGACGCGGACGCGATCGTGCGGTCGGTCGAAGCGGTACTCCAGGAGGCGCCGGAAGAGGTGCTCGCCCGGCGGGCCCATCCGGAGGACCTCGCTCGCCTGATCGGCAAGCTGCAGTCGCTCGATCAGTAGCGCCGCGGCTCAGACGGCGAAACGGAACTCGACGACGTCGCCCTCACGGACGACGTACGCCTTGCCTTCCTGGCGGACGAGGCCCTTCGATTTGGCCTGGTTCCATGAGCCTGCCGCTACCAGCTCGCCGTAGGCAACTACCTCCGCGCGGATGAATCCGCGTTGGAAATCGGAGTGGATCGCGCCGGCGGCTTCCGGGGCGGTCGCGCCGCGAGGCACCTCCCACGCGTGCGACTCTTTCTCGCCGGCCGTCAGGAACGTGACCAGGTCGAGCTTGGTGTAGACCTCGCGGATCACCCGGTCGATGCCGCGGCCGGTGAGACCGTAGGACGACAGCAGCTCCGCGGCGTCGGCGGGCTCGAGGCCGGCGACCTCTGCCTCGAGCGCCCCGGCGACGACGATCGCGCCCTCCGGGAGCGTTCCTTCGGCGCCGCCCTCGCCGGCGTTCGCGACGACAACGGCGGGTTTCAGCGTGAGCGGCGCGAGCGTCGTCAGGTCCCGGTGCTCCTCCGGCGTCCAATCGATGCCGCGCAGCGGCCGGCCTGACTCGAGCGCCTCCTTCGCGCGTTCGAGCGTCGGGATGAGCCGCTTGGCGTCGGCGTCGAAGCGAGCGGCCTTCGTGTCGCGCTCGAGCTTCCCTTCGATCACGGCGAGGTCGGCGATCGTCAGCTCGAGCTCCAGCTCCTCGAGCTCGCGCGCCGGATCCGCGGGCTCGGCGCCGGGGTAGGCGCGGAGGACCTCCAGGAGCGCGTCGGACTCGCGCAGGTTGCCGAGCAGCTCGGCAGACAAAGAGCCGGCGCCGCGGGATCCTCGCCGGACGAGGCCCGAAACCTCCACGAACCGCAGGGAGGCATACACGATCTTCTTCGAGGAGTGCAGCTTCCCGAGCACGTCCAGGCGTTCGTCCGGCACCGGGACCACGGCCTGGTGTGTGCGCTGCGACGCGGACCCCTCGGCGGCGGTCAGTGCGGTGAAGATCGTGGTCGCGCCCGCGCCCGGCAGCCCGACGATCCCGACCGACCGCATCAGGCCCCGGCCTTGCGTCGAGCGGCGGCTTCGAACGGGTTGCGACGGTAGCCGGCGAGGCTCGCGAGGGGGTAGGCGAGGAGCATGACGGGACCGAGGAGTTGCCACTGACGGACGTGGACGAGCTCGTGCGCCCACAGCCGGTCGTCGAGCGGACGGTTCGCGATCACGACGTGTCCGAACGTGATCGCAGCGAACCCCATGCGTCGGTGCAGGGCGCCGAACCCTCGGGAGCTCTCGAACGCGAGCACGCCGTCTCGAACACGCGGCGCGCTGATCGTGGTCGCGCCGACGATCAGGCCGACCAGCGTGCCGGGAAGCGCCCACAGGTACGCGAGCGCGTGCGCGAGGGCGCTCACGCGCGACGGAGGGAGATCGTGATCCGCAGGCCGTCGACGGTAACGTCCTGCTTTCCCTCTGGGTCCGCGACGGCCACGCGCTCGGTCGACGTGGCGAGCGTCTCGGAGGCCAGCCAGTCGAGGTGCGGCTCGATCGCCTCCCAGACTTCGGGGGGCGCCTCGATCCCGAGGTGGATCCGGTCGGACACCGCGAGGCCCGACTTCTTCCGGAGATTCTGGATGGCGCGCAACAGCTCACGCGCCATCCCTTCGGCGCGCAGCTCCGGGGTCATGCGGGTGTCGATCGCCACGATCATCCCGCCGTCGGCGGTCGAGACCCAGCCGTCCTCCGCGTTCGCCGAGGGGGCGACTCGAACGGCCTTGACGTTCAGCTCTTCCGCGACGATCGCGGCTTGAAGGTTCGCCTGGTCGGCGCCGGTGCCGGTTATGAGCGCTCCGGCGAGGGGCTGGCGAACCTTGATCTTTGCCTGCTCGCGCGCCTGGAGCCCGAGCGTCACCGCGCGCCTGGCTGCGGCCATCGAGGTGCGTAGCTCTTCGTCGATCAGCGACTCGTCGTAGGTCGGCCAGTCGGCGAGGTGGACGCTCTCGGGAGCGTCGGGCCGCACGGAGCAGACGATGTTGTCCCAGATCTCGTCGGCCACGAACGGCGTGAAGGGCGCGAGCAGGAGCGCGAGCGTTTTCAGGGACTCGTGCAGCGTCGCGTGGGCGCCGGCCTTGTCGCGCTCGAGCGTCTCCTTCGCGTAGAAGCGCCGGCGCGAGCGACGCACGTACCAGTTCGACAAGTCCTCGACGAACGCGGCGATCCGCCGACCGGCGGCGGTGCAGTCGTAGCCCTCGAGGCCGTTGGTCGCCGCGCGAACGGTGTCGTGCAGCTCAGCGAGAAGCCATCGGTCGAGCTCGTGGCGTTCGGCCACTGGGACATCGGCGGTCGTCGGGTCGATGTTCTCGGTGTTCGCGTACAGCGTGTAGAAGGAATACACGTTCCAGAGCATGCGCTGGAAGCCGCGCTGCACTTCGGCGATGGTTTCGAATCCGACGCGGCGGGTTGCCCACGGATTCCCCGACGTGAAGAAGAACCATCGGAGCGCGTCGGCGCCGAACTTGTCGATTATCTCCCAGGGATCCAGGACGTTCCCGAGCGACTTCGACATCTTGCGGCCGTCCTCTTGGACGATGAGCCCGAGGCAGACGCAATTCTTGTACGCCGACTGCTTCCGAAGAAGCGTGCCGATCGCGAGCAGCGAGTAGAACCAGCCGCGGGTTTGGTCGATGCCCTCACAGATGTAGTCGGCGGGGAACCGGCGCTCGAAAACGTCCTCGCGCTCGAACGGGTAGTGCCACTGCGCGAAGGGCATCGAGCCGGAGTCGTACCAGGCGTCGATCACCTCGCGGACTCGCCGCATCTCGCCGCCGCACTCGGTACAGCCGAACGTGATCTCGTCGATCGAAGGACGGTGAAGGTCGAGGCCGGACAGATCGCGCCCCGCGCGCTCAGCCAGGTCGGCGACCTCACCTATGCACACGACGTGATCTTGCGGGCAACGCCACACCGGCAGGGGCGTCCCCCAGTAGCGGTTGCGGGACAACGACCAGTCGATGTTGTTCGCGAGCCAGTCCCCGAAGCGCCCGTGCTTGATGTGGTCGGGGTACCAGTTCACCGCCTCGTTCGAGGCCAGCAGATCCTGTTTGCGCTCCGTGGTGCGGATGTACCACGAGGTCCGCGCGTAGTAGAGGAGCGGTGTTCTGCACCGCCAGCAGAGTGGATAGGTGTGCTCGATCGACTCCGCCCGGAAAAGGATCCCGCGCGCGTCGAGGTCGGCGATGATATCGGGGTCGGCTTCCTTCACGAACCGGCCCGCCCACGGCGTGACCTGTTCGGTGAACTTCCCTTCCTCGTCGACGAGGTGGATCACCGGGAGCCCGTTCTCGCGTCCGACCGCGAGATCCTCGGCGCCGTACGCCGGTGCCATGTGGACGATCCCGGTTCCGTCCTCGGTCGTGACGAACTCGGCCGCCACCACGTACCAGGCTCGCTCGGCGGGCTGCGCGAACCGGAACGGCGGCTCGTAGGAGCGGCCCTCGAGGGACCCCGCGTCGAAGTGCTCGACGACCTTCGCGTCCTGGCCGAGGACCCGATGGACCAGCGGCTCGGCAAGGATGAGCCGTTCGCCGTCGTGCTCGACCGCCACGTACGGAACCTCGGGATGGATCGCGACGGCCGCATTCGACAGCAGTGTCCACGGCGTCGTCGTCCACACGAGCAGCGACGTGTTCTCCTCGTCTGCCAGCGGGAAGCGCACGTAGACGCTGGGATCGGTCACCGTCTCGTATCCCATGGCGACCTCGTGATCCGACAGCGGGGTGCCGCACCGTGGGCAGTACGGGACGACTTTGAAGTCCTCGTAGAGCAGGCCCTGGTCGTGGATCTTCTTCAGCGACCACCAGACGCTCTCGATGTAGTCGTTCGACATCGTCTGGTACGCATCGCCGAGGTCGGTCCAATAGGCGATCCGCTCGGTGAGACGCTCCCAGTCGGACACGTACCGCTGGACGCTCTCTCGACACCGCGCATTGAACTTCTCGATGCCGTAGGCCTCGATGTCGCGCTTGGACTTCAGGCCGAGCTCCTTCTCGATCTCGAGCTCGACCGGAAGGCCGTGACAGTCCCAGCCTCCGCGGCGGGGAACGGAGTAGCCGCGCATCGTCTTGTAGCGGGGATAGATGTCCTTGAAGACGCGAGCCAGGACATGGTGCACACCGGGTCGTCCGTTCGCCGTCGGCGGACCTTCGTAGACCACGTACTCATCGGCTCCCTCCCGGGCCGCCACGGAGCGGGCGAACACGTCCTTGGCGCGCCATCTCTCGAGGATCTGAGCCTCGAGCGCGGGCATGTCGACCTGCGATCCAACCGGGCGGAAGACGGGCATGCGGGCCATGATATCCGTCGGATGGGGAGCTCCTCGTTCGATAACGGCGAGGTCGGCGACGTCGTCGAAGACGGCCGTGACGGCCCGGGAGTCCGCCTGCGCGTGCGCCCGCGCTCCACCCCATCGAGGGGGTGCTCGGCGCCCACGAAACGGGTTCTCGTGTCGGGCGAAACGGCCGCAAGCCTGCGCGGAAGGATTGCCGACGGGCTGCCAGGGGAGTGGGAAAACGCCGGGAGCGGAAGCTGCACAACCCCCCGTGACCTGCGGGAACTGGTTGACACCCCCCAGGGCGGGCGTTACCCTACAGCGCTCCTCCGCCGGGGAACCCCGGCATCCGACGAGTCCTGGAAGGGAGCCTCGTGGCTCGCCCCGCCAAGAAGGCGGCACCCAAGAAACCCGCGAAGCCGGCACCGGCGAAGAAGGCCGAAACCAAGCCCGAGCCGAAGGCTGCCGCGAAGCGCGCCACCGCCGCCGCGAAGCCGATGGCTCCCGCCAAGCCGGCCGTGGCCAAGCCCGCGGCCGTCGCCAAGCCCGCAGCGCCGGCTGCCGCCAAACCCGCCGCTCCCCCGAAGAAGCGCAAGGGCAACGCCGCGGGATTGACCCCATCCGAGCTCGAGGCGATCCGCAAGGAGCTGTACGAGCATCGTGATCTGTATCGCAAGGAGCTGGCGGAGCTCGAGGCGGGCACATTCAATCAGTCGCAGTCAGATCTTTCGGGCGAGGTGTCCTTCGACGAGGAGTCGGCGGACGCCGGAACGTTCACCTTCGAGCGCGAGCGCGACCTGTCGCTCAGCAACAACATCCGAGACCTGCTCGAAAAGGTGGGGGCCGCGCTGAAGCGCATGGACGCCGGAACCTACGGCGAGTGCGAGCGATGCGGCCGCCCGATCGACAAGGCGCGCCTGAAGGCGCTCCCGTACGCGGTGCTCTGCATCGTCTGTAAGAAAGCAGAGGAGCGGGTCCGCTAGCGCGGCGCCGCCCGTCGCCCCTCGCCGTGAACCCGCGCCGCTTGCTCGCACTCATCGCGGGCGTGACCGTGGTCGCCGATCAGATCACCAAAGCCATCGCGTTGTCGGCGTTGAACGACGGCGAGTCGATCCCGGTCGTCGACGGAGTGCTCCACTGGACGTTGCAACGCAATCCCGGCGCTGCGTTCGGGCTCTTCCAGAGCGCGCCGGTCGTGTTCACGGTGCTCGCGATCATCATCGCCGTGGTGATCGTTGTGACCGCACCCCGCGTGCGCGACACGTTGAACGCGGTCGCGCTGGGCCTGGTGCTCGGCGGTGCGCTGGGGAACCTCAGCGACCGGCTCTTCCGGCCGCCGGGTCCGTTCCGGGGGCGGGTCATCGACTTCATCGACTTCCGCATCTGGCCGACGTTCAACCTTGCCGACGTCGCCGTCGTGACAGGCGCCGCGCTCCTCGCGATCGCATCGTTCCGGGCCGACCGCCGCGACGCGGCGCAACCATCCGCGTGAGCCGCGTCCAGAGGGCGACCGCGGAGCGAGCGGGGGACCGGCTCGACGTCGCCGTCGCCGCCGTCGCCGGCGTCTCACGCTCGCAGGCGGCGCGGCTGATCGACGATGGAAGCGTTCGCGTCAACGGCGTGACCGGGGCGCGGTCGGCGCGTCTCGCCGTCGGCGACCGGATCGAGATCGAGCTGTCCGACGAGCCGGCAGAACAAGGGCCGTCCGCCGAGGACATCGCGGTCCCGGTCGTCTACGAGGACGAATGGCTGCTGGTCGTGGCCAAGCCGGCCGGGCTGGTCGTCCATCCGGCCCCCGGCCACCCGAGCGGGACGCTGGTTAATGCCCTGCTCGCCCGAACCGGCCGGGAGCTCCCCGGCGAGCGCGACCGGCCGGGTATCGTGCACCGTCTCGACGCGGGGACGAGCGGGCTGATGATCGTCGCGCTCGACGAGACGGCGCTCGAGCGGCTGCAGCGGATGCTCGCCGATCGCGAAGTTTCGCGGATCTACACCACCCTCGTCGAGGGATCGCCGCCACCGGCCGCGACGATCGACGCTCCGATCGGCCGTTCGCCCCGTCATCGCAAGAAGATGGCGGTGGTGGCCGGCGGACGCGATGCGGTGACGGAGCTGCGCCGGCTCGAGGCATTCCAGGAGACGGCTCTGGTCGAAGCCCGCCCAAAGACGGGGCGGACGCATCAGATACGCGTTCACCTCGCCGGCGCCGGCTACCCCGTCGTCGGGGACCGCGTGTACGGAAGGGATCGCAAGCTCGCCGCGCGGCTGGGGCTCAACCGGCCGTTCCTTCACGCATCCGGCTTGTCGTTCCGTCATCCGATGACGGGCGAGCAGGTCGCGCTGGAGGAGCCGTTGCCCGCCGATCTGCTCGAGGCGCTCGAGCGAGCGCGCGGCTAGAACCAGTCGTTCACCCAGGGAAGCGGCCCGGCGAACATCTCCTCGAGCACCTCGACATCGCCGTCGGACGCATCGAGCCGTCCCAGTCGCCGGGCGTCGGCCGCGGACAGCATGCCCGCCCAGATCGCGGCGAGCGTCGCGACATCGACCGACGAACCGGGCGACGATGCGGTGGTCACCTTCGCGGAGCCTTCCGAGACTTCGACGCGCCAACCGCCGGTGTTCTCGCCGAGCTGGGGATCGCCGACGCGGAGCTCAACGGCAGCTTGGAGCGACGGGCGATAGCCGCGCGCCTCGAACGCGCCGGGCACATCGACCAGCCGAAGCATCGGGCGGAACCAGCCCTCGTGGTTCGCGTCTTGTTCGGGGAGCAGGTTCGCGAGCGGGTCGTTCGGCGGACCAACCCAGATCAGGTCCCTCGCGTTCGAGCGGTGGCGCCCGGCGAACGTGAGCAGCGCGGCCGCGGACCCGGGAGTGGTCCAGACGAGATCGCGACAGTCGAGGTCGAACTCCCAGTCGCTGTCCTTACGCTTCTCCTGGGTGTAGGCGAGATAGCCGGTGATGCGGCCACCTTCGCGGACGCAGACGCGGAAGACCTCGCCCTCCTCGACGTTGGTGAGGATCCTCGTCCACCACTCCTTCGGTCGGTCGATGACGCCGTTGCGTCCCGACGCCCACGAGCGATAGCACGCGGCGATCTCGTCGAGATCCGCATCGGTCCACGGCTCGGCCTCGAGCGCGGACCCTCGGGGGAGCAGACGCAGCGGTGTTTCGAACTCGACCCGGAAGGCCGCGTACTCGTAGCCGCACCGTCGGTAGACGGGCACGGTCGCCGGATAAAGCGTCGAGATCGGGAAGCCCTTCGGGCGAAGTTCCTCGAGGGTGGCGACCACCATGCGCTCCGCGGTGCGGTCGCCGCGGGCTTCGGGCTCGACTACAACGCCGCTGATCCCGGCCGCGGGCACCGAACGGCCGCCGAAGAAGTGCGCGATGGCGTGATAGCGCAACGCGCCGACGATGGCGCCGTCTCGTTCGGCGACGCGCACGGTCTCCGCGGGCGGCTGCGGCAGCCTGCCGTGGAGCTCTCGGGGGATGTTGAACGAACGCCGATGGAGCGCCTTGACGAGATCGCGCTCCTCTTCGCGCATCGCGCGCACGGTTATCGGTCGTTCGCTCATGGTTGCCTCCCGGGCGACGACCTTACCAGCCGGTCGCGAGCCCGGTCGCCGGTTTAGCGGCGCCGCTGCTCGCGGAGATGGAGGTCGTAGGCGCCGTCGTCCCGGGTCACGCGGGTCACGGCGGCGTCCTGTCCGAAGAGACGCTCGAGGCCGGTGCGTTCACAGTAGTCGTGGATGACGACCGCGAGCTCGTCGAGGCGTGCAGAGTCGGCGCGCAGACGGCGCTTGGCTGCGATCCACTCGTCGACCGCGCCGCCGATGTCGACCGGAGTTTCCTCGCGCTCGAAGCGGTGGGCGAACAAGGGGCACTGCGCCTGGTAGTCGCACCAATCGCACAGGCGATTCTCCTGCGGAGCGAACCGCCCGGCTTTGATCCCCTCCGCCACCTCGGCGATGCGGGACCGCGTCGTTTCGAGGTCCTGAGGCTTGCGCGTGACCGTCATCGGCTGTCCGGGCAGTAGGAAGTACAGCGTGAGCCGGTCGGGGAGGATGCCCCATACCTCCCACGCGGCGAGGTAGTAGATCGAGAGTTGGAGATCACGCTCGATGTACTTGCGTGGCGGCAGCCGCCGGTTCGTCTTGTAGTCGATGATCTCGTACGAGCCGTCGGGATGGCGGTCCATCCGGTCGATGACCCCGGACACCGTGACGCCGTCGACGTCGATCTGGAACCGCTGCTCGAGCGCAACCGGGACCCGGAACCCCGCCGTGTTGTCCCGGTGATACGCGGACAGGACCTCCCGGGCGTGGTCTCGGTAGGCGCGCTCTTCGTCCCGGGATGCATACGCGGACCGTACCCAGGCTTCGTCGAGGTAGCCCATGAGCTGCGCAGCCGTCGGCGCGACCGGAACCGGCTGGCCGTGGAACCGCCGCAGCGCTTCGTGGAGGCTCTCCCCGAACGCGAGCGCCGGCGTGCGCCTGCCCGGCCGCCCGTCGCGGTAGCGAAGCTTGTATTGCAACGGACAGAGCTCGTACGTGGACATGGAGGAATAGGAGAGCCGGATCGGGGTCTCTTCGACCACGGGTTCAGGGGAGAGGGCCAGCGAAAGCTCTTCCATCTGCGTCGAGTATAGGTTCCGGCAGCGACGACTTACAAGGTTGTGATTCTTTCGAGGCGAATGGGTCGAACGACCGAGCCGCCGGCCTTGGCCGGCGGCTCGTGAGGCGTTGCCGCTACTTGACGATGAACGACGCCGTGTGGGTCGTGGGATCGGCTCCGGCCGTGAAGGAGAGCGTGTAGGTGCCTGCCGGATAGTCCTTGGTATTGACGAGGAGCTGGTAGCCAGAGCCCTTCCTGGCCGTTACGAATGTGAAGTTGCCAGTCGGCGGCGTTCCGGGTGCCGGGCTCGGCGACAGGCCCGTGACGGTAAGGGTGATGGCCGACGACGAGAGGTTGTTCTGGGCGGCGTCTTCGAGCCGGAGCTTGACGATCGCGTTTCCTCTGCCGGCTTTGGTGGGGTCGTAGAGGACCTTGATCGCGTAGGCGACGTCCTGGCCGTGAGGCGAGGAGGCGCTTGCGGCGTAGTTGAGGTTGCCCGAGTACTCAGCGGTGAGCGATCGCGTCCCGACGTCGGTATGGGTCGCCTGGCAGGTGGCTTGTCCGGACGCGTCGATGCTTTGCGACCCGCATCCGGTGATGGTGGTCGCGCCGTCGTTGAAGGCGATGGTGCCGCCGTCGGGGACGGGTGTGACCGAGGCCGTGTAGGTGACCTGTGCTCCGATGATCGAGGGGTTGGCCGAGGAAGCGAGCGTGGTCGTGGTCTCGGTGATCGGAGTGACTATCCAGGCCACCGCGTGAGGCGAGCCTTCACTGGATGTATACGAGAGACCGACTACAAGATTGCCGCTCATGGTGACTACTGCGCTGGTATTGCCGGCGAGAGCGCCGAGGTCCCGCAACGTGGGTGTGGCGGCTCCGAGATCGTAGGCGTAAGCATGCGTCTCGCCCCCAGGTCGGGTCGAGTGACCGGCCACGAGCTTTCCGCTCACGGCGGTCGCGTAACTGATGGGGCCGCCCAAGGTGCCCAAGTCCACCATGGCCGGCGCACCTGCGAGGTCGTACACGAAGGCGTGGATCTGACCGTCTCCCAAGTGCGAGTAGCCGACGACGAGGTCGCCGCTCACAGCGCGAGCCTCGCTGTACGCTCCGCCGAGCGAACCGAGATCCCTCATGGAAGGAGTGGTTGCTCCGACATCGTAGGCAAAGGCGTGATTCTCCCCGCCTCCCGTCATTGAGCCGCCCACCACGACGTCGCCGTTCACGGCGACCGCGTTGCTGGACACGCCACCGAGAGTGCCGAGGTCCTGCATCGTGGAAGCGGTGGCTCCGAGGTCGTACAAAAACGCATGTTGGCCGACTCCGGAGAGGCTTGAGTAGCCGACCACGATGTCGCCGCTCACGTCGGTGGCGGTGCTGAACGTGCCGCCGAGGGTACCGAGGTCCTGCATGGTGGGCGTGGCGGCTCCGAGGTCGTAAGCGAACGCATGTCTGGCGCCTCCCGGCAGGATCGACCAGCCCACCACGACGTCGCCGCTCACCGCGACCGCGTTGCTATGCGCGCCACCGAGGGTGCCGAGGTCGCGCATGGTGGGCGTGGCGGCTCCGAGGTCGTAGACGAACGCATGTTGGGCGCTGTTCCCGACCACGTACGACCATCCGACAACGATGTTGCCGCTAACCCCCGTGGCTTCGGCGGAGCTACCGCCGAGGGTGCCGAGGTCCTGCATGGTGGGCGTGGCGGCTGCGAGGTCGTAGACGAAGGGGTGAGTGGTACCGTTTGATAGTTGCGAGCGCCCGGCCACGATGTCGCCGCTCACGTCGATCGCGACGCTCTCCGTGCCGCCGAGGGTGCCTAGGTCGATCGGGCCCGAGGTCGCTCGGGCGCCGGGCGCCGTCAGGTTGAGCGCGACGAGCGACAAGATCCCGACGAGGGCGAGTCTCCGCACCAACCTCGAAGCTCCCCTTGCTGGAAACGGTGCGGCCATCGTCGCATCGGTGTTGCCGAGACTCTTTGAAAGAACGCCAGAAACTGCACGCATCGGTACCCCATCACCTGGTGTCGTTGCCCGTCTCGCCACCATCGCAGTCGTGAGGGGTGGCCGCTATGAGGCATGAAGGTCATCTTCTCCGTCAAACGTCCTGAGAACGGCTCAAATTCGGCGCATAACTCTTTTGGCTCGGTTCGCTCGCATAGAGGCGAACGGTCCATCCTGCGCGTTTTCACTTCCTTGAAGTGGACGGGTCCCCGGGGTTATAAAGGGGGGCCGAATGACATCCGTGTGATTCTTCCTTCCCTGGGAGCGGTCACCCTTGGGCAGCGGTTTCGTCCACCTGCATAACCACACCGAGTATTCGATCCTGGACGGAGCCGCCCGGATCCCGGCGCTCTTCGAGAAGGCGTCCCGTCTCGGCATGCCGGCCATCGCCGTAACCGATCACGGCGTCATGTACGGCGCGATCGACTACTTCGAGGCGGGTCAGAAAGCCGGCGTGAAGCCGATCATCGGCGCCGAGCTCTACGTCGCCACCCGGAGCCGGTTCGAGAAGTCGTCCCGCGAGAAGGACTTCAACCATCACCTCACCGTTATCGCCTCCTCCGACACGGGCTATCGCAACCTCATGCGCCTGGTCACGACCGGGTGGCTCGAGGGTTATTACTACCGGCCGCGCGTCGACAAGGAAGCGCTGGCCGAGCACGCGGAGGGACTGATCGGGTTCTCCGGATGCCTCGCCGGCGAGGTGTGCTCGGCGCTCAAGATCGGCAACATGGCGGAGGCGGAGCGGGTAGCCGGCGGGTACCGCGACATCTTCGGCCCGGAGAACTACTTCATCGAGCTGCAGGATCACGGCCTCGCGGAGCAGCGGATGGTCCTGCCGCAGCTCGTGGAGCTCTCCGGACACCTGGGCGCGCCCCTCGTCGCGACAAACGACCTTCATTACACCGAGCGGACCGACGCCGGCGCCCACGACGCGCTGCTCTGCATCCAGACAAACGCCAAGATCAGCGACCCCGGCCGGTTCAAGTTCGACGCCGAGGAGTTCTATCTGAAGACGGCCGAGGAGATGCGGGCGCTCTTCGCCGAGCGTCCCGACGCGTGTGACAACACGCTTGCGATCGCCGATCGCTGCGACCTCTCGATCGAGTTCGGGACGCTCCATCTGCCGCCGTTCGTGCCGCCGACCGAGGAATCGCAGGAGCAGTATCTGCGCAGGCTCGTCGCGGAAGGAGCAACCAGGCGGTACGGCGACCCGCTCTCGCCGGAAGCGCGCGACCGGATCGAGCACGAGCTGGGGATCATCCTCCGGATGGGGTTCGCCGGCTACTTCCTGATCGTCGCCGACCTGATCCAGTTCGCGCGTTCGCGCGGGATCCGCGTCGGCCCCGGGCGCGGGAGCGCGGCGGGGAGCGTCGTCTCCTACTGCCTCGCGATCACCGATCTCGATCCGATCCGTTACGGATTGATCTTCGAGCGGTTCCTCAACCCCGATCGCCGGCAGATGCCCGATATCGACATGGACTTCGACGAGCGCGGTCGCGGTGAGATGATCCGGTACGCGACCGAGCGGTACGGCGAGGATCGCGTCGCGCAGATCGTCACCTTCGGCACCATCAAGGGCAAGCAAGCGATCCGCGACGCCGCGCGGGTGCTCGACCTCCCCTACGGGATCGGGGACCGGCTGGCCAAGATGTACCCGCCGCCTATCCTCGGCAAGGACGCGCCGCTCGCCGCGTGCTTCGACCGAACCGTCGACTGGCCGGATCCCGGCACGAACGAAGCGTTCTCGCAGGCGTCGGATCTGCGGAAGGCGAACGACGAGGACGAGATCTCGCGCAAGGTGCTCGATATCGCGCGCGAGCTCGAGGGCCTGCGCAGACAGGTGAGCGTCCACGCGGCCGGCGTGGTGATCGGCGACGAGCCGCTCGTGAACTACACCCCGCTGCAGCGCGCGCAGGACGGCGCCGGCGGGATCGTCACCCAGTACGAGATGCACG
>JBKKCR010000175.1:0-10864 GCA_046712825.1 Actinomycetota bacterium | reverse complement strand
GGAACCTTGGCCGGGTCGACGCCGTGCGCGCGCATCCGGTCGAGCACGTCCGGCACCAGCAGCGCATGAGCGCCCGAGAGGATCGACAGACCGACGACGTGGACGTCCTCCTCGGCGGCGGCCCGGGCGATCGCCTCGGGCGAGAGCCGGATGCCTTGATAGACGACCTCGAAGCCGGCGTCGCGCGCTCGGACGGCGACCTGCTCGGCGCCGTTGGAGTGGCCGTCGAGGCCCGGCTTGCCGACGAGCATCCGGAGGCGCGTCGCGCCGATCCGTTTGGCGACGTCCGCGACCTTGGCGCGGACCTGCTCCAGCGCCTCGTGGCCGTTGCGCGTCAGCGCGGCCTGACCAACACCGGTCGGCGCCCGGAACTCGCCGAACGCCTCGCGGAGCGCGTCGGCCCACTCGCCGGTCGTAACGCCGGCGCGCGCCGCCTCGATCGATACCGCGACGAGGTTCTGGTCGCCGAGAGCGGCGGCCCGCAGCGTGTCGAGCGCCTTGGCTGCGGCGCCGGCGTCGCGCGACGCCCGCCACTCCTCGAGGTTCGCGATCTGGCGCTTCTCGGCCTCGGGGTCGAGCTTCTCGAACAGTGCCTCGTCGGTGTCGAGCGGCGAGGGCTCTGTCTCGGTGTAGCGGTTCACGCCGACGATGGTGATCGCGCCCGACTCGATCCCGCGCTGCCGCCGCGCGAGCGAGCCGACGAGCTCGGACTTCATGTACTCGATGGCCTCCACCGCGCCGCCCATCCCGAGCACCTTCTGCATCTCTTCCCAGGCACCCTCGGTGATCTCGAGGGTCTTCGCCTCGACGACCTCGCTCCCGCGAAGGATGTCCTCGTATTCGAGGAGATCCGTCTCGTAGGCGAGGATCTGCTGGATACGGAGCGACCACTGCTGGTCCCAAGGCCGCGGAAGCCCGAGCGCCTCGTTCCACGCCGGCAGCTGCAGGGCGCGAGCCCGCGCGTCCTTCGACATCGTCACCGCGAGCGCCTCGAACAAGATCCGATAGACATTGTTCTCCGGCTGGGAGGCGGCGAGCCCAAGCGAGTTCACCTGGACGCCGTACCGGAACCGCCGGAACTTAGGATCGTCGACGCCGTAGCGCTCACGCGTGAGCCGGTCCCACAACGCGGTGAACGCGCGCATCTTGCACGTCTCCTCGACGAACCGGATCCCGGCGTTGCAGAAGAACGAGATGCGCCCGACGACGGCCGCGAACTGGTCGTCCGGCACTCGGCCGGTCGCCTTCACGGCGTCGAGCACCGCGACGGCGTTCGCGAGCGTGAACGCCACCTCTTGGACCGGCGTCGCCCCGGCCTCCTGCAGGTGGTACGAGCAAACGATGATCGGGTTCCACTTCGGGACCTCGCCGGCGCAGAACGTGAACATGTCGGTGATCAGGCGGATCGACGGGCCCGGCGGGAAGATGTAGGTGCCGCGCGACAGGTACTCCTTGAGGATGTCGTTCTGCGTCGTCCCCGACAGCGACCCGCGCGACGCGCCCTGCTCGTCGGCCACCGCGATGTAGAGGGCCAGGAGCCACATCGCCGTCGCGTTGATCGTCATCGACGTGTTCATCTGGTCGAGCGGGATCCCGTCGAGCAGTGCCCGCATGTCGCCGAGGTTGCCGATCGGGACGCCCACCTTGCCTACCTCACCCGCAGCCATCGGGTGATCGGCGTCGTAGCCGGTCTGTGTAGGCAGATCGAACGCGACCGACAGCCCGGTTTGGCCCTTGGCCAGGTTCTTCTTGTAGAGCTCGTTCGAGGCCTTCGCGCTCGTGTGGCCCGCGTAGGTCCGGAAGAGCCAGGGCTCGTCTTTCGGGTGGTTCACCGCCATCTCGCTGCCATGGTAGCGAACGTGCGGTTTGAGGCCGTCGGAGGGCCGGTGCGAGACTAGGCGCCCACCCGAGCCTCGAGGCATCTGATACGGAGGAGCGATGAGCGAACAGATCACGACGGTCGGCGTCGTCGGCTGTGGAACGATGGGATCGGGCATCAGCGAGGTGTGCGCACGGGCCGGCTACACGGTCGTCTTCCGCGAGGTGACCGACGACGCCGTCGAGGCCGGGCTCGCGCGGATCCGGAACTCGATGGACCGGGCCGTGGAGAAGGGCAAGCTCGCGCCGGAGGAGCGCGACGCGGCGATCGGGCGCATCAAAGGCTCGACGACCCTCGAGGGGCTCAAAGAAGCGGACCTGATCGTCGAGGCGATCCCCGAGAAGCTCGAGCTCAAGCAGCAGCTCTTCAAGGACCTGGACGCGATGCTGCCGGATCACGCCATCCTCGCCACGAACACCTCCTCCCTGCCGGTGATCGAGATGGCGGTCCAGACGGGGCGTCCGAGCCGCGTCGTCGGTTTCCACTTCTTCAACCCAGCTCCGGTGATGGGGTTGGTCGAGCTCGTCAAGACGGTGGTCACCGACCCCGAGGTGCTCGACACGACGAAGTCCTTCGCCGAGGCCCTCGGGAAGAACCCCGTCGTCTGTCAGGACCGCGCGGGCTTCATCGCGAACCTTCTCCTGTTCCCCTACCTCAACAACGCCGCGCGGATGGTGGAGTCGGGGTTCGCGACGCGCGAGGACATCGACGCCGCGATGCAGTTCGGCTGCGGACACCCGATGGGGCCGCTGGCGCTGCTCGACCTGATCGGGCTCGACTCGACCTACGAGATCCTCGACGCGATGTACCGCCAGTTCCGCGAGACCCTTTACGCGCCGTCGCCGCTCATCAAGCAATTCGTCACCGCCGGGTTCCTCGGCCGCAAGGCCGGTCGCGGCTTCTACGAGTACGAGGAGGCCGACTCGCCACGGCTAAAGGAGTCGGGCCACCACCGGCGTGAGGTGCCGGCGACGGCCGGCGCGCACATCCGCAAGATCGGCGTGCTCGGCTCGGGGACGATGGCGAACGGCATCGCCGAGGTGGCAACCAAAGCCGGGTACAAGGTGGTCCTTCGGGCGCGCACGAAGCAGCGCGCGAGCGAGTCGACGGCCAAGATCGACAAGTCGCTGGCGAAGGCCGTCGAGCGCGGCAAGATGACGCAAGAGAAGCTCGAGGCGACGCGCGCGCTGCTCGAAACAACGACCGAGATGGACGCGTTCTCCGACTGCGACCTGATCATCGAGGCGATCGCCGAGGAGCTCGACGTCAAGCTCGAGCACTTCAAAGCGCTGGACGAGATCGCTCCAGCGCACGCGATCCTCGCCTCCACGACGTCGTCGCTTCCGGTCGTGGCGCTCGCCGCCGTGACGGAACGGCCCGAGCAGGTCGTCGGGATGCATTTCTTCAATCCCGCGCAGGTGATGAAGCTGGTCGAGGTCGTGCGCACCGTCCGAACGAGCGACGAGACCGCCGACAGCGTCTTCGCCGCCGGCGCGAAGATGGGGAAGCATTGCGTCGTCTGTCCCGACCGCGCCGGGTTCATCGTCAACGCGCTGCTCTTCCCTTACCTCAACGACGCGATCACGATGCTGGAGTCGGGCTACGCAACCGCGGAGGACATCGACAACGCCATGAAGCTCGGGTGCGGCCATCCGATGGGGCCGTTCGCGCTCCTCGACATCGTGGGGCTCGATGTGTCGCTGCAGATCATCCAGTCGCTGTACCGTGAGTTCCGCGAGCCCGGATATGCGCCGGCGCCGCTGCTGGAGCATCTCGTCCACGCCGGCTACCTCGGGCGCAAGGCCGGCCGAGGCTTCTACACCTACTAAGGAGCGCCGCGATGGGAACCGAGATCTTTTCGCTCGAAGGCAAGCGCGCGCTCGTCACAGGCGCCTCGCGCGGGATCGGCGCAGCCATCTCGCTCGCATTCGCGGAGGCCGGCGCCGACGTGGCCGTCACGGCGCGCACCACGACCGAGCTCGAGGAGCTCGCAGGGAAGATCGAGGCGACCGGACGCAAGGGCGTCCCGATCACGTGCGACGTGACCAAGACCGACGACGTCGCGCGCTGTGTGGATGCGGCGCTAGGCCGGCTCGGCGGGATCGACATCCTGGTCAACAACGCGGGCGGATCGCGGTTCATGGCGCCGCTGCTGACGACACGTGAGGAGGGGTGGGACAAGGGGATCGCGCTGAACCTCAAGAGCGTCTTCCTGTTCTGCCAGAAGGCGGGCGCGCACATGGTCGAGCGCGGCTCGGGCTCGGTTATCAACGTGTCGTCCGTCGCCGGCATCAAAGGGTCACCCACGCTGTCGTTCTACGGCGCGGCCAAGGCCGGCGTGATCAACCTCGGGAAGACGCTGGCCGTCGAGTGGGGTCACGCGAACGTGCGCATCAACACGATCTGCCCCGGCTGGGTCAAGACCTCGCTCAACACGAACCTGTGGCGCGATGACCCCAGCGTGGCGGCGGCGACCGTTCAAGGCGTGCCGCTCGGGCGCTGGGGCGAGACCGCCGACATCGTCGGCGCGGCGATCTACCTCGCGTCGGACGCGTCGCTCTACACGACCGGAACCGTGATCCAGATCGACGGCGGGATCGCCATCTAGTGCCGCGCCGGAACTATCCGCCTCGGAAGCGCCGCGCCCGGCGCCCGGAGGAAGAGCCCGGGGAGTTGCGCGCGCCCGACACCGTCGCGACCGCGCCGCCGGGTTGGCAGGTGCGGCTCATCCAGCCGGCCTCAGCGACGAAGGAATACCGCTGTCCGGGTTGCAACCAGGAGATCCGGGTCGGGACCAAGCACGTCGTGGCCTGGCACGAGGGCTCCGAGGATCACCGCCGCCACTGGCACCTACCCTGCTGGCAGCGCAGCCGGCGCTAGATCACGCCTTCGGTCTTCAGCTGCTCGAGCTCCTCGGCCATGATCCCGAGCCTCCCGTAGACCTCCTCATTCGCGGCGCCGAGGGGAAGGCCGGCGTGCCGGATCCGGCCGGGCGTTCGCGCGAAGCGCGGTGTCACGTTCTGCATCCGGATCGGGCCCAGCTCCTCGTCGTCCACTGTGGCGATCGTTTCCCGCGCCGCGTATTGGGGGTCGGTGACGATCTGGCTCGCGTCGTAGATCGGAGCGGCGGCCGCGTCCTCGCGCTCGAAGGCTTCCATCACTTCCTCGAGCGAGTGCGAACCGATCCAGCCGCCGATCACCTCGTCGAGCTCGTCGATGTGCTCGAGCCGGTCGTTGTTTGTCGCGAAGCGTGCATCATCGATCAGCTCCGGCCGCTCGATCGCGTGGAAGAGCCGCTCCGCGACGGTCTGGGCCGTTCCGCTCACGCCGACCCAGCGGCCGTCGGCGGTCCGGTACGCGTTGCGAGGCGCCGAGTAGGCGATCCGGTTCCCGATCCGCCCCATCACCACGCCGAGCCGGTCGTAGGCCATCACGAGGGGTCCCGTGATCTGGAAAAGCGACTCGTAGAGCGACGCGTCGATCACCTGGCCGCGGCCGGAGCGCTCCCGCTCGTGCAGCGCCATCATCACTGCGTAGGCGCCGACGAGCCCGGCGACCTCGTCGGCCAGCGCGATCGCCGGAAGCATCGGCGGCCCGTCCGGGAACCCCGACACGCCGGCCACGCCCGAGATCGACTCCGCCAGCGTCCCGAACCCGGGCTTGCGCGCGTAGGGGCCCGTCTGCCCGAAGCCCGAGATCCGCAGCACCACCAGTCGCGGGTTGATCTCCTCGAGCACGTCGGGGCCGAGGCCCCAGCGCTCCAATGTTCCTGGGCGGAAGTTCTCGATGAGCACGTCCGCGTCCGCGCACAGGCGGCGCGCGATGTCCTGCCCTTTCGGATGTGAGAGGTCGAGCGTCACGGGCTTCTTGTTCCGACCGATGAGCTTCCACCAGAGGGCGACGCCGGAGTCCTTGAAGCCCATGTTGCGCGTCGTGTCGCCGGTCGTCGGGTGCTCGACCTTGATCACCTCGGCGCCGAAGTCCCCGAGGTACTTGCCGGTCGACGGCCCGGCCACGATCGTCGCGAGCTCGACGACGCGCAGCCCATCGAGGGGCATGCCGGCGTCCTCGCGGGTCACTTCGAGTCGCCGCGCCCCGAGCGTCGGACGCTCACGAGCCCGAGACCCGGAAGACGCAGTGCAAGGCGCCAGGCATCGGCGCCCCGTACGTCGGCCGCCCCCCATCCGGAGGCGTCGGCGCGAGCGGCGATGACCCACCGCGATCCGCCCGAGACGCGACGCGCGTCGCTCTGATCCTGACGCCACAGACGGAGGATGGCTTCGCGGATCGCCGCTTCCTGTTCGGGCGTCGGCGACCCGCCGACGATCTCGATCTCGGGAGGCTCTGCCATGAGACTAGAGCGGGATGTTGTCGTGTTTGCGCGGCGGCAGCGTCTCGCGCTTGGTGAGAAGCATCTCGAGCGCATCGATGAGGCGCGGCCGGGTGTCGCGCGGGTCGATCACGTCGTCCACGTACCCCCGTTCCGCGGCGATGTACGGGTTCGCGAACCGGTCGGTGTACTCGGAGATCTTCTCGGCGCGAGCGGCCTTCCGATCGTCGGCCTTCTCGAGTTCCTTGCGGAAGATGATGTTCACGGCACCCTCGGGCCCCATCACCGCTATCTCGGCAGTCGGCCACGCGAACGCCATGTCGGCGCGGATCGACTTCGAGTTCATGACGACGTACGCGCCGCCGTAGGCCTTGCGCGTGATGACCTGGATGCGGGGCACAGTCGCCTCGCTGAAAGCGAAAAGCAGCTTGGCGCCGCGCCTGATGATGCCGCCCCATTCCTGGTTCGTCCCCGGGAGGAACCCCGGAACGTCGACGAACACGATCAGCGGGACGTTGAACGCGTCGCAGGTGCGAACGAAGCGCGCGGCCTTCTCGGACGACGTAACGTCGAGGCAGCCGGCGAGGTGCATCGGCTGGTTCGCGACGATGCCGACGACATGGCCGTTGAGTCGAGCGTAGCCGGTGAGGATGTTCTCGGCGTAGTGCGGGAACACCTCGCACCACTCGCCGTCGTCGACGACCATCTTGACGACGGCGCGCATGTCGTACGCCTTGTTCGACGAGTCGGGGATGATCTCGATCAAGCCTTGCTCGCGGCGGTCCGCGGGATCGGTCGGCGGATAGAACGGCGGGTCCTCGAGGTTGTTCTGCGGGAGGTAGCTCATGAGGTAGCGAACCATCTGCAACGTGTGCCGCTCGTCCTCGCCGACGAAGTGCGCGATGCCGGAACGCGACGCGTGCGTCATCGCGCCGCCGAGCTCCTCGAAGGTCACTTCCTCGCCGGTTACCGTCTTGATCACATCGGGTCCGGTGATGAACATGTGCGAGGTTTCCTTGGTCATGAAGATGAAGTCGGTCATCGCCGGGGAGTAGACGGCGCCGCCGGCGCACGGCCCCATGATGACGCTGACTTGCGGGATGACGCCCGACGCGCGGACGTTCCGCTCGAAGATGTATCCGTAGGATGCGAGTGAGACGACGCCCTCCTGGATCCGCGCGCCGCCCGAGTCGTTGAGGCCGATGACCGGCGCTCCCGTCTCGAGCGCCAGGTCCATGATCTTGCAGATCTTCTCGCTGAAGACCTCGCCGAGCGACCCGCCGAACACCATGAAGTCCTGGGCGAACACGAAGACTTTGCGCCCGTCGATCGATCCCCATCCCGTCACGACGCCGTCGCCGTACGGACGCGTGCGTTCGATGCCGAAACCGTGCGCCCGATGGCGGGCCATCGCGTCCAGCTCGGTGAACGAGCCGGGATCGAGCAGGATCTCGATCCGCTCGCGCGCGGTCAGCTTGCCGCGGTCGTGCTGACGTTCGACGGCTTCTTTCGAGGGCGGGCCGGACGCGTCGGCCCTGCGCTTCTCGAGCTCGGCGATCTTCTCTTCGACGGTCTTCGTCTGCGGCGCGACGGCCGGACCGGAAGCCGGGGCGCCGAGGTCGTTCGATGAACCCTTTCCTGACTTCTTGGGTGCCATGGTTCCTCGTCGGGTCGGTGGGCGCGCGCCGGCCTCAGTCGCCGTCGGCCGCGCTGGACGGCGCGGATTCTAGCGCAGCGGGGGTAGCCCCCCGTCCATGCACCTCGCCACCGAGAGCGACGTAGATGATGCCCCCCACGATGCTCGAGAGCAGCAGCGCAGCGAGCACGAGCAGGGCGAACGCCAGCGCCGTGTCATGGGGGATCCCATAGCGACCGAGGGCCCAGATGTAGGCCCCTTCTCGGAATCCGAGGCCGTTGATGGACAAGGGGATCATGGTCGCCAGCGACGAGATGACGAGGATCGAAGCGAACGCCGCGATCGGAACCCCTTCGATGCCGAGCGCCTTCGCGATCATCACGTGGTAGGTGAAGACGAGGCTCTGGAACATCACGCCGAAGAGGTAGCCGCGGGCGGCGGCTTCCGGGTGGCGTCCCGCTTCGTGGACCTGCCGGATCGCGCGGCGGATCCGGCCCCCGATCCCCTCGTGCTTGATCAGGCGGCCGCCGCCGAGGAGGCGCTCGCCGCCCAAGAGCAGCACGGTCGCGGTCCCCATGATCGCTATCGAGGCGCCGAGGGCGATGAGCGGCACGCGCTGGCGGTTGTCCCCGGAGGCGAGGAGGTACGCGGAGGACACGAGCCCGATCGCGGCCATCCCCACGACGCCGGCGAAGCGATCGAGGAACACCGAAGCGAAGGCGGGCGCGAGGCTCTCCTTTCCGCGTCCGAGCCGCACGGCCTTGTACGCGTCCCCGCCGATACCCGTCGGCAGGAAAGCATTGAAGAACGTGCCGACGAAGTACAGACGGAAGAGGGTCGGGTACGAGAGCTCGATCTCGAGTGCGTCGAGGTATGCCTTCCATCGGAACGCGCTGACGAACAGCCCGGTGAAGATCGCCCCAAGCGCACCCAGCAGATAGCCGAGGTTCGCCTTGCTCAATGTGTCCCAAAGCTCGCCGACGTCCGACCGCCAGATCAGGAAGCCGAAAACGCCGGCGCCGACGATGATGCGGATGAGAACTTTCAGCCCGCCGCCGCGTTTGCGGACGGCCGCCTGCTGGTCGCCGTTCTCGAGGGTAAGGTCTGCCATCTCGCTCCGTAGGACTCGGCGCCTACATTACCCTGTACCTCTCATCCTCCTGCGGTGGGACGACGCCCATGCGGATCCTGCTGGTGAACTACGAATACCCGCCGCTCGGTGGGGGCGGCGGCGTGCTAACGCGCACGCTCGCCGTCCAACTCGCGCGCCGTCATTCGGTGACGATCCTGACCAGCCGCGGAGCCGGACTGCCGGCCGAGTCGTTCGACGACGGCGTCCACGTCTCACGGGTATCGGTCGTCGGGCGGCGCGAGCTGGCGCGCGCCTCCACTTCGTCGTTGCTGTCGTTCGTACCGGCGGCGCGCCGGGGGGGGAGCCGGCTCATCTCGGGCGCGACCTTCGACGTCGTCCATTCGTTCTTCGCCGTGCCCTCTGGATCCGCGGGGATGTTCTTGGCGCGCCGCGCGTCGGTCCCGCACGTCCTCACCGTGATCGGCGCCGACATCTACGACCCGAGCCGCCTGTCGCCCGACCGGTTCCCGCCACTCAAGGCCGTCGTCGGCCGGGTCGTTCGAGGCGCCGACGCGGTCACGGCGATCTCTCAAGATATCGCGCAGCGGGCCAAAGCTCTTACAGGCCGCGCCGACATCTCGGTCGTGTCCTGCGCGGTGGAAGCGCCCTCGCTGCCGAAACCGGATCGAGTTGCCCTCGGCTGGTCCCCGCAAGAGGTCGTGGTACTCGCGATCGCCCGCCTCGTCGGGCGCAAGGGTTTGGATACCCTGATCGGCGCCGTCGGCCGGGCCGGCCGGCCCATCCGGCTCGAGATCGTCGGAGACGGCCCGGAGCGCCCCGCGCTGGAAGCGCTCGCCCGGGCCGAGGCGCCGGATCGCGTGACCTTCGCCGGTCCCGTCGATGCCGAGGCGAAGGCCCTCCGGCTCGCATCGGCCGACGCGTTCGCGCTCGTTTCGGCTCACGAGGGATTCGGCCTCGTCTATCTCGAGGCGATGCACGCCGGGCTGCCGGTCATCGCCGGGGATCTCGGCGGGCAGACCGACTTCCTTCACGACGGCGCCAACGCGTTGCTCGTCCCACCGGGCGACACCGCGATGCTTTCGGCGGCGCTCGGCCGTTTCGCCGCGGACGAGGGGCTGCGCCGGATGCTGGCGCAGAACGCCCGCGCGACCGCGGCCGAATACACTCCGGAGCGGATGGCAACTCAATACCTCGACGTCTACGCGGCGGCCGCGCGATGAGCGGGCGGACGAACGTCCGAAAGCAGATCGAACACTACGAGCGGATGGCTTCGAAGTTCGACCGTTCGGTCTGGTCTCTCGGAAACCGCGACAACCGCAACCACTTGGTCAAGGTGCGGGCCATCGCCGACGCGCTCGGCGCGTCCCGTGGAGGTCATGTGCTCGAGGTCGGCACCGGGACTGGGCTTCATGCGCGATGGCTGCTCGACAACACCACGGTCGTCGTGACGGCTCTGGACGCGTCCGAGCCGATGCTCGCGATCGCCTCGCAGCGGCTCGAGCCGTACGCGGGGCGGGTCGCGCTGGGGATCGCGGACGCGCACGATCTGCCGTTCGCCGATGGAACGTTCGACGCGGCGTTCTGCTCGGGGACGTTGCACCACCTCTCGTCGCCGGGCCGCGGCGTAGCGGAGCTGGCGCGCGTCACTCGGCCCGGCGGGCGGGTCGCCGCGATGGAGCCGAACTGGAAGTTCCCCTCAACGATGCTCGTCGGCGCGTCGACGCCGGCCGAGCGCAACGTATTCAAGATCTCGCCGGCCTCGCTCGAGGCGTGGGGGCGCGCGGCCGGGCTCGAGGACGTGCGACTCGAGCGACTCCTCTACACGCCGCCGGCGCCGCGATCCTGGGGAGGGCTTTGGGACGCGGTCGACCGAGGGCTGGCCCGCATCCCGGGCCTGAAGCGCTGGTCGATCATGCTTCTGCTCAC
>JBKKCR010000174.1:0-7364 GCA_046712825.1 Actinomycetota bacterium | reverse complement strand
TCCCGCACGTCCAGCTCCTGGCTGATCGCGGTGAAGCCCGACAGATCCGCGAAACCCACCGACATGCCGACACCGCCTTCCTCGCCCGGCGTGATCAGCATGCTCTGTTCGGTGGCGGCTACGAGATGCCGCCGATACATGTAGACGAGCAAGTGGTCGAGGGCCGGCAGCGCCTCCTCGGCCATGGACAAGGCCTCTTCGGCCTCTCGGGCCGGATCGTCGTAAACGACGAGCTCCGCGATGACGTCCTGATGGGAGGCGGCTATCCGAGCGGCCGCTTGGCCCATCGACCGCGCTTGTTGGAGCACGACCGTACGATCCATGTCCGCGCGCTCGAAGAGCGTCGTCGCCAATCGCACGGCTTCGATGTCGGCGTCGGTGAACGCTGCTTCATCGTCAGGCACGACCGGGAAACCCATCGCCCTCCAGAGAGAGCGCGCCGTCTCCTCGTCGACGCCCGACTTCGCGTAAACCTCACGCGGCGTGTAACGACGCGCGCCGGGAAACGTCATGTATCGAGCCAGGAGCAAGCGGATCGCGTTCGGACCCTCGGCCACCGCCGACTTGAGCGCCTCCTCCTCGACTCCCAAGGCGGCGAGCTTCGCCCATAGTCGCTGCCAAACGTCCGGGTCGCTACCTGAAGTGGCCGTGAAATTCTCCTTCGAGCGTCAGGCCGGCGTGCCCGTGTCTTGGAGCCGACGCCATCCTGAGCAAAGCACGCGCACCCACGTGATCGCCCCGTCGGCGGTTTCGTAATACGCCTGTTGATCGACGATAACTTCACCGTCCGCGTTGCTCACGTTGGGGTGGAGGAGCGATGTGATCCCCTCGAAGTCTTTCGCCGCGAGCGCTTGCACGAACCGCTCACCCATCTTGCCGGTCATAGCGACTCGAAGGGTACCCTTGTTGAGGGAATCCGGGCCGGGTGACACAAGGCTCCCGGGAAACAATAGGCTCGTGAATAGCGCCCCGGCTGGTTCGCTCGGACGGCCCACCCTTCGTTAATCTTTGGCAGCGATGGCGACGCTCACATACGACATGGCCCTGAAGACGCTCGAGGGCGATCCGGTCGACCTCTCCGACTATCGGGGGAAGTTGCTCCTCATCGTGAACGTCGCGTCGCGGTGCGGGTTCACGCCCCAGTACGAGGGGCTTCAGAAGCTGTACGACAGCTACAAGGACCGCGGGCTGGAGATCCTCGGCTTCCCGTGCAACCAGTTCCTCTCCCAGGAGCCGGGCACGGAGGACGAGATCCGCGAGTTCTGCTCGTCGGTGTACGGAGTGTCCTTCCCGATCTTCCGGAAGATCGACGTCAACGGCGAGGATCGCCACCCGCTCTACGACATGCTCGTGGAGTTGCCCGACCACAAGGGCAACGCCGGGGATGTTCAGTGGAACTTCGAGAAGTTCCTCGTCGCGCCGTCGGGCGAAGTGGTCGGTCGGTTCCGCACCAAGGTCGTCCCCGAGCATCCGGCTCTGATCGAAGCGATCGAGCGGAATCTCCCCGCGTAGCGCCGCTCAGCCCGGAATACCGGAGCGAGCACGCGGGGAGACTAGCAGCGACACCGGACCTTGGATCTGAAAAGGAGGACGCTTGCCCGGGAAAGAGACCAACAAAGAGCGACTCGACCGTGAGCTCGTGGAGCTCCTCAACGAGCTCCGCGTTGTGCTCCCGGGCGTCCAGGTCCTCTTCGCGTTCCTGCTGACGATCCCGTTCACCGATCGGTTCGCCAAGCTCACCGAGGTCCAGCGGGACATCTACTTCGCCGCCTTCATCGCGACCGCCGTCTCCTCGGTGCTCCTCGTGACGCCCACCGCGTATCACCGGTTGCGCTGGCGCCAATTCGACAAGGAGCACATGCTCCGGCTGTCCAACGTCCTGGCGATCGTCGGGATCTCGTTCCTGGCGGTGGCGATCGCGCTGGTCGTGTACGTGGTCACCGACCTGGTGTTCTTCGGCTTCGCAGCGGCCGTTGCGACCGGGATCGTGGGCGGCGCCATGGCCGCGTTCTGGTTCATCGTCCCGCTCTCGCGTCGCGTCGCAGACGACGAGGGGTGATCGACCCGCACGACCGCTTGTACCGCCCAAAGCGACAGTTGTGGGCAAGTTCACACCAGAAAGTGTCGCTCCGGGGTGGTTCGGCACGTATTCTCCTGGTTCTATCGTGGCAGCGTTCCGTCCTCGGGGGTCGGGATCGCATTGAAGCGGAGGGGGATGTCCATGAAGCTGCGTAAGGCACCGGTCGTCGGGCTCCTGGTGGGCCTGGCTCTGGCCGTCACGTTCACGCTGCTCCCGTCGGGAGCCGGCCAGCACTATTCCGCGATCTTCCAGAACGGCGTGAGGGCCGTGGGCAATGTTGTCGGGGGAGCCGCCAGCGCGCCGGTTCCGGTCGCCTTCGCTCCTCCGTACACCGAGGTTACGTTCTTCGCGGGACGCGAGGTCGGCGTCTCGATCGATCCGCCGGACGGCCCGTTCAGGGACGAGATCGCATACGGCTGCATCACAATCGTTACGCCGTCGGCGACCGACCAGGGCTGCAGCAACATCAAGGACTCCATCCCTCAAGGCAACGTGTTCTTGCCGGGGTTCGCGCAGATCCATTTCAGCGTCCCGTCGTGGAACTATCCCGGCACTAGGCTCCAGACGGTCTTGACGCTTGTCGCCAAGAGCCTCCCCACGATCGTTCCGACCTTCGACCAGGTGTTCGAGCCGGATGAGAGCGACTTCTTCTTCGGCCCGGCTCTGTCGCTTCAGTGGAAGGCGCTTTCGACGGGCACGGTCAATTCCCAAACGCTCGGCACGTTCTTCCTGCCTGCAGGCAACGGCCAGATCAGCCAAGGCATCGGTCTCGAGCTGGAGAACTGCGACGGCGACTGCATCGAGGTAGAGACCGACTAAGAAGCAACGAGACGCTCCTCTTTCTCAGCCCTTCGTCGGGCTGGTCCGCCTGAGGTAGATCGTCGAGCCGGCCAAGAGGACGCCCGGGATCCCCAGCACGACACCCAGGAAGGTGCCCGAGCCGAGTCCGCCGCCCTGCAGCGCGCTCGCTACCCCGGCCGATCCCCTGGCCGTGAGGGAACCACGTGGCGGGGTCTGGGTGGCTGCGGCCGTCGGTGGTGACGACTCGGCAGGTCGAGCCGCGGCGCCGACCAGGACCGTCCCGGTCATGTTGGGATGCACGGCGCAGGCGTAGGCGAAGCTTCCCTCCTTCGCGAACACGCGACGGAACGTTGCGCCCGGCTCGAGGATCCCCGAGTCGAACGAACCGTCTCTGGAAGTGACGGTGTGCGGCGCCTGGCCTCGGTTGGCCCACGCGACCGTGTCGCCCGCGCGGATGCGCACGGTCGGCGGCGTGAAGGCGAAGTCGACGATCGATACCCCGCTCTGCCCCGGCGCCGTCGCAGGGGCCGCGGCGGCCGCAGACGCCGCGCCGCCGGTGCCGCCGGCCGCGGCCTTCGGAGGTGGAACCGTGCCGCTCGCGCTCTGTACCCGCACGGTGGCCCGCATGTCGCTGTGGAAGGCACAGAAGTAGTTGAACGTGCCGGCAGAGGCGAACTTGCGTGAGAACTTCTCGCCCTGGCTCATCGTCCCGCTCGCGAACCCTCCGGCGGACGCGTTCACCGTGTGGGCGGTGTCGTCGTCGTTCGACCACGTGACCGTTCCGCCGGTCGCGATCGTCACGGTGCCGGGTATGAAGTTCTTATCGAAGATACGCACGGCGGCCGACGAAGGCGCCGGGACGCCTCCTCCAGTTTCCCCGCCCGTTCCGCCACCGCTTCCGCCTCCACCACCGCCGCTCGGAGCGGTGACGACCACCGTGCCGTGATACGCGGGGTTCTCATCGTCGCGCTCATCGAGGTACGGGTAGCTTCCTTCGACCGTGAACGTGAACGTGTAGGTGTCGCCCGGCTCGAGGTCGTTCGAGTCCCACTCGACCGGGCCGTTCCTAGATCGCATGCGATGGCGTTCGTCATCGTTGTTGACCCATGTGACCGATGTCCCGGATTGAACCGTCAGGGTCGTCGGATGAAGCGTTGTGTCGATCGTCACCGTCGCGGTCGCAGCGAAGCCGACCCCCAGCCCGGCCCCGACCGCGAGGACCGTGAGCGATGCGAGCGTCAGTACTCGAGCTACCTTGTGCATGGGAACACTCCTCGGAATCGCGTGCAGTCTGCGTCTCCGGTGGAGCGTAGGGGGCGGTGGTTTAAGGATCGGCTAAAGGCGGTTCAACATTCGGAAACCGCCCTCGGTCAGCGAGTACAATCCCCCGCTGAACACGGAGGCGTCGCCTAGTCTGGTCTATGGCGCGGGATTGCTAATCCCGTTGGGGGCGCAAGTTCCCTCGAGCGTTCGAATCGCTCCGCCTCCGCGGGTATGGCTTCGAAACCGAAGGTCCTCATCGTTGAGGACGAGCAAGCGATCAGTGAGCCTCTCGCCGAGAACCTCGAACGCGAGGGGTTCTCACCCGTGGTCGCAGGGAACGCCGCCGAGGCGATGGCGCTGTTCGATCGAGAAAGCCCGGCGCTCGTCCTCCTCGACCTCGGGTTGCCCGACCGGGACGGCCGGGATGTCTGTCGTGACATCCGCTCCCGCTCCGCCGTTCCGGTGATCATCCTGACCGCGCGCGGCGAAGAGGTCGATCGCATCCTCGGCCTCGAGCTGGGAGCCGACGACTACATCGTCAAGCCGTTCTCCGCGCGCGAGGTTGCGGCACGGATCCGAGCGGTTCTTCGCCGAGCCGCGACCGCGCCAGCCCCGAAAGCGCAAGCGATCGCGATCGGCGACGTGATGCTCGACCCAAACTCGCACACCGCGACGAAACGAGGCGAGCCGCTGGAGCTGACCGCGCGCGAGTTCGATCTCCTTCGGATGCTCATGACGAACGCCGGTAAGGCGCTTCGTCGCGAAGAGATCATGGACGAGGTGTGGGATACGAACTGGTTCGGCTCGACGAAGACGCTCGACGTTCACGTGTCGTGGCTGCGAAGGAAGATCGAGGACGATCCGGCGAACCCGCGTTACATCACCACGATCCGCCGCATCGGCTTCCGCTTCGCCGCGCCGGAAGACATCGGGACCTAGGAGGCTGCGACGACCCTCCGCGCCCGGCTGATCCTGGCCTTCTCGTACATCCTGCTCACCGTCATCGTTGCGCTGGAGGTTCCGCTCGCGCTGAATCTGCAACGCCGCGCCGAGGCGGAGCTCGAAGGGCAGGCGCTCACACAAGCGCAGACGATCGCCGCCATCGTAGGTAACCCCACGACGAATCGGAATCTGGCTGTCGTCGTGGCCGACCTCGCCAGGACCGCGGGGCGAGTGATCGTCGTGGACCGGGCCGGGCTGCTGCGTGCCGACTCCGCGGGGGCCGGTCTGCTCAACTCCCTGTACGCCACGCCCAGCCGTCCCGAGCTCCGCACCGCGCTCGGCGGCCTTCCGGCGACCAGGATCGCCAAGAGCGAATCGCTCGACGGCACGGAGATCCTTGCCGCGGCCGCTCCGATCTTCTTGCCCGCCGATCCGACGCCGGTCGGCGCGGTGCGCATAACCCAGCCGACCACCGAGCTCCGTAATGCAGTGCGCCGGTCGCTGTTTGGGGTCGTGGCCATCGGGATCGGCGGACTGGTCGCGGGACTTTTGATCGCCTTCGTGCTCGCCGGATCGCTCGCGCGGCCGCTGCAGCGCCTGGTTGGTGCGGCGCGGCGCCTGGGCGCAGGCGATCTGACCGTGCGAGCGGGGAAGACGGAGGGCGCCAAGGAGCTGAAGGAGCTGGGAGCTGCGTTCGACGAGATGGCCGACCGTCTCGAGCGGCTGGTTCGCGCGCAACGGGAGTTCGTCGGCAACGCGTCGCACCAGCTGCGAACGCCGCTGACGGGCTTGAAGCTTCGACTCGAGTCGGCCGGCGCGAAGGCGCCGCCGGAGCTGCGACGTGACCTCGCAGCGGCCGAGCACGAGGCCGACCGGCTCGGCACGATCGTGGACCGACTCCTGACGCTCGCGCGCCGGGTGGAGAGCGGCGCGGCGTCCGAGACGGACCTCGCCGAAGCGGTCGAGGAGGCTGCCGGGCGCTGGTCGGACAGGGCGCGAGCCGCCGGCGCGACGATCACCGCTCGCCCCGGTGCCGCGGCGGCGGTCGCCGACCCCGCGGATGTCGGCCAGATGCTCGACAACCTGATCGACAACGCGATCCGCTACGCGCCCGGCGAGATCGCGGTCGAGGTGTCCGCGGACGGCGACCGTGCGCGCCTGATCGTCGCCGATCGCGGCCCGGGCATCCCAGAAGGCGAGCTCGACAGGGTCACCGAGCGCTTCTTCCGCGGACGGGGCGCTGCGCCGGGCGGCTCCGGCCTGGGGCTTGCGATCGTTCGGGAGCTCGCGGAGCGATGGGGCGGAACCATCGAGGTCTCGCGGCCGGACGCTGGGGGCACCCGGGTCGAGGTTCTGCTCCCGAGCCCGCGCGTTTAACCGTCCGTTAACCGCTCCGTCCTTAGGATGTGGCCGTGAAGCGTGTCATCGTCGGGATCGGGTATGCGCTCGTGGGCCTGCTGCTCGCAGCCGGGCTGACCGCCGGCGCCTACGCGATCGGCGGGCGCGAGCTGTCTCGGCCGGCCCGGCAGGTGCGTTTCCCCGCCGAAGTCGTGTCCAAGCTCGCGCCTTCTCCCACACCCACCGCGACGGGGAGCCCCGAGGATCGCGCCTCCCCCGACGACAAGGGCTCCGACGCCCAGCCGGACGAAGTCGAAGACAAGTCGGGCTCGTCCAACTCGGGGTCCGGTTCGTTCAACTCCGGATCGGGGTCCTCGAACTCGGGGTCCGGATCGGGAGACGACGAGCCCGAGACCGAAGAAGAGCCGGACGACGACTAGCTTGTCCCGCTTCATCCCTAACGTTCGAACCTCCTTGCGAAATCTTGTGTCGCCCTTAGCGGCTGTTTAGCCGGCCGTTGGGGAGGACCTCTCTATCGTTGGGGTTGTCCAAGACGACGAAGGAGGAAGGGATGGGTTCGAAGGCAAAGTTCGGGATCACGATCCTCGCGGTGCTCGCCATGGCGGTGGTTGGGTTCAACGCGGTCGGGTTCGCCGGGCAGACCCCGGGTCAGGTGGTCGATATCTCGGGTCCGTGCGACGAGGTCGAGCACATCAACGATCCGGAGTGCACCGGAGCCGTCACCGACGACGACGCGAACGAGGACGCGAACGACGACGCCGACGACGCAGATGAGGTCGAGGACGCGAACGACGACGCGAACGACGACGCCGACGACGCAGATGAGGTCGAGGACGCCGACGACGACCACGGCTCGGACGACGACCACGGCTCGGACGACGACCACGGCTCGGACGACGACCACGGCTCGGACGACGAC
>JBKKCR010000173.1:0-2811 GCA_046712825.1 Actinomycetota bacterium | reverse complement strand
GTTCTCGTTCGAGCGCGGCACCGCGTTAGTCGGGGAGCTGATACGCACGATGAGCCTCGTCGAGCATGTCGCCAAACTGGCTCAGCGAATACCCCGCGGCGACGCGAACGCCTGGGACGACCCTGGTCTGCGGCGCGAGCTCGGCAAGATCGCCGCGGAGCTCGACGCGCTCTGGGCGTTGACGCGCCGCAACGTTACCCAGGCCGAGCGTGGCACCGGCGTGCCGGGCCTCGGCGGCTCGGTCTTCAAGCTCGCGTACTCCGAGGTGCGGAGCCGGCTGGGCGATCTCTCGATGAAGCTGCTCGACCGAGCCGCGCTGTCGTTCGAGGACGTCGGCGGGATGGAAAGCGGCATCCACGTCGAACGGTGGTTCCAGTCGATGTCGCTCACGATCGCGGCGGGGACCTCGCAGATCCAGCGCAACATCGTCGGCGAGCGCATCCTCGGCTTGCCGAAGGAGCCGGCGGTTTGAACTTCGATCTGTCCGACGAGGAGCGCGCGCTCCAGCAGGGGATGTGCGACGTCTGCAAGCGGCTGTTCCCCATGGACCGGGTGCGCGCGCTCGAGGACGCCGGCGGCATCGACCGAACGCTCTGGCACGAGCTTGGACAAGCCGGCGTGTTCTCGCTGCGACAGCCCGAGTCGGAGGGCGGCGTCGGACTCGGGATGACCGAAGCCACGCTGGTCTACGAGGAGCTCGGGCGGGCGCTCGTGCCCGGCCCGGTGATCTCGACCCATCTCTCCGTGCCGCTGATCGAAGGCGCCATCGACGGGGCGCGGGTCGTGGGGCTGATCGAGCGTGGGCGCACGCCTCAGGTCGTGGGTCAGCTGCCGGCTCTCGACACGCTGGCGGTGATCGATCCGAAAGGCTTGTGGCTGGTCGACCCGCAGCATCTCGGTGCGATCCCGGTGGCCCAGCCGATGGACCCGCTGACCCCGATGTACCTCCTGGAGCACCTCCCCAAAGGCGAGAAGGTCGCCGGGCCCAAGGAGGTCGCGCGGTGGCGGCGCGAAGGCGCGGTGCTCGCGGCCGCGATGCTCGTGGGGATCGCCTCGGCATGCACGGAGGCCGCCGTCGCATACGCGAAAGAGCGCAAGCAGTTCGGCCGACCGATCGGGTCGTTCCAGGCGGTGAAGCACATCTGCGCCGACATGCTCGTCCGCGAGGAGGTCGCCCGCGTCGGCACCTACGCCGCCGCCGCGATGTGCGACGACCCGTCGGCCGGCGACGTGGACCGGGCGGTCGCGGGAGCGCGGCTGCTCGCCGGTGATGCGGGGATGGCGAACGCCAAGGCCAGCATCCAGGTGCACGGTGGCATGGGATACACGTGGGAGATCGACGCGCACCTGTACCTGAAGCGCGCCGTGTTGATGTCGACGCGGTTCGGGAAGTCCGACGATCTTGCCGAGGCCGTGGCGTCATGTCTGGCGTGATCCGGACGCCGGGCCGCCAGCCGGTGGTCGTCGGCATGCACTCGCTTCCGTACTCCAAGGACATCGGTATGACCGAGCGCCACACGGGCGCGCTCGCGATCCAAAGAGCGCTCGCGGACGCGGGCCTCACGGCCGAGGACGTCGACGGGATCTGCCGGTACGTATGGCAGCCGACGACCGAGATGGAGATGGCGCGGGTGCTCGGCGTGCCGAATCTGCGCTGGTTCGGCGCGCAGGATTACGGCGGCGGTGCGGGACCGCCGACGGTCGCGCTCGCGTGCGCGGCGATCGAGCTCGGCCTGGCCGACTGCGTCGTCGTCTGGCGCTCGCGCAACCGCTCGTCCGGAGGGCGGCCGTGGGCCGGTCAGATGATCGCCGAGAACCAGGACCAGTTCGAGCGCCCGTTCGGGATCGTGCGTCCGGTCGACGGCATCGCGCTGCTCGCCCGGATCTGGATGCAGAAATGGGGATGGACCCGCGAGGACTTCGGCCGGGTCGCGACGACCATCCGCGGGCACGCGAACCGGAACCCGATGGCGATGATGCACCACAAGACGATGACGATGGACGACTACATGGCGTCCAGGATGATCGCCGAGCCGCTGTGCCTGTTCGACAACTGCCTCGAGACCGACGGGGCGCTCGCGATCGTGCTCGTCGCCGCGGAACGCGCCCGCGACATGGACCTGTCGAACAAGCCCGCGTACGTCGCCGGATACGCGCTCGGGAGCGGGGCCCAGGTCTACGCGATGACGAACTACTACGGGGACGACCTGACGCGCTCGCCGAACGCGTTCGTCGCGCCGGAGCTCTGGCGCAACACGGGTTTGAAGCCCGGCGACATCGACGTCGTGCAGATCTACGACGCGTTCACGCCGCAGGTGCCGCTGTTCTTCCAGGAGTTCGGGTTCTGCGGCGACGGCGACGGCGCGGCTTACATCGCATCGGACGAGTGCTTGACCTACAACACCTCGGGAGGCGGGCTGAGCGAGGCGTACGTACACGGCTTCAACCTGATCGTCGAGGCCGTGCGGCAAGTGCGGGGCGTGTCGAGCACGCAGGTGGACGACGTGAACCACTGCCTGGTGACCGGCGGGAACGTCGTGCCGACCGGCGCGATGGTGCTATCGAAGGAGCCCTGGTGAGCACCGCGCCGCCGCTCCCGCCGAGGCCGGTCGCCGACCGCGACACGCAGCCGTTCTGGGACGCGGTGGCGGAGCACCGTTTGATCGTGCAGCGATGCGACGCCTGCGCGGCGTGGATCTGGCAGCCACGGCCTATCTGTCCACGTTGTCACGGCGATGCGCTGACTTGGTCCGAGGTGAGCGGTGCCGGCCGGGTCGCATCCTGGACAGCACTGCATCCGCCGGTCCTCGC
>JBKKCR010000172.1:0-57611 GCA_046712825.1 Actinomycetota bacterium | reverse complement strand
CTGTAAATCAGGTGGCTCAGCCTTCGGAGGTTCGAACCCTCCCCCCACCACCAACCAAAATCGTACGCGGCCCTGTGGCGCCTCCCGCGCGGGGCTCGCTCGAAGCCTCGGGCTTACACTGTTCGGCGTGACGCGCAAACGGCCGTTCGCCTCCGGGGCGCTCCGACTCGCCTGTACCGCGGCGGCAGGTGTGCTGGCCGGACACTTCTTCGGCTATCGCATCGTCTTCCCCGGCTCGCCTCAGCGCCACGCGATCCTGATCGAGACCGGTCACGGGTACTTCCCGATGGCTCTTCGCTTCGCTGCGATGCTGGCCGTGATCGTCGGAGCCGCAACGTTGGCCGGCGGATACGCGCGGGCGAAGGCCGGCGGCTACGCCAGGCCCGAGCGGCACGTCACGACGGCGAAGCTCGCGCTCATCCAGATCGGCGCTTTCGTGAGCCTCGAGTTCATGGAACGCCTCGTTTCGGGGGTGCCGTTCCACCACTTCTTGCTTCCGATCCTCATCGCGGGCGCACTGGCGCAGATCGCGATCGCGGCGGTCGGCGCCGCCCTTATCGCGATGTTGTATCGAGCGGGCGAGACGATCGGGCGACTCTTCGTCCCCGACGGCGCGGCGGCGGTGTCGCCGATCTGGTCTCCTGCTCGTCGAAGCGTGCGGCTTCGCCGTTCGCTCAACGCTCCGAAGCCGATCCGAGGTCCGCCTTCGCTCCGCCCGCAAGCCCTCTGATCCGGCCGCCGTCCATCCGGGCGGCCCGCTGACTTCGAACGCCAGGAGGAGCAATGTCACGACGTTTGTCTGTACTCGCCGCCGCCCTGCTCGCGATATGGATCGTCGCGGCCGCTCTGCCCGCCTCGGCGCACCTTCACGACCGGTTCGGAGCGGTGGAGATCGAGATCGGCTGGGAGACCGAGCCGACGTTCACCGGTCAACCCAACGCTGTAGCCATGTTCCTGCACGAGGTCCGCCCGAGATCCCAAGCGGTCCCGCTCGACCCGGGAGAGGCATCGCTCAACGTCGAAGTCATCTTCGGCGACAAGGCCGGCACGCAGAAGATGAACCCAGTTCCGCTGGAGCCGTTCGAGTTCGGCGAGCCGGGTGAGTGGCGCAGCGAGAGTTTCGTTCCAACGCGACCCGGTGCATTCACCTTCCACGTGACCGGGACGCTCCGTGGTCGAGCGTTCGACCGCTTCTACACCTCCGGGGAGCGTGGCGCGATCGAGGGGACCAAATTCGATGACGTCCGCGAGGTCGCGGCCGTCTCCTTCCCGGAGAAAGATCCGAATAACGGCCAGCTCCAGCTCGCCATCGATCAGGTTCGCAAGACCGCCGCGACGGCCGCGCAGGCGGCCAAGGACGACGCCAAGAACGCGAAGCTGTTCGGCATCATCGGCATCGCCCTGGCGGTGATCGGCATCGCCTTCGGGCTTCGGCCGCGGCGGAAGAAGGCGGCCTCCTAGAAGGAGCGCCCCATGACGTTTCGCAGACGGATCGCCACAGCGCTTCTGCTCGCTGGCGCCGGGCTCGTTTTCCTCGCGCCAGGAGCGGGAGCGCACGCGCTGCTGCGATCCTCCGACCCGACGGACAGCGCGGAGCTCACCTCGCCGCCGGACGCCGTGACGCTGACGTTCACCGAGGATCCCGAGGTAGCGCTCTCGGTGGTCCGGGTCCTCGACTCGACCGGAGCCGAATTCCAGCTGGGCAGGCCCGTCCGCGTTCCGAGCGTCGCTCGCACGATCCGCGTGCGGGTTCGCGACTTGCCTGAGGGCGTTTACACCGTCGCGTGGCGCGTCGTCTCACGCGTGGACGGCCACGCGACCGGGGGGGCTTTCGCGTTCGGCGTCGGCGTGTCGCCGGCGAACGCGGCGCCGAACCCAGTCGCTGCTCCGGTGACACCGCCCATCTCGCCCGTCGAGGTGGCCGGGCGCTGGCTCTTGTACGTAGGCCTGCTCGGCCTCGTTGGCGGCGCGTGGATATCGGCGCTGGCATTCTCTGCTGCTCCCGGCGGAGTGAGGCTATTCACGACGGCCTCTTGGGCGGCAGCGCTCGGTGGATTGATCCTGCTCGGTCTCTCACAGCGTGCGGCCGCAGGAGTCGGCTTCGGGGACCTCGCGTCGACGCCGATCGGTCACGCGCTGATCTGGCGCGGAGGGGCGATCTTTGTGGCCGGCCTAGCGTTCGCGCTCGCGACGCGATCGGTCGGACGCTCCGCCCGGCTCGCGCTCGTGATAGCAGGGGCGGCAGCCGCGGGGGGCGTCTTCGCTCATGTCCATGCCGGGCACGCGGCAGCGAGCGAGCCGGGCTGGCGCAACATCGCTTCGCAGTTCGTCCACGTCCTTGCGGCCGGCGTATGGATCGGCGGGCTCGCCGCGCTGCTCCTCGGCATCAGGGGCGCGCCTTCAGAGGACAAAGCCCGAGCAATCCGTCGGTTCTCCGCTGCCGCGGGCATCGCAATCCTGGTGGTCGCGATCACTGGGACGGTACGTGCGATCGCCGAGATCGGCACCTGGGACGGGCTCTTCTCATCGACGTACGGCCGACTCGTGATCGCGAAGGCTGCGCTCATCATCGGGCTTGCGACGTTGGGAGCGATCAACCGCTACCGGAACGTTCCGCGTGCCGGATCCGATCCTTCCGGGCTCCGTCGGGTGTCCCGCGCCGAGCTCGCACTCGCAGGGCTGGCTCTCGCGGCCGCCGCCGGTCTCGCCAGCACGTCGCCGCCGGCGGACGCATCGGCGACCGCGGTTCCCACCGATCGCATCGTCGTGGTCGCGTCCGACTTCGCGCAAACGATCCGCCTCCGGCTCGAGGTCACTCCGGGCTTCGCCGGCCCCAACTCGTTCGTCGTGCGGGCTACGGTGCCGGACACCGGCGAGCCGGTGGATGCGATACGGGTCGCTCTGCGCTTCCGCTTCGCTGATGCATCCGTCGGTGAGACAGAGCTAGAGCTCACCCGGATCAGACGCGGCGTCTACGAGGGCAACGGCTCCAGCCTTTCCCTGGACGGTCCGTGGACCGTCACCGTAATCATCCAGCAGCCGACCGACTCGTTCGAGATCCCCATTGAGCTCGAGACCCGCTGCCGCGTTGAGGCCGTGCCGGTCAGCGGCGGTCCAACCCTCTACAACGTTCGCCTGCCGGCCGGTTCCGCGCAGCTCTACGTGGATCCGGGCACGGCCGGGCTCAATGAGGTTCACGTGACCTTCTTCGATGCACAGGGACAGGAGCTGCCCGTGGCCACGCTTCCGACGATCCTCGGAACGCACTCGGGTGAGAGGATCGAGTTTGAGGTCCGGCGCTTCGGCCCGGGTCACTTCGTCGCCGACGCCACCCTTGGAGCGGGCGGCTGGCGGATCGCGTTCCAAGGGGTCGACCCCGGCGGTGAGGCCGTAAGTGGCTGCTTCGAGGAGAAGATCCGCTGATGCAGCGTGATCGAAGGGCCGCGCTAGAATCCGGTGTCTCGCTGGCGTAGCTCAGACGGCAGAGCACGGCCATGGTAAGGCCGGGGTCGCCGGTTCGATTCCGGCCGCCAGCTCCAACGTGAACGAGGCGGGGTAGCTCAGAGGCAGAGCAAGCGGCTCATAATCGCTGTGTCGGCGGTTCGATTCCGCCCCCCGCTACGAAACCTGCTGCCAACTCGGGCTGAGTCCGACAAAGGCCCGCCAGCCCCCAACGTGGCTCCGCCGGGCGGTGTGTGTCGCGTGGCTCCGGAGGCCGGGGCTATACTTTCGCCCCGTCCCAGGCTCTTTCCGGCCTGGTCGCTGCATGGAGGACGAACGTGGCCAAGGCAGATAACCGTCCCGGCGTGACCCTCGCCTGCGAGGACTGCAAGCGCCGGAACTACCAGACGGAGAAGAACAAGCAGAACGATCGCGACCGCATCGCGCTGAAGAAGTACTGCCGTTGGTGCGGACACCACACCCAGCACCGCGAAACGCGGTAGCCACTTTCGGCCGAGCCCCGCAGCCGGGCACGGCATCCATCTGAGGGGGGAACGCCTGTGGGTCGCTTGGACGACCGAGTTGCAATCATTACCGGCTCGGGCCGCGGCATCGGCCGCGCGACCGCGCTCCGATTCGCGGAGGAGGGAGCCTCGGTCGTCGTCAACGACGTCGACCCTGATCCGGCCGAAGAGACCGCCGAGGAGATCCGCAAGAACGGCGGCCAAGCCGTCGTAGCGATAGAGAACACCGTCGAGTTCGACGCCGCGCAGCGGATGGTCGAAGTCGCCGTGAAAGAGTTCGGCCGGCTGGACATCCTCGTCAACAACGCCGGCATCACGCGCGATAAGACCTTCCACAACATGACCCCCGACATCTGGGACACCGCGATCAAGGTCAACCTCTATACGGCCTACCACTCGTCGCTCGCTGCGATGCCGTACATGCGTGAGGTCGCGAAGAAGGAGCTCGCGGAGAAGGGCGAGGTCTCCTACCACCGCAAGATCACATTCACCTCGTCGACGGTCGGTATCAGCGGGAACCCCGGCCAGGCGAACTACACCGCGGCCAAGGGGGCCCTCATCTCGCTGACGAAGACCCTCGCCCGAGAGCTCGGCCCGTTCCGCATCAACGTCAACGCGGTCGCGCCGGGGTTCGTCGAGACCCGGCTCACCGCCGCGAAGCAGGAGGGATCGGACCTGGGCATCCCTGAGCCGCTGCGCAACATGGCCATCGGCCTCATCGCGATCGGCCGGGCCGGCAGGCCCGAGGACCTTGCCAACGCTCACCTGTACCTCTGTTCGGCCGAGGCCGACTTCGTCAGCGGTGTCGTGCTGCCGGTCACCGGCGCGCAACTCGGCGTCTAGCGCACCCGGCCGAAATCAAGGGGAGGAGTCATGCCGCTCAACAAGGCCCTGATCGGTAAGGAGTACCCGGCCTCGGCTCCTTACGAGGTCGGCCGCGAAAAGATCCGCGATTTCGCGACGGCGATCGGGGACTTCAATCCGATCTACCACGACGAGGCCGCCGCGAAGGCGGCGGGCTACGACGACATCATCGCGCCGCCGACGTTCCTCACCACGCTCGGCTTCAAGTTCGGCCCTCAGGTCGTGGGCGACCCGGAGCTCGGCCTGAACTACGCGATGGTCGTTCACGGCGAGCAGGAGTTCGAGCTGATCCGGCCGGTGAAGCCGGGAGACGTCCTCATCGGCAAACCGAGGATCTCCGCCATCGCAGCGAGGGGTAAGAACGAGTTCATGACCTACGAGGCCTCGATCGAGACCCCCAGCGGCGAGAAAGTTGCGATCGCGCGCTCCGTGATCGTCAGCCGGGGCACCGCCCCGCAGGAGGGGTGACATGACGGCCAAGGTGCGCTACGCCGACGTCTCCGAGGGTGAAGAGCTGAAGCCGTGGACCTACGACGTTCAGCGCCTGAATCTCGTCATGTACGCCGGCGCATCCGGTGACTTCAATCCGATCCATTGGAACGAGCCCTTCGCGAAGGCGGTCGGTCTTCCGGACGTGATCAGCCACGGGATGTTCACGATGGCCCGTATCGGCCAGTTCGTTACCGACTGGATCGGCGATCCCGGTGCGGTGAAACGGTTCAAGACGCGGTTCACCCTGCCGGTTGTGGTTCCGAATGAAACCGGTAACAAAGTGACGGTCTCCGGAAAGGTCGCTCGCAAACTCGATCCCAACCGCGTGGTCCTCGAGATCTCGGCCGCCGTCGGTGACGCGAACGTCGGCGCCGCCGAGGCGGAGGTCGAGCTCGTCTAACCCAGCCCTCCGGTGAGCCCTGCGAGCCACGTCCCGCCGGAGGTCGAACGCCTGCTCGTCGAGCGGCAGAGCGCGAGAGCATCGAAAGACTTCGCGCGCGCCGATTCGCTTCGGGACGAGATCACCGCACTCGGCTTCGACGTCCGCGACACGCCCGCGGGGGCAACAGCCGAAGCGCGCGTCGCGTTCGCGCCCATCGATCCGGCTGGGATCGAGAACGCTCTCGACGAGCCGGCGCAGCTCGAGTTTTCGATCCACCTCCTGTACGAAGGCTTCCCCGACGACGTGGAGCGATTCCTCGCCGGTTTGGCGAGATACTGCGCCTCGCACGACTTCGAGGTCGTGCTCGTCGACAACGCCTCCGACCAAGCGGTCTGGCTCGAGTCCCTCGCATCGGAGCGCGTGCGCGTGCTCCACCTCGGCCGGGAGCTGGGCTACGCGCAGGCGCGCAACGCGGGGCTGAAGACCGGCCGCGGGCGGGTCGTTGTGCTCGCAGACCTCGCGGTCGAGCCCATGGGCGACGTACTCGGACCGTTGGCGGAAGCGTTCGAGGATCCGTCGGTCGGCGTGGCGGGTCCGTGGGGGATCGTCTCGGCCGACATGCGCGAGTTCACGGAGTCGCCGGGCCCCGAGGTGGACGCGGTCGAGGGCTACCTGCTGGCCACCCGGCGCGAACTCCTCGCAAGAGGCCTCATGTACGAGAAGTTCCGCTGGTATCGACACGCCGATATCGACTTGTCGTTCCAACTCCGTGCCCTCGGCACGCGGGCGGTCGTGGTCCCGCTCCCCGCTGCTAAGCACACCCATCGAGGGTGGACGACCGTCGATGAGGAAGAGCGTGCCAAACGGTCCAAGAGGAACTGGAACACCTTCTTCGATCGCTGGAAAGACCAGCACGGGATGCTGCTATCCCACCGAGATTGACCCATCTGGGCGGTAACCTGGGGGCGGGCCCGAGGGTCAAACGCTCGGAGGGTTCTTGCACATAGACGCCACGCTCGTCGAGGCGGCCAAACGGGGCGACTCCGAAGCCTTCGAGGCGCTCATCGAACAGACACACAAGGCCGTCTACGGCCTGGTGTATCGGCTCGTTGGCAACCATGACGACGCGGCCGACGTGATGCAAGACATCTATCTCCGGATCTGGCGGTCGTTGCGGTCGTACCGGGGCGACGCGGCGTTCGCGACGTGGGCCTACCGGATCGCGGCCAACGCGGCGATGACGCACCTCAAGCGCCGGGGTCGCGAAGCCGAGGCGGTGGACCCCGCGGATCTGGTGCAGCTGGAACGGGCTCCGGCCCAGGCGGAGGAGCCGGTCGAGTCGGAATCGCTCGACGAAGCGCTGGCTCGGCTGCCGGCGCCGATGCGGACGGTGTTGGTCATGAAGGATGTGTACGGGTTTTCGCTGGCCGAGATCGCCAAACAGGTCGGCGCGACCGAAGGGGCGGTCAAGGTTCGTGTTTTCCGGGCCCGGCGCCGGCTGGCGGAGGAGCTTTACGGGAACGAGGTTGTTGTGCCGATGAGACGAAAGAAGACATCATGAACTGCGAACAGGTTGCTCCGTACTTGCCGGGTGTCGCCGGTGGAGAGCTCGGCGCTGCAACGATCCGTTGGGTCGAGGCTCACGTCGCTGGGTGCGCATCGTGCCGGGCGGAGTCGGCGCGGTACCGCACGCTCGCGGCCGGGCTGGCGACCCTGAACGAAAGAGAGATCGAGCCGCCTGCCTTCCTCGCGCGGGCCATCGCCGAACGAGTCCGGGGGGAGCGCCGTCATCGGTTCCTGCCGGTGCCGCCGATCGTCTCGCCGGAGATCGCCCGTGTGGTTGCCGGCAACCGTGAGGCGATCGTTTCGGCCGGCGCGGCGATCGTCGCCGCGGGCGCGGCCTTCGCTCTTTGGCGTGTTGCGCGCTCGACCCGGTCGACGCGCATCGCAAACGCCTGACTGCCTGGGTGGTCGTGTCGGATCTGAGGGGCACGAGTCCCGTCCTAACCACGCGTTGAGTTCGTTTACGCTGTTCAGGGCGGGTGCTGCATCCCGGTTCGCTTTACACCCTTCGGAGACCGACCCTATACTGTGCGGGTTTGCGGGCGGGGGTTTACCTCGCTGCGGAGGGCCGTAGCTCAATCCGGTAGAGCACCGGTCTCCAAAACCGGGGGTTGGGGGTTCGAGTCCCTCCGGCCCTGCCAAGCTAGAGGATCCAGGGCATGAATCGTCAGACCAAGCGCCTCCTTGCTAGGCAGCAGGCTGCGGAAAACCGCGGCCAGAAGGGGCTTGCCCCGACTCCGCGTTCGCCGAGCGCCGGGGGCATAGAGAAGAGGAAGCGGACGCCCCCGCGCCAGTTCCTGCGCGAGGTACGGAACGAGCTGAAGAAGGTCGCGTGGCCAACGAGAGGCGAGGTCATCACGTATACGGTCGTCGTCCTCGTCACGGTGACGTTCGTGACGTTCTATGTGTTCGGACTCGACTACGGCTTCGCGCGCGCGGTGCTGAAGGTCTTCGCACGCTAGCGAATTCGCGATGAACCCAGAGAACGAGAACCCAGCGATCGAGCCCGCCCTGAACGGGGATGAGCCCTCCAATTCGATGGAGGACGTCTCCGTCGAGCCGAACGGCCACGAAGCCGTCGAGCCCGCCGAGGAACCGAAGGACGAGCCTGTGGCCGACGAGTCCACACCGGTCGTGCCGACAGTCGGTGATGAGCCCTCTGAAGCTGCAGTGCCTCCCGCTCCCGAACCCCCAGCCGTCCAAGAGGTCCCGGCCGAGCCCGAGCCGCAAGCCGAGGCGGAGCCTCAGCCCGAACCCGAGCCGGCCGAGGTTCAAACACTCGGCGAGCCCGAGGTCGTCGCGGCGGCCGCAACCGAAGCCCCCGCGCCGGCTGCGCCGGAAGCGATTGCGCCCGAACAGCCGGCGCCGGAAGACTTCGATGAGCCCGCCGCGGAGGACGCCTCAAGCATCGCGGCCGACATCCAGCAAATGATCGAAGCCGCCACCGCGACCGCTCGCGCTTCCGCCGAGGTCGCGCAGCGCGCCGCCACCGACGCCGACATCGAGGTCTCGGTCGCGCTCGCCGAGCCCGAGCCGAGCGAAGAGGGCTCGGCCGATGGAGAAGGGGAGGAAGGGGAGGAGTCCGCCGCCGTTGCGCGGATCTTCCAGCCCGGCGACTGGTTCGTGGTGCACACGTACGCGGGTTACGAGAACAAGGTGAAGGCAAATCTCCAGAGCCGCATCACTTCCATGAACATGGAGGAGAAGATCTTCGAGGTCACGATCCCCATGGAAGACGTGATGGAGATCAAGAGCGGCAAGAAGCAGGTCGTTCAGCGCAAGGTGTTCCCCGGCTACCTGCTGGTGCGCATGGATCTCGACGACGACTCCTGGTACGTGGTCCGGAACACGCCGGGCGTCACGGGGTTCGTCGGCTCCGGCACGAAGCCGATCCCGCTCTCTGAGCGAGAGGTCGACCGGATCCTGCAGCGCAAGGCGGTGGGTGAGCGCCCGAAGCCGAAGCTCGAGTGGTCGCTCAACGATCCGGTCCGCGTCACGACGGGACCGTTCGCCAACTTCCAAGGCCTGATCTCCGAGATCGATACCGACCGCTCGAAGCTCAAAGTGCTCGTGAACATCTTCGGGCGCGAGACGCCGGTCGAGCTCGGCTTCGACCAGGTCGCCAAGGTGTAGTCGAGGAGCGAGAAGAATGCCTCCCAAGAAGAAGAAGATCATGACGGTCGTGAAGCTTCAGATCCCGGCCGGGCAAGCGACTCCGGCTCCGCCGGTCGGCACGGCTCTCGGACCACACGGTGTCAACATCATGGAGTTCTGCAAGCAGTACAACGCGATGACGCAGAGCCAGCCGGGCCAGATCATCCCGGTCGAAGTCACGATCTATGAGGATCGCTCGTTCTCTCTCGTCACCAAGACGCCGCCGGCCGCCGTTCTCATCCGCCAGAAGGCAGGGATCGAGAAGGGCTCGGGGGAGCCGAACCGCAACAAGGTCGGGACGATCCGCAAGGCTCAGGTGAAAGAGATCGCCGAGCTGAAGATGCCGGACTTGAACGCCAACGACATCGACGCCGCGATGAAGATCATCGCCGGAACCGCTCGCAGCATGGGCGTAACCGTCGTCGAGTAACTAAAGATCCTCGACCGCGTGGGAGGCGGGCGCGCCCGCCGCAGACCACAGGAGGCAGTCATGGCAGGGAAGAAGTACGCCGAAGCAGCAAAGACCATCGAGCGCGACAAGATCTATCAGCCGGCAGAAGCCGTCTCGCTCATCAAAGGCGCCGCCAAGCGTAAGTTCGACGAGTCTGTCGACGTGGCGATCCGCCTCGGCGTCGACCCACGAAAGGCCGACCAGATGGTGCGAGGCACGGTCTCGTTGCCGCACGGCACTGGGAAGAGCGTCCGCGTAGCCGCGTTCGCGGCCGGTGAAGCCGCCCAGCAGGCGAAGGAAGCCGGCGCCGACATCGTGGGTGCTCAGGACCTCGCCGACCGCATCCAGAACGAGAACTTCCTCGACTTCGACGCCGTCGTCGCCACCCCCGACATGATGGGGATGGTGGGCAAGCTCGGTCGGATCCTCGGCCCGAGAGGCCTGATGCCGAACCCGAAAGCCGGCACCGTCACCCCCGAGGTCGGCAAGGCAGTGAAGGAGATCAAGGCCGGCAAGCTCGAGTACCGCGTCGACAAAGGCGCGAACGTTCACCTCGTCATCGGGAAGGCGTCGTTCGACGAGAAGGCTCTGCTCGAGAATCTGCAGGCAGTCCTCGACGAGATCGTCCGCGCCAAGCCATCCGCGGCCAAAGGCAAGTACATCAAGGGAGTCACGATCTCCTCGACGATGGGGCCGGGTGTGAAGGTCGACGCCGGCCGCCATGCGGAGGCCAAGGAGTCCTAGCCCCGTTGCATCGATTGACCGTGGGGTTGCCTCCCCATATGCTCCGACCTCGCCAGAGACAGGAGGTGTCGCGATAGCGGCCCAAGCGCCCGCAAGGGAGCCTCCCGAGGCCCACCGCGCGAGCGGCCGACCTGTCTCAGGCGGTCGCTTCTTCATTTGGAGGGCACGTGGCGAAGATCAAGACAGGACCGAAAACAAGGAAGAAGGTCGGAGGGCCGAGGCCCCCCGAAGGCGGACCCCGATCGAACAAGGTGGCGGCGGTTGCGACGATCAAGGACCGCTTGACCTCCGGTGCCGTCCTGCTCACGGAGTACCGCGGGTTGACGGTTCACGAGCTCGCGGACTTGCGTCGCACGCTCGAAGGCGTGGCGGAGTACAAGGTCGTGAAGAACACGCTCGCGACGATCGCTGCGCGCGAGGCAGGCCACGAGGATCTCATCCCGATGCTCCAAGGCCCCACGGCGATCGCTTACGTGACCGGCGACGTCGCCAAGGTCGCCAAGGATCTCGCCGATTTCGCCAAGAAAGCGCCGGCCTTGGTGCTCAAGGGCGGAGTGTTCGAGGGTCAGGTTCTGTCCGCCGAACGAGCAAAGGCGCTGTCTGCTCTCGAGTCCCGTGAGGTCATGCTCTCGAAACTCGCCTCGATGGCGATAACGCCGCTGCAGCAAGCGGCCAACGTCTTCGCGGCGGGGTTCAACCAGTTCGGCGCAGTTCTGGCTCAACTCAAGGACAAGCTCGCGGCCTCAGACGCCGCTTAACGAGTAGGAGGGAACGAGATGGCGAAGCTTTCCGGTGATGAGGTCCTCGACGCGATCGGCGAGTGGAATCTGATCGAGCTTTCGGAATTCATCAAGAAGTTCGAGGAGAAGTTCGGCGTGACTGCCGCAGCCCCCGTAGCCATGATGGCGGGCCCGGGCGGCGGCGGTGGCGGAGCAGAAGAGGCAGAGGAGAAGACCGAGTTCGACGTGATCCTCTCCGCCGCCGGCGAGAAGAAGATCAACGTCATCAAGGAAGTCCGCGCCATCACCAGCCTCGGCCTCAAAGAAGCGAAGGATCTGGTAGAAGCTGCCCCCGCCCCCGTCCGCGAGCGAGTAACAAAGGAAGAGGCGGACAAGATCAAGGCCCAGCTAGAAGGCGCCGGCGCCACCGTCGAGGTCAAGTAGGCCCTGCTTTCGGTACGGAAAGGGCCGGGCCGGAACCCCCGACGAAACCCGATCCTCGTTGAGGAGGGGGTACCGGCCCGGCCCGCACCACGTCTGACCTGCAGTTTCGGTGTTAATCCTTGACGATGCGAGAGGCCGGGGGGTAGCCTCGCTCCCAGGTTTGTTCTCATATCGAGCTCGGTGACCCGCTGCTTGACGGCAGGGAAGCGGAAATGCTACCCTGCCCTTTCGCGTTGTCTTCTTTGGGGTGACCCGCGTTTCCGCACGTCCTCGCTAGTCCACGCAACATGTCCTCGGTAGAGGAGGGGGAGCGTTTTGCCTACTGCCGCCTCTGAGCGTCTGTCCTTCGCCAAGACCACCGAAACACTTCCGCTGCCGGATCTGATCGCGATCCAGCGCGAGTCCTTCGATTGGCTCCTCTCCGAAGGCTTGAAGGAAACCTTCGCCGAGATCTCGCCGATCGAGGATTACCAGGGCGTCATGAAGCTCTATTTCAAGGACCACCGTTTCGAAGATCCCAAGTACTCCGTCGAGGAGTGCCACGACAAGGACATGACCTTCTCGCAGCCCTTGTTCGTGCAGGCCGAGTTCCACAACACCGCGACGGGCGAGATCAAGGCCCAGACGGTTTTCATGGGCGACTTCCCGATCATGACGAACAAGGGAACGTTCGTCATCAACGGCACCGAGCGCGTCGTCGTTTCGCAGCTCGTCCGCTCGCCCGGCGTCTATTTCTCGCGTGAGCTCGACAAGACCACGGACAAAGAGCTGTTCACCTGCAAGGTGATCCCGTCCCGTGGGGCATGGCTCGAGTTCGAGGTCGACAAGCGCGATCTCGTCGGCGTTCGCGTGGACCGCAAGCGCCGCCAGAACGTCACGGTCCTGCTCAAGGCTCTGGGCTACAACGACGGCGACATCCTCGACATGTTCGACGGTGCCGAGTCCATCTCGACCACGCTCGAGAAGGACAAGAACATGACCGCCGAGGAAGCGCTGATGGACATCTACCGGAAGCTCCGTCCGGGTGAGCCGCCGACGGTGGATTCCGCGCGCAACCTGCTCGAGGGGCTGTTCTTCAATGGGAAGCGCTACGACCTCGCGAAGGTCGGCCGTTACAAGGTCAACAAGAAGCTGCTCCTGAGCGTCGACCCGTCCACGACGGTCCTCACTAAGGAGGACATCGTCGCGACCGTCCGGTACCTGGTGAAGCTCCACGCCGGGGAGGAGGGCTTCTTCGAGGACGACATCGACCACTTCGGAAACCGGCGCCTCCGCTCGGTCGGCGAGCTGATCCAGAACCAGGTTCGGATCGGCTTGTCGCGCATGGAGCGCGTGGTGCGCGAGCGCATGACGACGCAGGACGTCGAGGCGATCACCCCGCAGACCCTGATCAACATTCGGCCGGTCGTGGCCGCGATCAAGGAGTTCTTTGGGACGTCGCAACTATCGCAGTTCATGGACCAGACCAACCCGCTGGCCGGGCTCACCCACAAGCGCCGCATGTCGGCGCTCGGCCCCGGTGGACTGTCCCGTGAGCGCGCCGGCTTTGAGGTTCGCGACGTCCACCCGTCGCACTACGGACGGATGTGCCCGATCGAAACGCCGGAGGGCCCGAACATCGGCCTGATCGGCTCGCTCTCGACGTTCGCCCGTGTGAACCCGTTCGGGTTCGTCGAAACCCCCTACCGAAAGGTAACGAACGGCCGGGTCACCGACCAGATCGACTATCTGACGGCAGACGAGGAAGACCAGCACGTCATCGCACAGGCCAACACGCCGATCGACCCGAAGGGCAAGTTCCTCGAGGAGAAGGTGCTCGTTCGCCGCAAGGGTGGCGAGGTCGAGTACATCCCGGCGAACGAGGTCGACTACATGGACGTCGCCCCGCACCAGATCGTCTCGGTGGCGACCGCGCTGATCCCGTTCCTCGAGCACGACGACGCGAACCGCGCCCTGATGGGCTCCAACATGCAGCGTCAGGCGGTTCCGCTCATCGACACGGAGTCGCCGTTCGTCGGCACCGGCCTCGAGGGCCGGACGGCGGTTGATGCCGGCGACGTGGTGCTGACGGAGCGCGAAGGCGAGGTCGAGGAGGTCGACGCGGACCACGTGGTCGTTCGTCACGACGACGGGACGCGCAAGGTCTACCGCCTCCAGAAGTTCGCGCGGTCCAACCAGGGCACGTGCATGAACCAGAAGCCGATCGTCCGCGAAGGCGAAATGGTTTCCAACGGTCAGGTGCTCGCCGACGGGCCGTCGACCGACAAGGGTGAGCTCGCGCTCGGCCGGAACCTGCTCGTCGCCTTCATGCCCTGGGAGGGCCACAACTACGAAGACGCCATCGTGCTGTCCGAGCGCGTGGTCAAGGAAGACCTGCTGACCTCGATCCACATCGAGGAGCACGAGGTCGACGCCCGGGACACCAAGCTCGGGGCGGAAGAGATCACCCGGGACATCCCGAACGTCGCCGACGAGGTCCTCAAGGATCTCGACGAGGAGGGCATCGTCCGCATCGGGGCGGAGGTCAACCCCGGCGACGTGCTCGTCGGCAAGGTCACTCCCAAGGGCGAGACCGAGCTGACCCCGGAGGAGCGCTTGCTGCGCGCGATCTTCGGCGAGAAGGCGCGCGAGGTCCGTGACACCTCGCTCAAGGTCCCACATGGCGAGACCGGCAAGGTTATCGGCGTCCGCAAGTTCTCGCGGGAGGCCGGCGACGAGCTCTCCCCCGGAGTGAATGAGCTCGTGCGGGTCTACGTGGCGCAGAAGCGCAAGATCGCGGAAGGCGACAAGCTCGCCGGCCGGCACGGCAACAAGGGTGTCATCGCCAAGATCCTGCCGATCGAGGACATGCCGTTCCTCGAGGACGGGTCGCCGGTGGACATCGTGCTCAACCCGCTCGGCGTGCCGTCGCGTATGAACCTAGGACAGATCCTCGAGGCGCACCTCGGTTGGCCGGCAGCGGTCGGCTGGGACTTCAGCGGACAGCCGGACTGGATGGATACCGTCGGCTGGGGTGCGGAGAACGTGCACCGCGAGGGGCCGGTTCGCCTCGCGAGCCCGGTCTTCGACGGCGCTCGCCAGCACGAGATCGACGCGCTGCTCGCGAACGCACGGACCAACCGCGACGGACGGCGTTTGGTCGGCGCCAACGGCAAGGCGATCCTGCTCGACGGGCGTTCCGGTGAGCAGTTCGACGTGCCGGTGACCGTCGGCTACGTCTACATCATGAAGCTGCTCCACTTGGTCGACGACAAGATCCACGCCCGGTCGACCGGTCCGTACTCGATGATCACCCAGCAGCCGCTCGGCGGGAAGGCACAATTCGGCGGCCAGCGGTTCGGAGAGATGGAGGTCTGGGCACTCGAGGCGTACGGCGCCGCCTACGCGCTTCAAGAATTGCTCACGATCAAGTCCGACGACGTCATGGGCCGCGTGAAGGTCTACGAGGCCATCGTCAAGGGCGAGAACATCCCCGAGCCGGGTATCCCCGAGTCGTTCAAGGTGCTCATCAAGGAGATGCAGAGCCTCTGTCTCAACGTCGAGGTGCTCTCGGCGGAAGGCAAAGAGATCGAGATGCGAGAGACCGACGAGGACGTATTCCGAGCCGCAGACGAGCTCGGGATCGACTTGTCCCGTCGCGAGCCGTCCAGCGTGGACGTGGAGGGGTAGCCCGTGCTCGACGTCAACTACTTCGACGAACTCCGGATCGGCCTCGCCACGGCCGACCAGATCCGCATGTGGTCGAACGGCGAGGTCAAGAAGCCGGAGACCATCAACTATCGGACGCTGAAGCCGGAGAAGGACGGCCTTTTCTGCGAGCGGATCTTCGGTCCGACGCGGGACTGGGAGTGCTACTGCGGCAAGTACAAGCGTGTCCGCTTCAAGGGCATCATCTGCGAGCGGTGCGGCGTCGAGGTCACGCGCTCGAAGGTGCGTCGCGAGCGCATGGGACACATCGAGCTCGCCGCTCCGGTCACGCACATCTGGTACTTCAAGGGGGTTCCGTCGCGCCTCGGGTATCTGCTCGATATCGCGCCGAAGGATCTCGAGAAGGTCATCTACTTCGCGGCGTACCTGATCACGACGATCGAAGACGACAAGCGCCACAAGGACCAGCCGAAGCTCGAGAAGGAGCTCGCGGCCGAGAAGGCGCAGGTCGAGGCCGCCCGCGACAAGCGCGTCGAGCAGAAGCTCAAGGAGCTCGAGAAGCGCCTCAAGGAGATGGAGTCCGAAGGGGCCAAGGCCAAGGAGCTCTCCGGCGAGAAGACCAAGGCCGAGCGTGAGATCCGCGACATCCACGAGCAAGCGAAGCGCAAGATCGATCAGCTCGATCACGTCTTCGACACGTTCCTCGGCCTGAAGCAGAAGTCGCTCGTCTCCGACGAGCTCGTCTACCGCGAGCTGAAGGACCGCTTCGGCGAGTACTTCTCCGGTGGGATGGGCGCGGAGGCGATCAAGGATCTGCTTATGCAGCTGGACATGAAGCAGGAGGTCGAAACCCTCCGCACGCAGATCAAGGACGGGAAGGGCCAGAAGCGGGCCCGCGCGATCAAGCGCCTGAAGGTCGCGACCTGCTTCCTCGGCACCAAGAACTCCCCGCAGGGGATGGTGCTCGATTGCGTCCCGGTGATCCCGCCGGATCTGCGTCCGATGGTCCAGCTCGACGGCGGACGGTTCGCCACGTCGGACCTGAACGATCTGTACCGGCGCGTGATCAACCGCAACAACCGGTTGAAGCGCCTGCTCGACCTCGGCGCGCCGGAGATCATCGTCAACAACGAGAAGCGGATGCTCCAGGAGGCCGTCGACGCGCTGTTCGACAACGGCCGGCGCGGCCGTCCCGTCACCGGGCCCGGCAACCGTCCGCTGAAGTCGCTTTCCGACATGCTCAAGGGCAAGCAGGGACGGTTCCGTCAGAACCTGCTCGGCAAGCGCGTGGACTACTCGGGCCGTTCGGTCATCGTCGTCGGACCGGAGCTGAAGCTGCACCAGTGCGGTCTGCCGAAGCAGATGGCGCTCGAGCTCTTCAAGCCGTTCGTTATGAAGCGGCTCGTCGACCTCGGTCACGCGCAGAACATCAAGAGTGCCAAGCGCATGGTTGAGCGCGCGCGCCCGGTCGTGTGGGACGTACTCGAGGAGGTCATCCGCGAGCACCCCGTGCTGCTGAACCGCGCGCCGACGCTGCACCGACTCGGCATCCAGCGTTCGAGCCGGTGCTCGTCGAGGGCAAGGCGATCCGGATCCACCCGCTCGTCTGCACCGCGTTCAACGCGGACTTCGACGGCGACCAGATGGCGGTGCACCTTCCGCTGTCGGCGGAGGCGCAGGCCGAGGCCCGGATACTGATGCTGTCGGCACACAATGTGCTATCGCCGGCGCACGGGCGGCCGATCTCGATCCCGACGCAGGACATGGTGCTCGGTCTCTACTACCTGACGTTCGAGAAAGAGGGCGCGAAGGGCGAGGGATGGGTGTTCTCGTCGATGTCGGAGGCCCTCATGGCGCTCGACTTCCGCGACGTCGACATCCAGGCCAAGGTCAAGGTCCGGCTGCCGGGCAAGAACGTCGGCTTCCTCGCCTCGGCCGAGGAAACGAACGGAGCGGCGCCGCTGGTCGAAACGACCGTCGGCCGGCTGCTGTTCAACGAGGCCCTGCCGGCGGACTACCCGTACGTGAACCAGGTCGTGCTCAAGAAGCAGCTGTCCGAGATCGTCGACGAGTGCGCGGACATCTACGACAAGGCGACGCTCGCGAGCTGTCTCGACCGCTTCAAGGAGCTCGGGTTCCATTGGGCGACCCGCGCCGGGGTGACGATCGGCGTCGAGGATGTCATGACGCCGCCCGAGAAGCCGGTGATCCTCGACAAGTACGAGAAGAAGGCCGAGAAGGTCGAGGACCTCTACCGCAAGGGCGTCATCACGGACGAGGAGCGGCGTCAGGAGCTCATCGAGATCTGGACGCAGGCCTCGGACGAGGTTCGCGACGCGATGGAGAAGGCTTTCGATCCGCTGAACCCGATCTCCATGATGGCGAACTCCGGTGCGCGAGGAAACCTGATGCAGATCCGCCAGATCGCAGCGATGCGTGGCCTGGTGGCGAACCCGAAGGGTGACATCATCCCGCGGCCGATCAAGTCGAACTTCAAGGAAGGCCTGTCGGTGCTCGAGTACTTCATCTCGACCCACGGAGCACGCAAGGGTCTCGCCGACACCGCGTTGCGGACGGCGGACTCCGGCTATCTGACCCGGCGCCTCGTCGACGTGGCCCAGGACGTCATCATCCGCGAGGACGACTGCGGGACGGACAAGGGCATCCCGGTTGCGGTCACGGTTGCCGAGCGAGACGGCGCGCGCGTTCCAGGCGCGCACCTGGACACGAAGCTGTTCGGTCGCGTCCTCGCCGACGACGTCTGGACCAAGGTCGACGGGTCGCGCAAGAAGGTCATGAAGGCCGGCGACGAGATCACCGATGCCGAGAAGGACGCGCTGGTCGACTCCGAGGCCGAGGTGGCCGTGGTCCGTTCGGTCCTCACCTGCGACGCGAAGTACGGTGTGTGCGCCGCGTGCTACGGACGAAACCTCGCGACAGGGCGCCTCGTCGAGGCCGGGGAAGCGGTCGGCATCATCGCCGCGCAGTCGATCGGCGAGCCGGGCACGCAGCTGACGATGCGTACGTTCCACACCGGCGGTGTCGCCGGTGAGGACATCACGCACGGTCTCCCGCGCGTGCAGGAGCTTTTCGAGGCCCGCAAGCCCAAGGGCGAGGCGCAGATCGCTGAGATCTCGGGCACCGTCGAGATCATCGAGGGCGACAAGGCCCGCGAGATCAAGGTCACCTCCGAGGACGGCAAGGAAGAGATCGCCTACAAGGTGCCGCGCCGCGCCCGGCTCCGAGTCGAGAACGGCGGCGAGGTTCGCGTCGGCCAGCAGGTGACGGAAGGGTCAGCGAACCCACATGAGATCCTGCGCATCCAGGGCCCGCGCGACGTCCAGATGTTCTTGGTCGGCGAGGTCCAGCAGGTCTATCAGTCGCAAGGCGTCGTGATCCACGACAAGCACATCGAGCTGATCGTGCGTCAGATGCTCAAGCGTGTGAACGTGATCGAGCCGGGGGACAGCGAGTTCCTCCCGGGCCAGCTCGTCGAGCGGAAAGCCTTCGAGGACGTCAACCGGCGAGTCGTCGAAGGGGGCGGCGAGCCTGCCTCGGCGCGGCCGGTGCTGATGGGGATCACGAAGGCGTCGCTCGCGACGGACTCGTGGCTGTCGGCGGCCTCGTTCCAGGAGACGACCAGGGTACTGACCGACGCCGCGATCTCAGGCCGGAGCGATCCGCTGCTCGGCCTGAAGGAGAACGTGATCATCGGCAAGCTGATCCCGGCCGGTACCGGGATGGCGCGCTACCGGACGATCAAGGTCTTCCCGACCGAGATGCCGGAGCGTCTCTACGCGCTGCCGCAAGAGGAAGAGGAGTTCGGGCCGACGCTGGACAGTGCGCCGGCGCGGACCTTCCAGATGCCGGTGCCGCCCCAGTTCCAGGAGCAGGCGCCACCCTCCGGCAACGGCGACGAACCGCCTGCCCCGGTCGAAGAGCCACCGGGAGAACAAGCGGCGGAGTAGCCGAAAAGAAAGCACAACGCGGGCCCCGGAGTTCCGGGGCTCGCGGCTTTCAGAACTGGAAGTAGATGAACGGGATCGGCGTCCCGCCGCTGTAGATCATGATGGCGAGAACGAACGTTCCGTACATGAGTGCGCGCGCCGGAGCAGGCCAGTGGATCGCGAAGGTCTCGTCGCGAGTGTTCCGCTGCAGGATGTCGATGCCGAACGAGAAGATCGCTGCGACGACCAGCACGGCGACGGCGTTTCCGTCGAGTGGTCCCGGCCGCCAGGCAAGGATCCCTTTCAGATAATTCCAGGCATCGGTGAAGGACGCGGCGCGGAAGAAGATCCCTCCCAGCGTGAAGGCACAAACCGTGTAGAACGCAGGAAGGAGGTCCTTCCTCCAGACGAACGGAGGGGGAAGGGGCGCCTCTTTCCGCTGCGCTAGTTTCACGGCCGCGGCGTCGACGCTGGATTCGTGGCTGATGTCCACGGGAAGCGTGCCCAATTCCCCGCCGATCGGAGAGGTCGACCGCTTCTCGACGACCTTTCCGGTTCGCCTCTTCCGGTCCGAGAACCAACGCTCGACGATCAAGAAGACGCCGTTGATGCCGCCCCACGCCACGAACGTCCATGCCGCTCCGTGCCACAGACCCGCGATCAACATCACCACCATCGTGTTGAACGCGAACCGCCTGCTGCTGACGCGATTCCCGCCCAGGGGCAGATAGAGGTAATCGCGGAGCCACGTGGCGAGAGAGATGTGCCACCGGCGCCAAAGCTCCGTGATGCTGCGGGAGAGGAACGGTTGCTCGAAGTTACGCAGCAGCTCGATACCGAATAAGCGAGACGATCCTCTGGCCATGTCGGAATAGCCCGAGAAATCGCCGTAAACCTGGAGCACGAACGCGAACGCGCCGACCACGAGGAACGCTCCTCCGTTCGCTGCCGGGTTGCCGAAGGCCGTATTGACGAAGGGTGCGAGCGCGTCGGCGATCGCAACCTTCTTGAACAAGCCGAGAAGTATCAAGAAGATGCCGGAACGGAAGTCTTCCACGATCGGGCGCCGGCGCGGGTTCGCGAACTGAGGAAGCTGGATCTGGGCTCGGCCGATCGGGCCGGCGACGAGTTGCGGGAAGTAGGCGACGAAGCAGGCAAAGTCGAGGAGATCCTTGCTGGCTTCGATCTCGCGCCGGTAAACGTCGAACGTGTACGAGATCCCGTGGAACGTGTAAAAGGAGATCCCGACCGGCAGCAGGATGTTGAGGCTCGGGCGGTTGGGCTCGAGGCCGAACGCGTTGAGGAGATCCACGGCCGAGTCGATGAAGAAATTGAAGTACTTGAAGAATCCGAGGATCCCAAGGTTTACGACCAGGCTCACGAAGAAGATGCGTTTGCGGCGGCGTTCGTCCTGGGTGGAATCCAGAAGCCGGCCGATCGTGTAGTCGGTCAGCGTCGACACCCACATCAGGAACAGGAACCGGACGTCCCACACGGCGTAGAAGTAGTACGAGGCCGCCAGGAGGAGCGCGTTCTGTTTCCGCCGGTCCAGCAGCCAGTAGATGCCGAGGACGATCGGCAGGAACAGGGCGTACTGGAGCGAGTTGAAGATCATCGCGAATCTCTGCTCCCGAAACCAGCGTGTCCCGCCTGGGACTTCCAGCGGGGCGATGGATTATAGGCGTCCCGCTCGCACGGATACCTAGAACTGGAAATAGATGAACGGGACTGGAGAGCCTCCGCTGAACACGATGATCGCCGTGGCGAGGAGCCCGTAGAACGCTCCTCGTACGAGGGCCGGCGCGCGGAGGATGGCGGTCTCGGAGCGCCCGTTCCGCTGATACAGGTCGATCAGGAAAATCGCGAGTCCGCCGAGCCCGACGAGCAACATCGCGTCGAGACCGGGCGCCCCACGCCGGAAGCTCAGGATCCCGGTGATGACGTCCGCGGCCTGGTCGAACGATTCGGCGCGGAAGAAGATCCATGCGAAGCACACGAAATGGAACGTCAGAAGCGCCGGCCAGAAATCTCGGACCAGATGGAACCGCGGTGGGGGTGCGGTATGCGGCGCGCGTACCTCTTCGTCCGGTTTCGCGTCTGCGGCTGCCGTGTCGATCGGAGCGTCGTCCAGCGAGCCGCCGATCGGCGTTGTGCGCTTGGCTTTTCGGCTGATCGCACGGTGTACGCACAGGTACAGACCGTGGAGCCCGCCCCAGACCACGAACCCCCACGCAGCGCCGTGCCACAGGCCACCGAGGAGCATCGTGATCATCAGGTTGCGATAGGTGGCGAAGCGGCCCTTCCGGTTCCCCCCGAGCGGCACGTAGAGGTAGTCGCGGAGCCAGGTCGAAAGTGAGATGTGCCACGTTCGCCAGAACTCCGTGATGTTTCGCGAGAGATACGGCTGGTCGAAGTTCTTGAGGAGCTCGATGCCGAAAAGGCGCGACGTTCCGCGAGCGATGTCGCTGTAGCCGGAGAAATCGCCGTAGATCTGGAGAGCGAACCCGTACACGCCGAGCATGAGCGTCGCTGCGCTGACCCGGCTCGCGTTCGCGAACGCCGAGTTGACCGTCGACGCGAGCGCGTCGGCGATCGCGATCTTCTTGAACAGACCCAGGAGGATAAGGAAGACCCCGGACCGGATCTGGTTCCATGATGGCCGGCTCCGCGGGTGTTCGAACTGGGGGAGCTGCACCTGCGCGCGGCCGATCGGGCCGGCCACCAACTGCGGGAAGTACGATACGAACAGCGCGAAATCCAGGAAATGGTGGACGGGCTCGAGCTCACGGCGATACACGTCGAACGTGTACGAGATCCCGTGGAATGTGTAGAAGGAGATCCCGACCGGGAGCAAGATGCGGAGCGTCGTCGGGTTCGCGTCGAACCCCAGCGCGGTGAGCAGGTCGGCGCCGGAGTCGACGAAGAAGTTGAAGTACTTGAAGAACCCGAGGATGCCGAGGTTCACCGCGAGGCTCACCAAGAAGATGCGCTTGCGCCGCCGTTCGTCCTCCGTCGCCGCCAGCATCCGGCCGACGACGTAGTCGGTGACCGTCGAGGTGGCCATCAGCCCCAGGAATCGGTAGTCCCACGCGCCGTAGAAGACGTACGAGGCGACGAGGAGGAGAAGGTTCTGCTGGCGGTGTCGCAGGATCCAGTAGAGGCCGAGAACTATCGGCAGGAACAGCGCGAATTCGTAGGAGTTGAAGACCATCGCGGTCAGTCCGCCATCATCCGGTTACGCCCATTCCAACGTTCACGCCGGCTCCGTTTCCGCGTCGAGCTGCTGCGTGAATCGCGCCCGCCCTTTGCTGTTGAGGTGGAACGGGTCGGCGAACTCGGCCGTTCCCTCGAACCAGGCATGGGCGTCGATCACCTGTGTTCGCGACGCGAACGTGCCGAGGATCTGTTCGAACAGTCGGTAGTCGTCGGCGCCGCGTGGATGGGCGTCGATCGCGTCCTGCGTCACCGGCATCTCGACGAGCACGACGCGGATCTTGGCGGCCGTCAACTCCTCGACCATGTGACGCAGTGAGGACAGCGCGCGGCCGCCGACGGAGTAGCGGGCGAGCGTTCGGGGGACGACGTTCTTGTGGAAGTCCTCGGTGAGGTACTGGGGCCGGTTGAAGATGCGGAGCGCGGCCAGCTGTCCGAGTGGCCCGACCGATGCGCGCCCTGCTCCGGGTGGCGTGTCGAAGAGCGTCGAAGGGGAGCGGAGCCGCTGACGATAGCGGACGAGGTATGACTGGTCGCCGGCGCGGAGGATCCACTCCGTCGGGGAGAGATCCGTGGCTACCGACCGTCCGCCGGGGGAGCCGCGAACCGACTCGTAGGCGTGCTCGGAGGAGGAACCGAGATCGTTGAGCTCGCGGCTCGACAGCCCGACGACGACGACCTTCGGACGGAGTCGCGGGACCACTACCCGCAGGGTCCAGAGGTCGAACAGGCGGGTTCCGGCGCCGTTGAGCGCCGCGTTGAAAGCGGGCCGCGGCGCGCCCGACAGCTGCGAGTAAAGCAGGGGATCGAGGGCGGCGTTCGTCATCGAGGAGCCGACGAAAACGACGGACGCGCCCCCCTTCGCGGCGAGGGCGTCCATCACTTCGACCTTCCTCGTCGCCTCCCAGTCATTCCATGTGTTGAGCGGCCCGAGCTTCGGGGCGGCCACGCGGAGCGCGATCTCAGCGAGCACGAGGACGACCAAAGCTGCCACGATGGGCAGTGGGAGGCGCCCCCGAGCCCGGGACGTGGTCACCACCATCCTCCCTCAGGGCGAGGGATGGGACACCGGGAGCGTCGTACGATGGACGAGATGAAGACCATGAACCGCCGTCCTTGAACTGCGTTCGGCTCGCTGAGAAGGCCCCGAAACGAGGCGCCGGATTATAGCGCCGGGGACTCGGTCGGTCGGGTCCGCGTCCGAGATCACGAGCCCCCGGTATGCGCGTTGACCAGCGGCGTCACCGCGGGTAGCCTAGTGTGCCGTGCCTGGGCCAGGGCCTCGTCCGGGCGCATCCTTCGGAGGCCACCCGACTCCTCTTCGATTTCGGGGAGGCGTGTGCCCCGACCGAGACAGGTGAAAGCGTAAATGCCGACGATCCAGCAGCTCGTCCGTCACGGCCGCAAGCGGAAGCGGTCCAAGGTGCGCACGCCTGCACTCAAAGGATCGCCTCAGCGCCGCGGCGTGTGCACGCGCGTCTACACGACGACGCCGAAGAAGCCGAACTCGGCGCTCCGCAAAGTGGCGCGCGTCCGGCTTACGAGCGGCACCGAGGTCACGGCGTACATCCCCGGTATCGGGCACAACTTGCAGGAGCACTCGATCGTGCTCGTCCGAGGCGGCCGCGTGAAAGACCTCCCGGGCGTTCGCTACAAGATCATCCGGGCGGCCCTCGACACCGCAGGCGTGCGCGACCGTAAGCAAGCCCGTTCCAAGTACGGAGCCAAGCGAGAGAAGTAGGCAGCCGGCGAGGCCGGGCTGCGTCCCGGGCTCGCTTTTCCACGCTAGGAGAAGATTTGCCGAGAAAAGGGCCGATCCCGAAGCGCGAGGTCCTCGCGGACCCCGTGTACAGCAGCGTGCTCGTGACGCAACTCACGAACAAGGTGTTGGAGCGGGGGAAGCGTGGCACGGCGGAGGCGATCGTCTACACAGCGCTCGAGAAGCTCTCTGAGCGGTCGAACGTGGACGCGGTGACCGCCTTGAAGAAGGCCGTCGAAAACGTGAAGCCGCAGCTGGAAGTCCGGTCTCGGCGGGTCGGCGGTGCGACCTATCAGGTTCCGGTCGAGGTGCCGAACCGGCGCGGCACGACGCTCGCGCTTCGGTGGCTGATCCAGAACTCACGGTCGCGCAGGGAGAAGTCGATGGCCGAGCGACTGGCCGGCGAGCTCGGCGACGCGCTGAACATGACCGGCACGTCCGTGAAGCGTAAGGAAGACCTCCACAAGATGGCGGAGTCGAACAAGGCGTTCGCGCACTACCGGTGGTAGCCATGGGAGAACCGGCGAAGAAGATGGCTGAGGGAACGCAGGTCAGGCAGGCGGGACGAGCTGGCAAGGAGCTCGTGATCCGCGAATACCCGCTCGCCCGCACCCGGAACATCGGGATCATGGCGCACATCGACGCCGGCAAGACCACCACGACCGAGCGGATCCTCTACTACACCGGCAAGACCTACAAGGTCGGCGAGGTCCACGAGGGCACCGCGGTCATGGACTGGATGGTCCAGGAGCAGGAGCGCGGCATCACGATCACCTCCGCCGCGACGACTTGTATGTGGAAGGACCACTGGATCAACATCATCGATACGCCCGGGCACGTGGACTTTACGGTCGAGGTAGAACGCAGCCTCCGGATCCTCGATGGCGCGGTCGCCGTCTTCGACGCCGTCGCGGGCGTGGAACCACAGACAGAGACGGTCTGGCGCCAGGCCGACCGGTACCAGGTCCCCCGGATCTGTTTCGTGAACAAGATGGACCGGACCGGAGCCGATTTCTTCCGGACGGTCGAGATGATCCGCGACCGGCTCGACTCACATCCCATCCCGATCCAGCTGCCGATCGGCAGCGAGGACTCGTTCCTGGGCGTGATCGACCTCGTGACGATGGTCGCCCACGTCTGGCCCGACGAAGGCAAGGGCGAGGAGTGGGAGGATCGGCCTATCCCCGAGGAGTACAAGGAGTCCGCCGACCACTGGCGCCACGAGCTTTACGAGTCGCTCGCGGACTACGACGAGGAAGTCATGGAGGCCTACATCGGCGGCGGTCCCGAGCCGTCCGCGGAGCACATGCGTCGGGCGGTCCGCGCCGCCACCTTGGCCGGCACCGCGACGCCGGTGATCTGCGGCACCGCATTCAAGAACAAGGGCGTCCAGCCTTTGCTGGATGCGATCGTGCAGTACCTGCCGTCTCCGCTCGACGTGCCGCCGGTGGCGGGGACGATCCCCGGTGGCGGGGTCGAGACGCGTCCGCCGGACGACGAGGCGCCGTTCTCCGCGCTCGCGTTCAAGATCGCGGCCGATCCGTATGTGGGCAAGCTCACCTACTTCCGCGTTTACTCCGGGACGCTGCGGACGGGCGCCCACGTGAACAACTCGTCCAAGGACCGCAAGGAGCGCGTCGGCCGCATCCTCCAGATGCACGCGAACCACCGCGAGGACCGCACAGCCGCCTTCGCCGGTGACATCGTCGCGGCCGTGGGCTTGAAGCACACCACCACGGGAGACACCCTGTGTGATCCGGCTTCGCCGATCGTGCTCGAATCGATGACGTTCCCGGCGCCGGTGATCTCCGTTGCGATCGAGCCGAAGACGAAGGCCGACCAAGAGAAGCTCGGGAAGGCGCTCCAGTCGCTCTCCGACGAGGATCCGACGTTCGTGGTCCGGTTCGACGAGGAGACCGGTCAGACGATCATCGCAGGGATGGGCGAGCTGCATCTCGAGGTGCTGGTCGACCGGCTGACGCGCGAATTCAAGGTCGGCGCGAACGTCGGTAAGCCACAGGTCGCCTACCGCGAGACCATCGCGAAGACCGTTCCGAAGCACCAGGTCCGCTTCGTGCGCCAGACCGGCGGCCGCGGTCAGTTCGCAGTCGTCGAGATCTCGCTCGAGCCGACGGGTCCCGGCGGCGGGTTCGAATTCGTCTCGAAGCTCAAAGGCGGCTCGATCCCCAACGAATACATCCCGGCGGTCGACGAAGGCATCCAGGAAGCGATGGAGTCCGGTGTGCTCGCCGGGTACCCGCTCGTCGATCTGCGCGCGACGCTGCTCGACGGTCAGTACCACGACGTCGACTCGTCGGAGATCGCGTTCAAGATCGCCGGCTCGATGGCGTTGAAGGAGGCGGCCCGCAAGGCCGAGCCCACGCTGCTCGAGCCGATGATGGAGGTCGAGGTCGTTACGCCTGATACCGCGATGGGTGACGTGATCGGCGACCTTACGTCGCGACGCGGCAAGATCGAGCGGATGGATGCGCGAGGCTCCATGCAGGTGATCCGTGCGCACGTGCCGCTCGCGGAGATGTTCGGATACGCCACGGATCTGCGCTCGAAGACGCAGGGCCGGGCGACGTACACCATGCAGTTCCACACCTATCAGCGCGTGCCCGAAAGCATCGCGAAAGAGATCGTCGCAAAGGTCCGGGGCGAATAACCCCAAGGGGAGGGCGAGATGGGCAAGCAGAAGTTCGAGCGGACGAAGCCCCATGTGAACATCGGCACCATCGGTCATATCGACCATGGAAAGACGACGCTCACAGCCGCCATCACCAAGGTGCTCTCCAAGCAGGGGATGGCCGACTTCACGCCGTTCGACCAGATCGACAAGGCTCCGGAGGAGCGGGAGCGCGGTATCACGATCGCGATCGCGCACGTCGAGTATCAAACGGAGAACCGTCACTACGCGCACGTCGACTGCCCGGGCCACGCCGACTACATCAAGAACATGATCACCGGCGCCGCGCAGATGGACGGGGCGATCCTCGTCGTATCCGCGGCCGACGGGCCGATGCCCCAGACGCGCGAGCACGTGCTGCTTGCCCGTCAGGTCGGCGTGCCGTACATCGTCGTCGCGCTGAACAAGGTGGACATGGTCGACGACCCCGAGCTGCTCGAGCTCGTCGAGCTCGAGGTGCGCGAGCTGCTCTCGTCGTACGAGTTCCCGGGCGACGACCTGCCGGTCATCCGCGTCTCGGCGCTCAAGGCGCTCGAGGGCGATGAGGAAGCCGAGAAGGGCATTCTCGAGCTGATGGCGGCGTGCGACGCCAACGTGCCGGAGCCCGTGCGCGACGTCGAGAAGCCGTTCCTGATGGCGATCGAGGACGTGTTCTCGATCACCGGCCGCGGGACGGTCGTGACCGGCCGCGTCGAGACCGGCAAGATCCACGTCGGCGACGAGGTCGAGATCGTGGGCATCCGTCCGACGACGAAGACCACCGTGACCGGCGTCGAGATGTTCCGCAAGCTGCTCGACGAGGGCATGGCCGGCGACAACATCGGCGCCCTCCTGCGTGGTACGGCGAAGGACGACGTTGAGCGCGGACAGGTCCTTGCCAAGGGCGGGACGATCACGCCGCACACCGATTTCGAGGCGCAGGTGTACGTCTTGTCGAAGGAAGAGGGCGGGCGGCACACGCCGTTCTTCAACAACTACCGGCCGCAGTTCTACTTCCGTACGACCGACATCACGGGCTCGATCAAACTGCCCGAGGGCGTTGAGATGGTCATGCCGGGCGACAACACACAGATGACGGTCCAGCTCATCAACCCGATCGCGATGGACGAAGGGCTCCGTTTCGCCATCCGTGAAGGTGGGCGAACGGTCGGCGCCGGACGCGTCGTCAAGATCGAGAAGTAAACCGGCTTCACTGGGCACCGAGGGGCGGAGAGCAAGGATGGCGCAAACACAGAAGATCCGGATCCGGCTGAAGGCGTACGACCACGAGGTCATCGACCAGTCGGCCCGCAAGATCGTGGACACGGTCACGCGGACCGGCGCGAAGGTCTCGGGTCCCGTACCGCTTCCGACGGAGCGGAGCGTGTATTGCGTCATCCGCTCGCCGCACAAGGACAAGGATTCGCGAGAGCACTTCGAGATGCGGACGCACAAGCGTCTCATCGACATCCTGGACCCGACGGCGAAGACGGTCGATTCGCTGATGCGGCTCGACCTCCCTGCCGGCGTCGACATCGAGATCAAGCTGTAGCCATGGCGATAGTCAAAGGGATCCTCGGGGAGAAGCTTGGCATGACCCAGGTCTTCACCGACGACGGCCGCGCGGTGCCGGTCACGGTGCTGCGTGCCGGGCCGTGCACGATCACGCAGATCCGCACGGCAGAGCGAGATGGCTACGCCGCCGTCCAGCTCGGCTTCGGGGAGGTCGCAGCGAAGCGGCTCAACAAGCCGCGGACCGGTCACCTATCGGCTTCGAAGGCGCCCGCTCTGCGGTCGTTGGTCGAGATCCGTACCGACGACGCGTCGTCGTTCCAGCTGGGCTCGAAGATCACCGCGGACGTGTTCGCCCCCGGCGAGAGCGTCGACGTCGTCGGCGTTTCGAAGGGCAAGGGATTCGCCGGAGCCATGAAGCGTTGGAACTTCGCCGGGAAAGAGGCCTCGCACGGGACGGACCGCAAGCATCGTTCGCCCGGCTCGCAGAACGCGGGAACCACGCCGGGGCGCGTGTTCAAAGGCAAGAAGGGGCCCGGCCATCTCGGTCACGAGCGGGTCACGATCCTCAGCCTCGAGGTCGTCGAAGCCGATCCGGAGCGGGATCTGCTCTTGATACGGGGAGCGGTGCCGGGTCCGATCGGCGGCTTGGTTCTGGTCCGTAACGCAGTTAAGACGACGGCAAGGAAACCGTCGTGAGTGAGATAGACGTCCGCTCGGCATCCGGAGATGTGGTCGGGCGCGTCGCGCTGGACGACGCCGTATTCGGCGCGCAGGTCAACGTCCCGGTGATGCACCAAGTCGTGCGCGCGCAGCTCGCGGCGGCTCGGTCCGGCACGCACGCGACGAAGAAGCGCGGCGAGGTCCGCGGCGGCGGTAAGAAGCCGTGGCGCCAGAAGGGAACCGGCCGGGCGCGCCAGGGTTCGATCCGTGCGCCGCAATGGACGGGGGGCGGCACGGTCTTCGGCCCACAGCCGCGCGACTACGAGATGAAGGTGCCGAAGAAGATGCGCGCGCTCGCGTTGCGTTCGGCGCTGACGGATCGCGCAAGCGAGGGCCGGGTCGCGGTGATCGATCGCTTCTCGTTCGATACACCGAAGACCAAGGACGCGATGAAAGTGCTCGAGGCGCTCGGCGTCTCGGGGAAAGCGCTCGTCGTGCTCGACACGGTGGACTTGGTCGCCGGGAAGTCCTTCCGCAACCTGACCACCGTCCATGTGATCACCGTCGACCAGATCAACACGCACGATGTGATCGCAGCGGACTGGGTGGTTTTCACGCAGGCGGCGATCGAGCGGTTGAACGAGCGCAAACCCCGAAAGAAGGCGGCCGCGGCCGGGCAGGGGGAGGGCGCGTGAAGGACTATCGAGACGTAATCATCGCGCCCGTGGTGTCGGAGAAGTCGTACAGCGCGATCGACCGGAACGTGTACACGTTCCTGGTGGCGCCGACCGCCAACAAGACCGAGATCAAGATCGCGGTCGAAAAGATCTTCGAAGTGACGGTGCTGTCGGTGAACACGATGTGGCGCCACGGGAAGCAGAAGCGAACCCGATACACGATGGGTCAGCGGTCCGCACAGAAGCGAGCGTTGGTCACCCTCGCCGAGGGTGACAAGATCGAGATCTTCCAGCCGAGGTAGCGAGATGGCGATCCGAAAGTTCAAACCGACGACCCCGGGACGCCGTGGGGCGAGCCAGTCCGACTATTCCGAGGTCACCCGCTCGCGTCCCGAGAAGAAGCTCACGCGCAGCCGGCCCTCGAGCGGCGGCCGCAACGCGCACGGGCGGGTCACGGCGTATCATCGAGGCGGAGGGAACAAGCGCCGCTACCGGATGGTGGACTTCCGTCGCAACAAGGACGGGGTTCCCGCCAAGGTCGCATCGATCGAGTACGACCCCAACCGCAACGCTAGGATCGCACTTCTCCACTACCGCGACGGCGAGAAGCGCTACATCATCGCGCCGGACAAGCTCGCGGTTGGAGACGTGGTGGCGTCGGGCGAGGGCGTCGACATCAAGCCCGGGAACGCGCTGCCGCTCAAGAACATCCCGGTGGGCTCGATCGTTCACGCGGTCGAATTGCGTCCGGGCGGGGGAGCGAAGATCGCTCGCAGCGCGGGGACGAGCGTGCAGCTGCTCGCCAAGGAAGGCGCGTACGCGCACCTCCGCATGCCGTCGGGCGAGATCCGGTTGGTTCCCTCCACGTGCCGGGCGACGGTCGGAGAGGTCGGCAACGCGGAGTGGGAGCTCATCAACTGGGGCAAGGCCGGGCGCACGCGGTGGAAGGGTCGCCGTCCGATCACCCGCGGCGTGGCGATGAACCCGGTCGATCACCCGCTGGGCGGCGGCGAAGGAAAGTCCTCGGGCGGTCGTCACCCGACCAGCCCTTGGGGCAAGAAGGAAGGCCGGACGCGCAAGAAGGGCAAGGGGTCCGACCGTTTGATCGTCCGGCGTCGCAAGAGCAAGAAGAAGAAGTAAGGGAGCGAGATGGCACGCAGTCTTAAGAAGGGGCCGTTCATCGACGACCACCTGCTCGAGAAGGTGGAGTTCGCGCTCAAGCGCAACGACAAGCGCGTCATCAAGACGTGGTCGCGGCGCTCGACGATCATCCCCGACATGGTGGGGCTGACGATCGCGGTCCACGACGGCCGTAAGCACGTCCCCGTCTACGTCACCGAGAGCATGGTGGGGCACAAGCTCGGAGAGTTCGCGCCGACGCGGACGTTCCGCTCCCACGGGCATCACGCGGCCGAGAAGGCCACCGGACCGGGCAAGAAGTGATGGCGAAGGCGAAGGAGAGAGAGGCACGCGCGAGCGCGAAGTTCGTGCGCATGTCTCCATACAAGGTGCGCTACACGCTGAACCTCATCCGCGGAAAACACGTGGACGAGGCGCGACGCGTGCTGGCGTTCACGCCGCGCGCGGCGTCGCCCGAGCTCGCGAAGATCCTGAACGCGGCCGTCGCCAACGCCGAGCAGACGCTGCGCGTCCCTGCGGACACGCTTTTCGTGACGCGCTGCTGGGCGGACGAAGGGCCGACGCTGAAGCGCTGGCGGCCACGGGCGCAGGGCCGCGCAACACGGATCCGGAAGCGCACCACTCACATCACGATCGTTGTGCAACCGAGGGAGGGCTCGCGTGGGTCAGAAGATTAACCCGTACGGGTTCCGGCTCGGGTCCAACCCGAACTACGAATGGCGGTCGCGTTGGTACGCGGACAAGCAGTACCTCCCGTGGTTGCAGGAGGACCTCAAGATCCGCAAGAACCTGCACGACAGCCTCGCGCATGCCGGCGTCGCTCGGATCGACATCGAACGTAAGGGCGACCGGCTCCAGGTCGATATCTACACCGCACGGCCGGGCATCGTGATCGGCCGCCGCGGGGTCGAGGTCGACCGGATCCGAGACGAGCTGCGCAAGATGACCGGTAAGGACAACGTTCAGCTCAACGTCATCGAGCTGAAGCAGCCGGAGCTCGAGGCGCCGCTCGTCGCGCAAGGCATCGCGGAGCAGCTCGCCGGTCGCGTTTCTTTCCGCCGGGCGATGCGTCGCGGCGTGCAGACGACGATGCGCGGCGGCGCCAAGGGCATCCGGGTTCAGGTCGGCGGCCGCCTGGGTGGTTCGGAGATGTCTCGCAGCGAGTGGTATCGGGAGGGTCGCGTCCCACTCCACACGATCCGCGCGGACATCGACTACGGCTTCCGCGAGGCGAAGACGACCTTCGGCCGGATCGGCGTCAAGGTGTGGATCTACAAGGGTGATGTCGCGCCGTCGCGTGAAGAGAAAGAAGCGGAGCTCGCACGCGCTCGCGCTCGCGCGGCGGCTGCCGGGGAGATCGTCGCCCCCACGGTCAGGCCGCGGCGCGGCTCCGGCGCTACGCGTTCGCCGTCCGGTCAAGGGAAGTCGCCTCGTGGCCCGAAGCCGGCCGATGCGGTGGCGCCCGCCGATGCGGTGGCGCCCGCCGACGCGACCGAGGCCGTCGCACCCGAGGTCGTGTCGACTGCGCCTGCATCGGCTGCGCCCGAGACTCCGGCAGCCCCCGAGGCTCCGCAGGCTGCGCCCGAGGCTGCGACTGCTGCTCCCGAATCGCCTGCCACGCCCGAAGCTCCCGAGGCTCCGACGGCACCCGGTGGCGCGGAGGGAGATGTCTGATGCTCTCCCCGAAGAAGACCAAGTACCGGAAGCAGCACCGCGGCCGAATGCGCGGGAAGGCGAAGGGCGGCGTGCAGGTGCATTTCGGCGACTACGGCCTTCAGGCGATGGAGCCCGCGTGGATCACGAACCGCCAGATCGAGGCGGCGCGTGTTGCGATGACCCGGCACATCAAGCGCGGTGGGAAGGTGTGGGTCAACATCTTCCCCGACAAGCCCTTCACGAAGAAGGCCGCCGAGACGCGCATGGGATCCGGGAAGGGAAACCCCGAGTACTGGGTCTGCGTCGTCAAGCCGGGACGCGTGATGTTCGAGCTGGCGGGCGTCGACGAAGGTCAGGCCCGCGAGGCATTGCGGCTCGCGGCGCACAAGCTTCCGATCAAGACCCGCTTCGTGAGCCGGGAAGAAGGCGAATAGATGTCCAAAGAGGCCGACAAGCTTCGGGATACTGCCGAGGACGAGCTGGAAACAAAGCTTGTCGAGGCGAAGGAGGAGCTTTTCAACCTTCGCTTCCAGCTCGTTACCGGACAGTTGGACAACCCGATGCAGATCAAAGTGGTGCGCAAGCAGGTCGCGCGGATCCTGACGCTCATGCGTGAACGCGAGCTCGAGGAGCTCGAAGCGCAGGCGATCGCCGGCGCCGAGGAGGCTTGATGGCGGAGAGCACGGTGAAGGAGCGGGGACGCCGCAAGACGCGCGTCGGTGTCGTCGTGTCCGACAAGATGGACAAGACGGTGGTCGTCGTCGTGCGCGACACGACCCGGCATCACCTGTACGGCAAGATCCTCCGCCGGATGACGAAGTACCGCGCACACGACGAGACGAACGCGTGCGGCATCGGGGATCGCGTCCGGATCGCCGAGACGCGACCGTTGTCGAAGACCAAGCGCTGGCGTGTCCAGGAAATCCTCGAGAAGGCGAAGTAACAGATGATCCAGCAAGAGTCGCGACTGAAGGTGGCCGATAACACGGGCGCCAAGGAGATCCTTTGCATCCGCGTGCTCGGCGGGTCGGGCCGGCGTTACGCCGGGATCGGCGACATCATCGTCGCGACCGTCAAGGACGCGCTTCCCGGCGCTCCGGTCAAGAAGGGTGAGGTCGTTAAGGCCGTTGTGGTGCGTACCGCGAAAGAGCGCCGGCGGCCGGACGGCTCGTATATCCGTTTCGACGAGAACGCCGCGGTGCTAATCAACGAACAGCAGAACCCGCGGGGCACCCGTATCTTCGGGCCGGTTGCTCGCGAGCTGCGTGAGAAGAAGTTCATGAAGATCATCTCTCTCGCTCCGGAGGTGCTGTAGATGCAGAGCTTGCACATCCGCAAGGGCGACGAGGTGATCGTGCTTTCGGGCAAGGACCGCGGGAAGACCGGACGCGTGGTTCGTACCTGGCCGAAAACCCGCAAGGTCATGATCGAGGGCGTCAATCAGGTGAAGCGCCACGAGCCGCTGCGGCAACAGCGCGGCCGTCAGGGGATGACGGGCGGCATCGTAACCAAGGAGATGCCGGTCCAGATCTCGGCGGTGGCGCTGGTCTGCAACACCGACTCGTGCCGAGGCAGGGCCCGGGTCGGCTGGGACGTGGACGAAGACGGCTCGAAAAGGCGCGTGTGCCGCAAGTGTGGGAGTGAGGTGTGATGGCCCAGGCAGAGGCGGCAGTTAAAGAGATCCCGCGCCTGAAGAAGCGCTACCGGGAGGAGCTCGTCCCGCAGCTGAAAGGCGACCTCGGCTACGCCAACGTCATGCAGGTGCCGCGGCTCGAGAAGATCGTGCTCAACATGGGTGTCGGTGAGGCGATCAAGGACGGCAAGCTGCTCGAGGGCGCCGTCGGGGATCTCACCGTCATCGCGGGGCAGAAGCCGATCGTGACGAAAGCGCGGAAGTCGATCGCGGGGTTCAAGCTCCGCGAGGGCCAAGCGATCGGCACCAAGGTCACCCTTCGTGGGGACCGCATGTGGGAGTTCCTCGACCGGCTTCTCACCCTTGCCCTGCCGAGGATCCGCGACTTCCGCGGACTATCGGCGACGTTCGACGGCCGCGGGAACTACTCGCTCGGGCTCACCGAGCAGCTCGTGTTCCCGGAAGTGGACTACGACTCTGTTTCAAAGGTTCGAGGGATGCACATCACCGTGGTAACGACGGCACAGGACGACGGGGCCGCCCGCGCGCTGCTCAAGGCGCTCGGGTTCCCCTTCAAGGAGTAAGGCATGGCAAAGAAGTGTTTGGTCATCAAGCAGCAACGACCGGCGAAGTTCAAGGCCCGCGCGTACAACCGCTGCAAGCGCTGCGGTCGTCCCCGCGCGTACTACCGGAAGTTCGGACTCTGCCGGATTTGCATGCGACAGCTTGCGCACGCCGGCGAGCTGCCCGGCATCACGAAGGCAAGTTGGTGATCTCCGGATGACGATGACAGACCCGATCGCGGACATGTTGGCGCGGATCCGGAACGCGACGACGGCGCACAAGGAAGATGTCACGATGCCGTCTTCGAAGATCAAGCTCGGCATCGCCGACATCTTGAAGCGTGAGGGTTACATCCAGGAGTTCGGGATCGAGCGCGGCGAGTTGGGCCCGGTGCTGAAGATCGTGCTCAAGTACGGGCCGAACCGCGAGCGCACGATCGCCGGCTTGAAGCGGATCTCGAAGCCCGGCCTCCGGGTGTACGCGCAGCGGGACTCGATCCCACGCGTGCTCGGCGGCCTGGGCATCGCGATCATCTCGACGTCCAACGGACTCGTCACCGATCGGCAGGCCCACAAGGCTCGCATCGGCGGCGAGGTGCTCGCCTACGTTTGGTGAGGATGAGATGAGTCGAATCGGAAAGCAGCCGATCCCGATCCCGTCAGGGGTCGAGGTTCAGGTTGCCGATAGTCGCGTCTCGGTGAAGGGCGCGAAGGGTTCGCTGGCCCTCGAGCTCCATCCGGCCATGTCCGTTGCGATCGCCGACGGCAACGTCGTCGTATCGCGGCCGACGGACGAGAGCCTGCACCGCGCCCTGCACGGACTGACGCGCAGCTTGATCGCGAACATGGTCGAGGGGGTCACCAACGGCTACACCAGGACGCTCGAGATCCAGGGCGTCGGCTATCGCGCGGCCCTGAAGGGTACGACACTCGAGATCGCCGTCGGGTACTCGCATGCGGTGATCGTGGAGGCGCCGACCGGGATCACGTTCGAGGTTCCGCAGCCCAATCGGATCATCGTCAGCGGGACCGACAAGCAAGCGGTCGGTCAGGTGGCAGCCAACATCCGGGCCATCCGCAAGCCCGACCCGTACAAGGGCAAGGGCATCCGGTACCAGGGCGAATACGTTCGCAAGAAGGCCGGGAAGGCAGGGAAGGCGTAGTGGACGCGAAACGCAGGTTCGAGGCGCGCCGCAAGCGTCACCTGCGGGTGCGAAAGCACATCCGGGGGACCGAGGAGCGGCCGCGCATCGCGGTGTTCCGTTCGAACAAGCACATCTACGCGCAGCTGATCAACGACGTCGACGGCCGCACCCTGGTCGCCGCGTCGAGCTTGGACGCCGACGCACGCGCCGGCGGCGCCAAGAAAGATGTCGCGCGCAAGGTGGGGCAGTTGCTCGGCCGCCGCGCCGTGGAGCGTGGCGTGCAAGCGGCGGTGCTCGACCGGGGCGGCCGTCTGTATCACGGCCGGGTCGCCGAGCTGGCCGACGGGGCTCGCGAGTCGGGATTGAAGTTCTAGGGAGGCGATGGAGTGGTCGAACGACGCAGATCTGGTGGGCCCGAGGAGGCCGGCAAGCCACAGCTCGAGGAGCGAGTGGTTTCGATCAACCGTGTGGCCAAGGTGGTCAAGGGTGGCCGGCGGTTCTCGTTCACCGCGCTCGTGGTGGTCGGTGATGGTTCGGGCCGCGTCGGCGTCGGCTACGGCAAGGCCAAAGAGGTTCCTCTGGCGATCCAGAAGGGCGTCGACATCGCCAAGCGCTCCATGTTCTCCGTCCCGATGGTGGGGACGACGCTTCCGCACGAGGTTATGGGGATCGCCGGAGCGGGTCGTGTGCTCCTCAAGCCCGCGGCGCCGGGTACCGGGGTCATCGCCGGTGGGCCGGTGCGCGCGGTGATGGAGTGCGCCGGTATCGCGGATGTGCTGTCCAAGTCGCTCGGCAGCGAGAACCCGATCAACATGGTTCACGCGGCTGTCGCCGGGTTGAAGGAGCTCCGCAGCCCGCAGGACGTCGCGCGCATCCGCGATCTGCCGCTCGACCACGTTGCGCCCCGCCGACTCCTCGAGGCCGTCCTCGGCAAGGACGGGGATGGGTCGTGACGGCATTGAAGATCACGCTCGTACGCGGGCTCGTGGGCACCACGCAGGACCAGCGAGCCACGGTTCGTTCGCTCGGGCTCAAGAAGATCCGACAGTCGGTGGTCCGCGACGATCGTCCCGAGGTGCGAGGCATGCTCAAGAAGGTTTTGCATCTCGTGACGGTCGAGGAGGCGTAGGCACGTGAAGCTTCATCATCTGAAGCCGGCACCGGGCGCGCATCGCAAGCGCACGCGCGTCGGCCGGGGGACCGGGTCCGGCAAGGGCAAGACCTCGGGCCGCGGCTCTAAGGGAACATACGCCCGCAACACGTTGCCGCGCGGCTTCGAGGGCGGTCAGATGCCTTTGCAGCGCCGGCTCCCCAAGCTCGGCGGCTTCGTCAACCGGAACCGCGTGGAGTTCTCCCCGGTGAACGTGGAGCGGCTCAACGCCTTCGAAACTGGTGCCGTGGTCGACCCGGCTGCGCTGGCGGATCGCGGGCTCGTGCGTAAGCGCCGGGCGCCTGTCAAGATATTGGGGCGCGGCGAGCTTTCGACCCAGTTGACCGTGCGTGCACATGCGTTCTCGGCGAGTGCTCGAGCGAAGATCGAGCAAGCCGGAGGTCAGGCGGAGGTCATCTAGTGCTCAGTGCCTTCCGGAACGCCTTCAAGATCCCGGACCTTCGCAAGAAGATCCTGTTCACGCTGGCCATCATCGCGGTCTACCGCCTCGGCTCCCATATCCCGCTCCCGGGCATCGACTTCAACAAGGTGGAGGAGGTCCAGCGCGAGGCGGCACAGGGCGGAATCTACGGCCTCATCAACCTGTTCTCGGGCGGCGCGCTCACCAACTTCGCGATCTTCGCGCTCGGGATCATGCCGTACATCACGTCCTCGATCATCATGCAGCTGCTGACCGTCGTGATCCCCCGGCTCGAGGCGTACGCCAAGGAGGGCGAGCAGGGGCAGAAGAAGATCACGCAGTACACGCGCTACATGACCGTGGTACTGGCCCTGCTGCAGTCGCTCGGCATCGTCGTCACCGCGAACTCAGGACGGCTTTTCAGCGCGGGAGGCCAGCCGATCCGCGACTTCTTCCCCGACCTGACCGCCGGCAAGACGTTCCTGGTCGTGCTGACGCTCACCGCCGGGACGGCGATGATCATGTGGCTCGGCGAGCTGATCACCCAGCGCGGTATCGGGAACGGGATGTCGATCCTGATCTTCTCGTCCATCATCTCCCGCTTCCCGGCCGAGAGCGCCGCCATCTACGCGCAGGCCGGCGGGGTGAAGACGGCGGTGATCGCGGCGCTCGGGATCGGCATCGTCGTCGCGGTCGTGCTGGTCGAACAGGCACAACGAAGGATCCCGGTTCAATACGCGAAACGTGTGGTGGGACGGAAGCTGTACGGTGGCTCCTCGACCTACATCCCCCTCAAGGTGAACCAGGCCGGCGTCATCCCGATCATCTTCGCGTCGTCGTTGCTTTACCTGCCGGTCTTGGCGGCGACGATCGTGCAGAACGAGGGCTTCAAGCAATGGGTCGAAACCAACCTCGCTACGGGAAGTCACCCGCTCTACATCATCACGTACTTCATGCTCATCATCTTCTTCACGTACTTCTACACCGCGATCACGTTCAACCCCGTGGACGTTGCCGATAACATGAAGAAGTACGGAGGGTTCATCCCCGGTATCCGTCCCGGACGTCCGACGGCCGAGTACCTCGACCACATCCTCACGCGTATCACGCTGCCCGGGTCCTTCTTCCTAGCCTCGATCGCCGTCTTGCCCTTCATCGTGCAGGGCATCTGGGACATCAGTGCGTTCCCGTTCGGAGGGACGGCGGTGCTCATCGTCGTCGGCGTCGGCTTGGAAACTATGAAGCAACTGGAATCGCAGCTGTTGATGCGGCATTACGAGGGATTCCTCAAGTAGGCGCCTGGTGCGGATCGTTCTCCTCGGCCCTCCCGGGGCAGGAAAGGGCACCCAAGCGGTCCAGCTGGCGGAGCGCTTCGAAGTGCCGCACGTGTCGACCGGAGACATCCTCCGCTTCGTCGTGGCGTGGCAGACCGACATCGGGCAGCGGGCGAAGTCGTACATGGATGAAGGTGAACTGGTTCCCGACGATCTCGTGCTGGAGCTTCTGAAGATCCGTCTCGCTCAGGCGGACGCACGCGCAGGGTTCGTCATGGACGGCTTCCCGCGGACGCTTCCGCAGGCGGAGTCCCTCGACGACATCCTTGCCGAGATCGGGCACAAGATCGACGGCGTGCTTTACCTCGAAGTCCCAGACGAGCTGATAGTCCTCCGGCTCTCGGCTCGGGCGTCCTGTCCGACCTGCGGCCGAACGTACAACCTTCACGCGAGCCCGCCGAAGGACGAGATGAAGTGCGACCGGGACGGCTCGCCGCTGATGACCCGAGATGACGACCGGCCCGAGGTGATCCTGCAACGTCTCGGCGTTTTCAAGCGGCAAACCCATCCATTGATCAAGTACTACGAAGACCGCGGTATCCTGAGAACGGTTCAAGGCGCAGGCTCCAAGGATGAGGTCCTCGAGCGCATGGTCGGCGAGTTGGATGACATGGCCGGGAGGAGCTCGTGATCATCATCAAGAGCCCGGCCGAGATCTCCACGATGCGCCGGGCCGGTGAGGTCGTCGCCGCCGCGATCGCGGCAACGCGAGACGCCATCCGCCCGGGGATGACCACGGCGGACTTGGACGCCGTCGCCGCGAGAGTGATCGAGGGTCGGGGCGCCAAGCCGTCGTTCCTCGGTTATCGGGGGTTCCCGGCCACGATCTGCACCTCGGTGAACGACGAGATCGTGCACGGCATCCCCGGCACACGCGTGCTGAAGGAGGGCGACCTCGTGAAGCTCGACGTCGGCGCCGTCGTCGACGGTTTCCACGCCGACTCGGCGGTCACGATCCCGGTGGGGGAGCCGTCTCCGGAGGCTTCGAAGCTGATCGAGGCGACCGAGCGGGCCCTCTGGGCCGGCTTGGCCGAGGCGCGGCCGGCCAGGCGGCTCGGGGACATCGGCGCGGCGGTCCAGACCATCGCCGAGGGGGCCGGCTTCTCGGTGGTTCGCGAATACGTCGGACACGGGGTCGGCCGTTCGCTGCACGAAGAGCCTCCGGTTCCCAACTACGGCACCCCAGGGAAGGGGTACAAGCTCACCGAAGGCCTGGTGGTGGCCATCGAGCCCATGGTCAACGTGGGCGAGTACGCTACGCGACTGCTTCCCGACGGCTGGACGGTCGTCACCCAAGACGGGTCGCTGTCGGCGCACTTCGAGCACACGGTGGCCGTAACCGCGGACGGTCCATGGGTGCTCACCGACCCCGACGGAAGGATCGCAGCGTGAGGCCGACCCGATGCGCCGATTGGAGCCCGGGCATACCCCTGCTATACTGCGCGTTTGGTTCCAGAGCCCGTCTGTCGGTCGAGCGCGCCCGTGAACCGGACCGGGCAATTGTGGTGGGGAGAGTGGAGTGAAGGTTCGCCCGAGCGTGCGCAAGATGTGTGAAAAATGCAAGATCGTTCGGCGCGGCCGAGTGGTGCTCGTGATCTGCACGAATCCGAGGCACAAGCAGAGGCAGGGGTAGGCGGATGGCCCGTATCGCAGGTGTCGACCTCCCGCGCGACAAGCGCGTCGAGGTCGGTCTGACGTACATCTTCGGCGTCGGTTCCACGCTCGCACGCAAGACGCTCGAGGCGACTCAGGTAAGCCCGTCGACCCGGGTGCGCGACCTGGCCGACGACGAGATCGTTCGGCTCCGCGAGTGGATCGACGCGAACTACAAGATCGAAGGTGACCTCCGGCGCGAGGTATCGCAGAACATCAAGCGCAAGATCGAGATCGGCTGCTACCAGGGGATCCGTCATCGCCGAGGCCTCCCGGTTCGCGGTCAGCGGACGCACACGAACGCGCGGACCCGGAAGGGTCCCAAGAAGACCGTGGCCGGCTCCAAGAAGGTCCGAGCGAAGAAGTAACCAGACGGAGGTCGAGTGGCGAAGCCGAAGAAGCCGAAGCGCAGGGAAAAGAAGAACATCCCCAGCGCGCACGCGCACATCCAGTCCACGTTCAACAACACCATCGTCACGATCACCGACCCCATGGGGAACACGATCTCCTGGGCTTCGAGCGGCAACGTGGGCTTCAAAGGGTCGCGCAAGTCGACTCCGTTCGCTGCGCAGCTGGCCGCGGAAGCGGCCGCGAAGCGCGCGATGGAGCACGGCGTCAAGCGCGTCGACGTCTTCGTGAAGGGCCCCGGTTCCGGGCGTGAGACGGCGATCCGCTCGCTCGCCGCAACCGGGCTCGAGATAAACCAGATCGCGGACGTGACGCCGGTGCCGCACAACGGCTGCCGGCCCCCGCGCCGGAGGAGGGTGTAAGTGGCGCGATATACGGACGCTGACTGCAAACTCTGCCGCCGCGAGAAGATCAAGCTGTTCCTCAAGGGCACCAAGTGCGAGACACCGAAGTGCCCGATCGAGAAGCGGCCTTTCCCACCGGGCGAGCACGGCCGTTCGCGGACGAAGGAAACCGAGTACCTGATGCAGTTGCGCGAGAAGCAGAAGGCGCGCCGCATCTACGGGGTGCTCGAGCGGCAGTTCCGCAACTACTACAGCGAGGCCGCGAAGATGAAGGGCGTCACCGGCGAGAATTTGCTCAGGCTGCTGGAAACACGACTCGACAACGTCGTCTTCCGGGCCGGCTTCGCACTTTCGCGCGATCAAGCTCGCCAGATCGTGCGGCACGGCCACGTCGAGGTGAACGGAAAGCGCCTTTCGATCCCGTCGGCGCGCGTCCGCGTCGGCGACACCATCCAAGTGGCCGAAAAGAGCCGCCGCTTGCAGCCGGTGCTGCACTCGATCGCCGTGAACGAGAACCGGTCGCCGGCCTCGTGGCTGGAAGTGGACCGCGACACCGTCAAGGCGACCGTCCGATCGCTTCCGAGCCGCGCCGACGTCGACATCCCGGTGCAGGAATCGGCGATCGTCGAGCTCTACTCGAAGTAAGACCGTAAAGGAGGCTCCACCCTTGCTTATCGTCCAAAGGCCCCAGATCATCGAGGAAACGACCTCGAGCGAGAACCGGACCAAGTTCATCATCGAGCCGCTCGAGCCGGGCTTCGGCTACACGCTCGGAAACTCGCTGCGCCGAACGCTGCTGTCCTCGATCCCCGGCGCTGCGGTTACGCAGATCCGGATCGAGTCGGTGCTCCACGAGTTCTCGACGATCCAGGGAGTGAAAGAGGACGTCACCGACGTCATCCTGAATCTCAAGGAGCTCGTCCTTCGCAGCGATTCCGACGAGCCCGTCGCGATCCACCTGCGGGTGCAGGGGCCGAAGGACGTCGTCGCCGGAGACATCACCGTCCCGACCGGCGTCGAGGTTCTGAACACCGATCAGCACATCGCGACGATCAATAAGAAGAGCCGCCTCGACATCGAGTTGGTCGTCGAACGCGGTCGCGGGTACGTCTCGGCAGAGCGGAACAAGAAGGGCCGCGACACGATAGGCGTCGTGCCCATCGACTCGATCTTCTCGCCGGTGCGGCGGGTTTCCTACGCGGTCGAGGCGACGCGCGTCGAGCAGATGACGAACTACGACAAGCTCATCCTCGACATCGAGACCAACGGGGCGATCACGCCGAAGGAAGCCTTCGCGGCTGCCGGACGCACCCTCGTCGAGCTGCTCGGTCTCGTCGCGCAGCAGTCGGAGGACGCGCAGGCGCTGACGCTTGGCCCGGCGCCGGACGACATGGCGCAGGCGTCGACGCTGGCGCTGCCGATCGAGGAGCTGGACTTCTCGGTTCGTTCGTACAACTGCTTGAAACGCGAGGGCGTCGGCACCGTCGGCGACCTGGTTCAGCGCACCGAGCAGGACCTGCTCGACATCCGCAACTTCGGCCAGAAGTCGATCGATGAGGTGAAGGCCAAGCTCGCGGAGATGGGCATGAGCCTCCGCGAGAGCTAGGCCGAGGGAGCCGAGAGAGATGCCGAAGCCGAGGAAAGGCGCGCGTCTGGGCTCGGGCCCGGCGCATCAGAAGCTGCTGCTTTCGGGCCTGACCGAGGCGTTGATCCGCGAAGGAAAGATCAAGACCACCGAGGCTCGGGCGAAAGCGCTGCGTCCGCTCGCCGAGCGCATGGTGACTTTCGCGAAGCGCGGGGACCTTGCGGCCCGGCGCATCGTCCTCAAGACGGTGCGCGATCGCGAGCTCGTCCACAAGCTGTTCGCCGAGATCGCGCCGACTTTCGCCGATCGCAGCGGCGGCTACACGCGGATCGTGAAGCTTGGTCCACGTAAGGGCGACGCCGCGCCGATGGCTCTGATCGAGTTCGTCGGCGAAGCCGAAGAGGAATAGCCGCGAAGCTCGCGCTCCTCGTCGCGTACGACGGCACCAACTTCCACGGCTTCGCTCGCCAGCCGACACGGCGCACGGTTCAAGGCTTACTCGAGGACTGTCTGTCTCAGTTGCTGCGGGTGTCCGTTCGGACGACCGGCGCGGGTCGGACGGACGCCGGGGTGCATGCCGCCGGGCAGGTCGTCTCATTCGAAGCTCCCGACGGAACCGATCCCATGTGGGTCGCTTCCCGGCTGAACAAGCGGCTGGGGCCCGAAGTGTCTATCCGCGGCGCCGCGGCGGTTCCCGACACCTTCGACGCGCGGTTCAGCGCGAAACGGCGCGAGTACGAGTACCACCTGTACCGGTCGAAGGCACCCGACCCGTTCCTCGACCGCTTTGCGGTACACGTCCCCGAACCGCTCGACCTTCGCGCGATGCGCGCAGCCGCCAAAGCGTTCGTCGGCGAACACGACTTCTCGTCGTTCTGCCGGCGGGGGGAAGGGTCGCTCGTTCGGCGAGTCCGGTCGATAACCATGTCGACGCCGGCGCCGGAGCGTGTGGTGATCCGTGTGATCGCCGACTCGTTCTGCCACCAGCTGGTGCGATCGTTGGTCGGGTTGCTGCTCGACGTGGGTCGCGGCAGACGGCCCTCCTCGGACGCTCGGAAGGCGCTCGCTGCTCGGGATCGAGCGGCCGCCGGACCCGTCGCGCCTGCCAAGGGGCTGATCCTTCGATCCGTCCGCTATCGATCGCCCTTCGACCCCAGACTAGTGGACCGAGGGAGATCTCACCCTCCAAGAGGCGTGACGGCAACCTCATTGTCTCTCGGCCCGATGGCCTAGATTCTCTTAGTCGATGAAAGGCATCTGGTACTGGTCCCGAAGCTCGCTCCGAGCGCGAGCCCGTTCTTACCTCGGGGTGGCTGTGCTGCTGGCGCTCTTGGGCGGTCTTACGCTCGCGTCGTTCGCGGGAGCACGCCGTACCGCCTCCGCGTATCCGCGATTCCGCGAGGCCGGTGGGGCGCTGGACGTCCAGGTGAACGCAGGCGGGTACGAGGTCGAGTTCCCCGAGACCGCGGGCCAGATGCCGGGCGTGACCGACACCGCCACCTACGCCGCTTTCCTGGCTGGTCCGCTCACGTCGGACGGCCGGCCCGACCTGTCGTTCGGCATCGAGGCGGCCGGGAGCGTCGACGGGCTCTATTTCACCCACGACCGGTTCACGGTCACCCGCGGTCGGATGCCCGACCCTGCACGGCACGACGAGGTGGCGGTGAACGAGCACTTCGCCCGCTTGAACGACGTGCGTCTCGGCCGAAGGATCGAGATCGGCGTATACGACCCTGCGGACGAGGAGAGCGTGTACTCGGAGTCGCCGCCGCCTCCCGCCGACCGGGTCACCGTCACGGTCGTCGGTATCGGGGTCTTCCCGGATGAGGTCGTGCAGGACGACACCGATCGCCTCCCACGCATGCTCTTCACGCCGGCGTTCACTGACCGTGTAATGCGCCACGCGACCTACGCCTGGACCGGGGTGCGTCTCGAGCGGGGCGCCGCGGGAGTCGAACGATTCAAACGTGACTACCTCGCCGCACTTCCTGAAGGAGCTCCCGCCTCTTTCCGTGAAGCATCGAAGGTGATCGCGCGGACGCAGGAGGCCGTGCGGCCTTTGGCGGTCGCGCTCGGGGTTTTCGGCGCGGTCGCTGCGGTCGCAACCTTCGTTCTCGTGGGACAGGCGCTGGTGCGCCTGTTGCGGGCTGCGGGAGACGACCTCTCATCGCTCCGGGCCATCGGCGCCGGACCCCGCCTGACGACGGGAGTAGCCCTCCCCGGAGCCGCCGTGTCTATCGTCTCCGGCATCGTCGGGGCTCTCGTCGTGGCCGTAGTTCTCTCACCCCTGGCGCCGATCGGTCCGCTACGCAGGGTCGAGGCTGATCCCGGCCTGGCCATCGATCTGAGCGTGCTGCTCCTGGGAGCTGTCGGACTCGCCGTCGCCCTTGGAGCGGTCGCCCTATTCGCCGCGATCCGTCAGGCGCCCCACCGCGAGCAGACACGAGCTCGCTGGGGCCTTGAACGCCGTTCGTCCATCGTCGGGGCGGTCGCCGCCGCGGGGCTGCCCCTGCCCGCGGTCGCCGGCATGCGCCTAGCTCTCGAGCCGGGTGGGGGCCGGACTTCGGTGCCGGTGCGTGCCGCCCTTGGTGGCGCGGTAGTGGGCGTCATCGCCCTCGTGGCCTCGCTGGTGTTCGGATCGAGCCTTCGGTCCCTCGTCGACGAACCCCGTCTTTACGGATGGGATTGGAACCTGACCGTGCTCGACGAGGCCGGCTACGGCTCGATCGACATCGCAAAGACACGGGACCTCCTCGACCGCGAACCCGGCGTCGCGGCCTGGTCGGCGGTGTTCTTCCAGTCGATAGATCTCGAAGGTCGCAGCACCCCGGCGATCGGCATCGAGCCGGGCGCGGCCGTGATCCCTCCGTTGCTGTCGGGCCGGGCGGTCGAACGGCCCGATGAAGTGGTGCTCGGAGCTACCACGATGGCAGATCTCGGAAAGCAGATCGGCGACGCCGTGGTGCTCGGAGGGAGCGAAGGCTCGCAGCGGCTGCGCATCGTCGGCACCGCCGTGTTCCCGACGGTGGGTCCTGTGCTCGGCGGCTATACCTCTCTCGGTGAAGGTGCGATGCTTGCGTTCGATCGGATCCCGGACTGGGACGCGATCAGTCCCGATCCCAAGGCGCTGTTCATCCGGTTCGCATCCGGCGCCGACCGGGACGCCGTCACCGAGCGGCTGTCGCCGCACATCGGGGAGATCGGCGTGTTCCCCGGCTCGGCCGAGCCTCTTCCCGTGCAGCGGCCGGCCGAGATCGTCAACTTCAGCTCGATGGGCTTCACCCCGGCGCTGCTGTCAGGGGTCCTCGTTCTGGCGGCGGTTGTTTCGCTTGGGTTGACCCTCGCCTCTGGCGTGAACCGGCGCCGACGCGATCTTGCCGTTCTGAAAGCGCTCGGCTTCACGCGCAGGGAAGTGTCCTCTTCCGTTGTGTGGCAGTCCTCGATAATCGTGGCCGTCGGCGTTGCTGCCGGTGTGCCCGCGGGGGTCATCCTGGGCCGGTGGCTCTGGTCCCTGTTCGCCGAACGCCTCCCCGTGCTGAGCCAGCCGGCCGTTCCGGGCTTCGTCCTGGCCGCGCTAGTCGTCGCACTCCTGGTCATGGCCAACCTCGCCGCAGTGCTTCCCGCCCGCCTCGCCGGCCGAACACCCGTCGCCGCGATCCTCCGCTCTGAGTAAGCATCCGCACGGCGGACTGGGACAACGCCGTTCAGGTTGACCCGACCCCCCGGCGCCGGTAGCATTCAGGGCCGCTGACCAGGGGTTTTTCTCTGTGAAGACCTTCTCTCCTAAACCAACTGATATCAAGCGCGCCTGGTGGGTCGTCGACGCAGACGGCCAGGTGCTCGGCCGCCTGGCGGCCGAGATCGCCCATGTCCTGCGCGGCAAGCACAAGCCGATCTTTGCCCCACACGCGGACACCGGCGACTACGTGATCGTGATCAACGCGAAGTCCGTGAAGCTGACCGGCAACAAGCTGGAGCAGAAGATGTACGTGCGCCACTCGGGCTACCCGGGCGGTATCACGCAGGTCCCTTACAGCAAGCTGATCGCTACCCGGCCGTCTTTCGCGGTCGAGAAGGCCGTCCGGGGCATGCTGCCGCACAACCGGCTCGGGCGCGCGATGTTCAAGAAGCTCAAGGTCTACGACGGGCCCGAGCATCCGCACGGCTCGCAGAATCCACAGCCGCGGGCGATGCTCAACGGCCAACGGAAGGGAGCTTAGGCGTGGCGACACTCGGCGAGACCGTCCGCGCGACGGGACGGCGCAAGGAAGCCGTCGCGCGCGTTCGTCTGATCCCCGGCACCGGCCAGTTCAGCCTGAACGGCCGCACGCTCGAGGATTACTTTCCGCGCCCCGTGCTCCGCATGATCGTCGTCGAGCCGCTGAAGCTCACGAACACGTTCGACGCCTACGACATCTGGGCGCGCATCGAGGGTGGTGGCATGAGCGGACAGGCCGGCGCGCTCCGTCACGGCATCGCCCGCGCGTTGGTCGAAGCCGACCCGACGCTGCGCCCCGAGCTGAAGCGCAGGGGCATGATGACGCGAGACGCGCGAGCCAAAGAGCGCCGTAAGTACGGCCTCAAGAAGGCTCGCAAGGCGCCGCAGTTCTCGAAGCGCTAGCCGCGCGGCATTAGGAACGCGACTCCGAACGGAGCCGGTATGGGCAGACTCTTCGGCACCGACGGGGTTCGCGGCCGCTTCGGCGACGACCTCACCGTCGAGCTGGCAACCGACCTCGGTCACGCGGCCGCCGTCGTGCTCGGCCGCGGCCATCCGCGACCCAAGGTGTTGATCGGACGCGACACGCGCGCGTCCGGACCGGCGCTCGAGGAAGCGCTCATCGCCGGCATCGCACGCGCCGGCGGCGAGGGGCTCCGCGCGGGCGTCATCCCGACAGCCGGAGTCGCGTATCTCACCGGCGCGTACGGTTGTCAGGCCGGAGCGGTCATCAGCGCCTCGCACAACGCCGCCGACGACAACGGGATCAAGTTCTTCGGCTTCGACGGGATGAAGCTCCCCGACGCGATCGAGGACCAGATCGAGTCCGTGCTCGAGCGAGGGAACGGGGAAGCGGTTGCCGCCGGCAGCGGCGCCGACGCGGCCGACGCCGAGGAGCGATACCTCGATTTCCTGCTCGACGGCGCGCCGGGCCTGAAAGGGATGCGCGTCGTCGTGGACTGCGCGAACGGCGCCGCGTTCCACGTGGCGCCCGAGGCGTATCGACGCGCCGGCGCCGACGTCTCTGCGATCTTCGCCGTGCCCGACGGAAAAAATATCAACGACGGCAGCGGCTCGACCCACCCCGAGTTCCTCCAGCGCACGGTCGTCGAGAGCGGCGCACAGGTCGGCATCGCGCACGACGGCGACGCCGACCGGCTGATCGCGGTGGACGAGCGGGGAGAGCTCGTGGACGGCGATCAGATCCTCGCGGCGTGCGCGATGGAGGCGAAGACGCAGGGGAGGCTGCCGGGCGACGCCGTGGTGTCGACCGTCATGGCCAACCTCGGCTTCCGACGCGCGATGTCGGAAGCGGGGATCGAGATCGTCGAGACGGTGGTCGGGGATCGCTACGTGCTCGAAGCCATGATCGAGCGGAGCATCATCATGGGCGGAGAGCAGTCCGGCCACTTGATCTTCCTCGACAAGCACTCCACCGGCGACGGGATACTGACCGCGCTTCGCTTGCTCGGGCTGATGGCGTCGAGCGGCAAGCCGCTGTCGGCGCTCGCGGCGCTGGCTCCGCGTGCGCCGCAGATACTGATCAACGTCCGTGACGTCGCGAAGGAGCGGCTCGACGACGCTAACGCGGTGTGGGACGAGGTTCTTCGCGTCGAAAGCGAGCTCGGCTCGGACGGACGCGTGCTGGTCCGGCCGTCGGGGACCGAAGCGGTGGTTCGCGTCATGGTGGAGGCAACCACCGAGAACGTCGCGCAGTCCGCCGCGGAGCGCATCGCGAAAGCTGTGCGCGAGACGCTCGGCTGACTATGGCCAAGCTGATCTATTCGGTTATCTCGTCGCTCGACGGCTACATAGCCGACGAGGACGGCAACTTCGATTGGGCTGAGCCCGGCGAGGAGGTGCATGCCTTTGTCAACGACCTCCAGCGACCGATCGGCACGTATCTCTACGGACGACGCATGTACGAGGTGATGGTCTACTGGGAGACCGCGCACACCCTCGCCGACCAGACCACCGTCGAGCAGGACTACACGGAGATATGGCAGGCGGCCGAAAAGATCGTGTACTCCAAGAGGCTGGAGAAGGTGTCCAGCGCCAGGACGCGGATCGAACGCGACTTCGACCCGGAAGCGGTGCGGCAGATGAAAGCGTCGGAGAGCCGTGACATCACGATCGCCGGTCCCAACCTCGCAGCACAGGCGATCAAGGCCGGATCGGTCGACGAGTGTCACCTGTTCGTCGCGCCGATCGTGGTCGGCGGCGGCAACCGGGCTCTCCCCAACGACGTCCGCGTGAAGCTCGAGTTGCTCGACGATCGCCGTTTCGACAACGGCATGGTGTACCTCCGCTACCGGACGACGATGTAACTCCCACCGTTTCCGCAGGTAGGAGGCCTGAACTTTGGGGCAAGACCCTCCACGCCGGGCCGGTACACTGGGCGGACACCATGTGCGGCATCGTTGGTTACGTCGGCAGCGAGCAGGCGCTTCCCATCCTGATGGACGGGCTCTCGCGGCTCGAGTACCGCGGCTACGACTCGGCCGGGGTCGCGATCGTCGACGGTGGCGTGGATGTCATCCGAAAGGCCGGCAAGCTCGAGATCCTCGAGAAGGAACTGGCGCTGCACGACGTCGCCGGTTCGACCGGCATCGGCCACACCCGTTGGGCCACGCACGGTGGACCGAGCGACGCCAACGCGCATCCGCACCGCGACTGCACCGGGCGCATCGCGCTGATCCACAACGGGATCATCGAGAACTTCCTCGAGCTCCGTGAAGAGCTGGAGCGCGAGGGCCACGTCTTCGCTTCCGAGACCGACACCGAGGCGATCGCCCACTTGATCGAGGCCGCTTACAACGGCGACCTCGTCGCCGCGTTCCGCACCGCCCTGCAGCGGCTCGACGGGGCTTTCTCGCTTGCGGTCGTGAGCGCCGACGATCCCGGCCTGGTCGTCGCGGCGAAGCGGACGTCTCCGCTCCTGGTGGGCAAAGCCGAGCACGGAACACTGCTCGCGTCGGACCCTCCGGCGCTCCTGCCGTATACGCGCGACATGGTCCACATCCACGACGACCAGGTCGTCGTGATCACGGCCGACGGATACACGATCACGACGCTCGACGGCGAGCCGGCCGAGGGCGAAGCCGTCCACGTCGACTGGGACCTCCAGGCGGCCGAGAAGGCCGGCTTCGACCACTTCATGCTCAAGGAGATCTACGAGCAGCCCGTCGCCGTCGCCGACACGCTTCGCGGGCGAACCATCGCCGGGCGGCTCCATCTCGACGAGCTGCGCATGGACGAGGCCGACATCCGCGAGGTCGACAAGGTGTTCGTCGTCGCGTGCGGCTCCTCGTACCACGCGGCGATGGTGGCCAAGTACGCGATCGAGCACTGGACGCGTATCCCCTGCGAGATCGAGCTCTCGAGCGAATTCCGCTATCGGGATCCGGTACTGGATCGCGACACACTCGTGATCGCGGTGTCGCAGTCGGGCGAGACCATCGACACGCTCGAGGCCGTGCGCCACGCGAAGGACCAGCACGCGAAGCTGATGAGCGTCGTGAACGTGGTCGGGTCGTCGATCGCGCGCGCGTCCGACGCCGTTCTGTACACGCACGCCGGGCCCGAGATCGCGGTCGCGTCGACGAAAGCGTTCGAGACGCAGATGGTCGCGCTCAAGCTGTTGGCGCTGTACCTCGCGCAGGTTCGCTCGACGCTGTACCCGGGCGAGATCGCGGATCTGGTCCGCGAGATGGGGCGGCTCCCCGAACTGCTCGAGCGCACGCTTGCGCTTCGCGAGCCCGTGCGCGCGATCGCTCGAGAGATCGTCGATGCGCGCGATGTGCTGTTCCTCGGCCGCCACGTCGGCTACCCGATCGCGCTCGAAGGCGCTTTGAAGCTCAAAGAGATCTCGTATCTCCATGCCGAGGGGTACGCGGCGGGCGAGCTCAAGCACGGGCCGATCGCGCTCGTCGAGAAGGGCGTGCCGGTCGTCGCCGTTGCCACCCAGTCGCACGTGTACCAGAAGGTGTTGTCGAACATCCTCGAAGTGAAGGCGCGGGGCGCGCTCGTGATCGCGGTCGCGACCGAGGGTGACACGGAGATCGGCAGGCACGCGGACCACGTGCTCGAGGTGCCGAAGGCGCACCAACTATTCACCCCCGAACTCGTGGCGGTGCCGTTGCAGATGCTCGCGTACGAGATCGCGGTCCTGCGCGGCTGCGACGTGGACCAGCCGCGGAACCTCGCCAAGAGCGTCACCGTGGAGTAGCGGTGCTTCCCGTCCTGACCGCGGAGGACGTGCGGCGCCAGGACGCCGCGTGCGAGGCGCGCGGGATCTCGACCTCCACCTTGATGGGGAATGCAGGCTTCGCCGTGGCGCGAGCCGCGCGCGAGCTGCTCGGGAGAGCCTACGGGCGGCGCGTCGTGATCGTCTGTGGGAAGGGCAACAACGCCGGCGACGGGCTGGTGGCCGGCCGATGGCTGATGTCGTGGGGTGCGCGCGTCTCGGCGGTCATGCTGCTGGGTGCCGATCTTCAAGGGGCCGCGCGCGAGGCGATGCAGGCGTTCCCTGGGCGGATCCAAGGGCCCGAAGATCTCGATCGCGAGCTCGGTCGTGCGGGGCTGATCATCGACGCGATCTTCGGGGTTGGGTTGTCTCGGACGCCTGAGGGTGCGGCGGCCGGGGCGATCGAACGTCTGGGATCCGTTTCGGTCCCCGTCGTGGCGGTCGATCTGCCGAGCGGCGTCGACTCAGACACGGGCGCGCTCGTCGGCGGCCGGGCCGTGCGCGCGACGCGAACCGTGACGCTCGGTGGACTGAAGCCCGGTCTCATGTTCGAGCCCGGACGTTCGGCGGCAGGGCGGGTCGAGGTCGCCGACATCGGGATCCCCGGGGATCTGCGCGGCGGGACGGCGTCCGCGCTCGAGGCCGCCGACGTGCGCGCGCTGCTGCCCATCCGGCAGGCGTCGTCGAACAAGCGGCGCGTCGGGACGGTGTTGCTTGTGGTCGGCTCGCGTGGACTTCCCGGTGCGGCCGCGCTGACCGCCGGCGCCTGCGTTCACAGCGGCGCCGGGCTCACGGTCGTCGCCGCGCCCGAGTCGGTCGTTCCCACCATCATCGGACGCGTGCCCGAGGTCACCGCCATCCCACTGCCGGAGACGGGAGACGGCACGATCGACCCCAAAGGCATCGAGCTGCTGCGGCCGCGGCTCGGCGAGTTCCACGTCGCGGCGCTCGGGCCGGGCCTGTCCACGCACCCCGCGACCGCAGAGTTGATCAGAGCGCTCGTCGCTGAGCTGGAGCTGCCCCTCGTGCTCGACGCCGACGCGCTCACGGCCTTCGCCGGCGCGCCCGACTTGCTCGCGCGAGGCCCGGCGTCGAAAGTCCTGACCCCGCACACGCGCGAGCTTTCGCGGCTCGTCGGACGGCCCGACGACGAGATCGAAGGCGATCGTCTCGCGGCGGCGCGCCATGCCGCGGCCCGGCTGCAAGCCGTCGTGCTGCTGAAAGGGCCGGGAACCGTGATCGCGGACCGGGACGGCGTCTCGTACGTGAACCCGACCGGAGGACCAGCACTCGCTCAAGGGGGAACCGGCGACGTGCTGACGGGGCTGACCGCGGCGCTCCTGGCGCAGGAGCTGAAAGTGGGGGAGGGACGTACGGATCTGCTCACCACCGCTGCCGCCGCGTGGATCCACGGGCGCGCCGGCGATCTCGCCGCCGAGCGATACGCGCCGCACCCGGCGAACGCTTCGATGCTCATCGAGCTGTTGCCCGAGGTCTTGCACGAGGTGGCTGGATGACGCGTCCAGCCTGGGTCGAGATCGATCTCCGAGCGGTCGGCTCCAACGTCCGCGCGATCATGGAGCACCTCACGCCGGGGACGGAATACCTCGCGGTCGTGAAGGCGAACGCGTACGGGCACGGCGACGTGCCGGTAGCGATCGCCGCGCTGCGAGCCGGCGCGTCGTGGCTCGGCGTGATCCTGGTCGACGAGGCGATCCGGCTGCGCGAGGCGGGGATCGAGGCGCCGATCCTCCTGCTGCACGAGCCACCGCCGGACCGCGCGGACGATGTTGTCCGCCACCGGCTGACGCCCAGTGTTTTCACGGAGCAGGGGATCGCGGGCCTCGGCGAAGCCGCCGAGCGCGCGAACGCGGGCATCTCCGTTCACCTCAAGGTCGACACCGGCCTGAACCGGCTGGGGGTGCCGCACGAGCAGCTCGAGGAGTTCGCGAAAGCTCTGGCGAAGGAGCGGCGACTCAACGTCGAAGGCGTGTTCTCGCACTTCGCGTTCGCCGACGACCCCGGCAACCCGTTCATCGACAGGCAGATCGAGCGATTCAACGATGCGATCGAGCGGCTCGGAGCGCTGGGCGTCACTCCGGCGATCAAGCACATGGGGAACTCGGCCGCTGCGCTGACACGTCCGGACGCCCACTTCGACCTCGTGCGGGTTGGGATCGCGACGTACGGCCTGACGCCGGCGCCCGCGCTCGCCGGGATCGTTCCCCTGACGCCGGCGCTCTCTTTGAAAGCGAAGATCGCGATGGTGAAACGCGTCGCGACCGGAGAGGGCGTGTCGTACGGACTGCGATACAAGCTCGAGCGGCCCGGCACGATCGTGTCGCTGCCGCTCGGATACGCCGACGGTTGGGTGCGTGCGCTGTCGGGCAACGCCGAGGTGCTCGTCGGCGGCCGGCGATACCCGACCGTCGGGACGGTGTGCATGGACTCGTTCATGGCCGATCTCGGCGACGACACGTGCGAAGTCGGCGACGAAGCCGTGCTGATCGGAACGCAGGGTTCCGAGCGCATCTCTGCGGAAGACGTCGCCGGACGGATCGGGACGATCAACTACGAAGTCGTCACCCTGCTTACGCAGCGCCTCGAGCGCGTGTTCCTAGACTAGGCTCTCATGGATCCCAAGAAGCGTCGTCGCGGCCTGCTGCTGGGCGCGCTCGCCGCGGGTACCGCCGTGGGCCTCACCGCCGAACGGTATCTCGTCGGACGCGACCGAAAGCGGCCCGACCCCGAGGCCAAAGAGCCATTCGGAGAGTTGCGCGGCGAATCGATCGGACCTCTAGCGTCGTTCGACGGCACCCGGCTGCACGTCGAGCAGGCCGGACCGGACGGCGGCCCGACGGTCGTGCTCGTCCACGGGTTCTCGCTGAACCTGACCATGTGGCATTACCAGATCCGCGATCTGCCTCCGGCGCACCGGCTGCTGATGTACGACGCGCGCGGTCACGGTCGATCGGAGAAGGCGCGCGACGGCGACTGGTCGCTCGAGGCGCTGGCCCGCGATCTCGAGACGGTGGTCCGCACGTACGGTGGGAACGATCCCGTCGCGCTGGTCGGGCACAGCATGGGCGGCATGACCGTCCTGAAGTTCGCCGAACTGTTCCCCGAACAGATCGGGTCGCGCGTCGGAGCGATCGTGCTCGTGAACACGACGGCCGCCGACGTGATGAGCGGGATGCTTCCCGGGGCTGCCCGGCGGCTCAGCGCAGCGCTCAACATGATTCAGGAAGGCGCGGTGCGTGCCTTGGCGAGCAACGCCGGCCGTGTCGACCGGGTCCGCGGCCGCTCTCGCGACCTCGCCTACCTGGCCGTCCGCGCGATGGGGGTCGGGCCGAAGTCGTTGCCCTCCGTGGTGGAGTTCATCGACTCGATGCTCGCGGAGACGCCGACCGAGGTCTGGGCAAGCTTGCTGCCGACGCTGCTCGGGCTGGACGTGAGCAAGGTGCTCGACGTGATCGACGTCCCGACGCTGGTCGTCACCGGCACGCACGACCGTCTGTGCCCACCAGGCGGGGCCGAGCGGATGGCCAAGGCGATCAAAGGTGCCGAGCTTGCTGTGATCCGTGACGCCGGGCACATGTCGATGCTGGAGCGCCCCCACTCGTTCAACGCGCGTCTGCGCGGGTTCCTCGGACGGGTCCCGGCCCTCGCCGGCTAGACCTTTGGGTGTCGCGCGGTCGCCGCGTAGAATCGCCCGGGGCTATCGGTGACTCGGACGCTCGAAGAGGTCAAGCAAGAGGCGCTCACCTGCACAAAGTGTCGGCTCGCCGCCGGCCGGACGCAGGTGGTCTTCGGCGTCGGTCACCCAACCGCCAACCTCATGTTCATCGGCGAGGCGCCGGGCTTCCACGAGGACAAGCAGGGAGAGCCGTTCGTCGGAGCGGCCGGCCAGTTGCTCACCAGGCTTCTCGGAGACATCGGACTTCAGCGCTCCGACGTGTATATCGCGAACGTTCTCAAATGCCGGCCTCCCGGCAACCGCGACCCGATGCCCGACGAGATCGAGTCCTGTAAGCCCTGGCTCAAAGAGCAGATCGACCTCATCGATCCGACGGTGATCGCGACGTTGGGAAACTTCGCGACCCAGCTGCTGCTCGGCCGCAAGGTCGGCATCACCAAGGTGCGCGGGCAACGGTTCGACTGGCGAGGGCGCGTCCTGATCCCGACGTTCCATCCAGCCGCCATCCTGCGCGGCGGCGCGGCCGGACTTCAGATGCAGCAGGTTGAGCAGGACTTCATGCTGATCCGCAAGATCCTCGACGAGACGCCGGAAGAGGCGATCGAGGACCCCGGCGAGCAGCTCGGCCTCTTCTCCCAATGAGGACCTGTGGGCAGACGCATCCGCTGTCGCACGAACACTCCTGACGAGACGAAGGCCGTCGCCGCGGCCGTCGCGCCGGTGATGCTCCCCGGCGACGTCGTCGCGCTTTCCGGAGACCTCGGCGCGGGGAAGACCTGCTTCGTTCAAGGAGCCGCGGCCGCGCTCGGAGTGACCGACCGCGTCACCAGCCCGTCGTTCGTTCTGGTCAAGGAGTACCAAGGGACGTTCCCGATCCTGCACCTCGACGTCTACCGGCTGAGCAACCTTCAGGAGCTCACCGACCTCGGCTACGAGGAGTTCCTCGACCCGCGCTGGGTCGTGTTCATCGAGTGGGGCGACGCCGTCGGGGCGCTCCTGCCGCCGTCCCTGCTCGAGGTCGACATCCGTCGCGGCTCTGGCGAGGATCGGTTGATCGTCTTCCACGGGCGCGGCCCGGCCTGGGAGCGGCGACTCCGCGAGCTCGAGCACGTGTTGGCCGTGTGGGACTCCGGCAACGGCAAAGCAGCGGAGGAGCAGAGCTGATGCTCGTGCTCGGGATCGAGACCTCGACCGCGGTGTCGTCGGCGGCGATCGGCAGCGAGCAGGGCACCGTCGCCAGCGCGCTGCTCGGGCGCGGCAAGGGCCACGAGCAGTTCCTGGTTCCGGCGATCCGCTTCATCCTCGACGAAGCCGAGATCCCGATGCGTCAGCTCGCCGGGATCGCGGTCGGAGTCGGGCCGGGACTGTTCACCGGCATGCGGGTCGGGGTAACGACGGCGAAGACCATGGCGCAGGCGTTGCGGATCCCGATCGTGGGGATCCCGTCGCTGGACCTGCTCGCGTACTCGGTGCGGTACACGCCGCGGCTCATCTGCGCCTGCGTCGACGCCCGGCGCGGCGAGGTCTTCAGCGCCTTCTACCGGCAGGTCCCGGGAGGCGTGCAGCGGCTCTCCGAGTACGTGGCCTGGCCGCCGGGGCGGCTCGCCGGCGAGGTCCAGGCCCGCGGCGAGGAGGTCTTGTTCGTCGGCAACGGCGCGCTCGCCTACCGCGACAAGCTGACCGCGGCGCGTGCCGAGTTCGCCTCGCAGTCCCAGGCCTACCCGACCGCGACGGCGCTGGTCGAGCTGGCCATACCGCGATTCATCCGCGAGGACACCGACCCGTTGCTCGAGCTGGAACCGCTCTATGTACGCAAGACGGACGCCGAGATCGCCTGGGACCGGCAAGGGGTTGTGATCAAACGGCCCGATCGGGTGAAGATAGCGAAGAGGAAAGCCGACGAGAGACCCACCTTGGAGACCGGGAGCGAGAACTGATGGCGCGGGCGCCGGCAGAACCGCCCCCGTACCCCGCGCCGATCGTGCTGTCACCGATGCGGCGCCGGCACGTGCGTGACGTGCTCGGGATCGAGCGGTTGGTGTACCCGCGGCCGTGGAGCGCCGCGCTGTTCTTCTCGGAGCTGGCGCAGCGGACCTCGCGTCACTATCTGGTCGCGTACTCGGGCAAGACGCTGGTCGGATACGGCGGCCTGATGTGTCATCTGGACGAAGGCCACATCACGACGCTCGCCGTCGATCCCGCGACTCAACACCGCAAGATCGGGACGCGGATCCTGCTTGCGCTCACCGAGGAGGCGCGTCGGCGGCCGGTGCGCTCGCTCGCGCTCGAGGTGCGCGTCGCCAACTGGCCGGCGCAGCGACTCTATTCGTGGTTCGGGTTCCGCCCGGTCGGCGTGCGCAAGAACTACTACCAGGAGTTGAGGGAGGACGCCCTGATCATGTGGGCCGACGAGGTGCGCACGCCGGCCTACGCCGAGCGGCTGGAGCGGATCGCCGCCGAGCTGCCGGAGGGCGTGCGCCCCTGATGGGGCGTCTGTCATGTTGACCCTCGGCATCGAGACCTCCTGCGACGAGACCGCCGTGGCCCTGCTC
>JBKKCR010000171.1:0-3149 GCA_046712825.1 Actinomycetota bacterium | reverse complement strand
CGAGCGGAGCGCCGTTGAGCGTCGCGCCTTGCACGTACTTGCCGAGCAGCGACGTGCCCGGCGCCTCGACGGTGAACGCGCCGCCGGGGAGACGGATGGTCGCGCGCGGGAAGAGCGGGCTCCCGATCGTGTAGACCGGCGCGCCGGCGATCGTCGGGTAGAAGCCGAGGGCGCTCCACACGAACCACGCGCTCATCGTGCCGAGGTCATCGTTGCCCGGCAGCCCGTCCGGGGTGGCGCGATACAGCGTCTGGTACGCGCGGGCGAGCGCCTGTGTCTTCCACGGCTGCGACGTCCAGTCGTAGAGGTACGGCGCTTGGAGGTCGTGCTCGTTCGAGGGCGCGTACTGGTTGCCGTAGTACGCGATCCCGTAGAGCGAGAGCTTCTGCTGGACCTCGGGCGTGAGGTAAGGGATCAGCTCGGCGACCGGCGTCAGGAAGAAGGTGTCGAGCCGTTGGCGCGCCCGCGCGTCTCCCATCGCACCGAACAGTCCGGCGACGTCCTGGGGCACGAGCCAGGTGTACTGCCAGCCGGTGCCCTCGCGGAACCCGTCGGGCAGCTCGGGATGGTACGGCGTCTTCCATCGTCCGTCCGCGTGACGCGGCCGCACGAACTTCGTCTTCGGGTCGAAGATGTTGCGCCAGTTGTCGGCTTGCCCGAGCAAGGCGTCGCGGTCGGCGGTTTCGCCGAGCCGGTCGGCGACGAGCGCGAGCGCGAAGTCTCCGATCGCATGCTCGAGCGTCGAGCTTGCGCCGCTCCCCGGGTAGGGGACGTAGCCGAGCTCGAGGTACTCGGGGTCGCGCCGGTCGACGAGCGCGAGCCGTGCCGCGTCGGCGTAGAGCTCGGGCAGGACCTCGTCGGGCACCAATCCGCGGCAGTAGGCGTCGGCGAACGACTGCAGCGCCGGCTCGCCGTTCATGAAGTCGGCGTGCACGTTCATCAGGCTCCAGCGCGGCAGCCGTCCACCTTGCCGAACGATCGCGCGCCACGAACGCATCATGTCGCGCATCCGGTCGGGCGCGATCAGCATGAGCAAGGGCATCTCGGCGCGATAGGTGTCCCACAGCGAGAAGTTCGCGTAGTAGGTCGATCCCGCCGGCATCGGGTCGCCGGGCGCGCCGATCGTGTGCACGGCTCCGTCGTGTCCCAGGTACGTGCCCGCCGCGTCGTTGAACACGTTCGGGTGGTGCTGGGCGTGGTAGAGCGCGGTGTAGAAGCTGCGCTTGTCGAGCACGGTACCGCCGTCGACCGTGATCGATCGGAGCGCGTCTCCCCACGCGGCGCGGGTCTTCGCGCGCAGCGCGTCGAAGCCGAAGTCGTCGCCGGGCAACTCGTCCTCGAGGTTCGCGAGCGCGGCCTCGGGGCTCGTGAAGGAGATGCCGGTCTTGACGACGAGCTGCGCCTGGTCGGATGCGAAGCTGACGACGGCGCCCGCGCCGACGCCTTCGACCGCCGTCGCGCCGTCTTCCACCGGCGCTCCCCGGCTCGGCCACACGCCGTACGAGTCGAACGGCCGGTCGAACCGAGCGGCGAAGTGCACGGGGTAGTTGTCCTCGGCCTTCAGGTCGGCGTTCGCGGTTCCGATCACGGTGCGCTGGTCCGGCAGGATCCGAATCGAAGCCAGGTTCGTGCCCGGCGTGCGCGTGATCGTGTTGTCCTCGCCGCCGGGGATCTGCCGCCCGATGTCGAGCATCACGTTCTGCTGCACGCCCGGCGGGAACGTATACCGGTGCATGCCGACGCGCAGCCCTGAGGTCAGCTCCGCGTCGATCCCGTAGCTGAGGAGCTTCACGCGGTAGTAGCCGGCCTCGGCGTGCTCGAACGGGTGTGCGTAGAGGGACTTATAGCGCTCGACGTCGGTGGAGAGGATCGGGCCGGCGGTCGGCATGAACGGGATGTTGCCGCCCTCGGGCACCCCCATCGACTGTACGTGCACGTGGCTGAAGCCGCGGATGAACGCGTCGGCCCACTGATAGCCGGTGTACGCGAAGTAGCCGTCGGTGTCGGGGGAGAGCTGGACCATGCCGTACGGCGCCGCCGGGCCGGGGAATACGAATCCCGAGCCGAGGGTGCCGATCATCGGATCGACGTAGCTCACGGGATCATCGGCCGCCGCCGTGCCGACCGAAGGAACGCTCGCGACCGAGCCGATCAAGACGATAACCGCGAGAAGTAGCCGGAGGGCGCGAGGTTTCGTCGCGCCCGACACGCCTGACACCTCAGGCACGTCAGGCACCGATGTGCAGTACGTCCCAGACCGCCGAACCGAGCGAGACCTTCGCGCCGTTCGTGGCACCGGCCGCGTCCACGACCGACCCCGGACGGATCGTCGCGACGTCGCCGGGCTTCAGAGCGGTGGCAGCGATCCAGCGGCCGCCCTTGAAGGATGCGGGCACATCTTCGATGGCGCCGTTCGCCCGGACGACGTGAACCGTCGCCGCGACGACCGGCGACGACGACGCCCACGGACGGAAGGAGCAGGTCTTGCAAAGCACCGCGTTGCCGTCATCCTCGATGTACCGGAACGGAGAGTCGTAGGTGCGCGGGTACGCGGCTGCGGCCACGAACGACGTCGAGCCGCCGGACTCGACCTTCGCGGCGCTCACGGTCACACCCGTCCACGGCGACACGGTGAACGGCGCGCTCTCGAGGTGATAGGGCTCGTTCGAGCCGCCCTGCCGGATCAGTCCGTCGACCACGAACCGGTAGGTGCCGACCGGCGTCTGCCCGCCGGGAACGACCGTGGCCGGGAACGCGATGAACGCCTCGAAGTTGGCCGTCCAGAGCCACTCCTGCTTGCCCAGATAGGTGTCGAGCACGCCCTGAACGCCGGACGGGAACTGCACCATCGTCTGAACTTCGCCGCTCTGATCGGCGAACGGCACCCATGCGCCGTCGACGAGGCGCTCCACCGACGCGACCGGGTTGTCGACGGCGTTCGAGCCTCCGCGCCAGGTGAAGGTCGCGCCGTCGAAGTGCGTGATGTTCTCGGGCTCGGTTACCGCCGCAGCCGGGCCGACGTCGTCGGGGTGCGTCGCGATCCACGCCTCGTACGCGGCGGACGACGCGGCGCCGAGCGCGAGCATGAACGCTTCCTCGCGCGCCAGGTCGACCACCGCGACCGGCTCGAGCGGCTCCGGCGCGAGCGC
>JBKKCR010000170.1:0-9232 GCA_046712825.1 Actinomycetota bacterium | reverse complement strand
TGCTCGGCGAGTGCGACATCATCGTGGCGTCCGAGAACGCGACCTTCTTCGACCCGCACGTCACCTACGGGATGACGTCGTCCTTCGAGTCGATGCACATGGTCTACAAGATGCCGTTCGGCGAGGTGGTCCGGATGCAGCTGCTCGGAAACGACGAGCGGATGTCGGCGAAGCGCGCCTACGAGATCGGTTTGGTGAGCGAGGTCGTGCCGCTCGAACAGCTTCCCGAAGCGGCCGGCTGGGTGGCAGAGCGCATCGCCGAAAAGCCACCGCTCGCGGTGCAGGGCACCCTGCGCGCGCTGTGGGCAGCGCGGGACCTGCCGCGCTCGCAAGCGCTGGAACTCGGATACACCTTCGTGAAGATGGGCACCAACCAGGATTCGCTGCGCGAAGGTCAGAAGGCCTTCGAGCGCGGCGATCGGCCGAAGTGGCGCCTGCGCTAGCCGCTACGAGCTGAGGCTCTCCGCTCCCGAGGTGCCCAGGTACGACTCGACCAGAGTCTCGTCGTGCTCGAGCTCGCCGGGCTCGCCGATGAAGCGCACCTTTCCCTTGTGCAGGATCACCACGACGTCGGCCAATCGGAGCGCGTGACGGACGTACTGCTCGACGAGAAGGATGGTCGTGCCGGCGTCGCGGATCGCTTGCACGTTGTCGAAAAGCTGCGAGACGAGACGCGGGGCGAGGCCGAGCGATAGCTCGTCGATCATCAGCATCCGCGGGCTGATCAGAACGGCACGAGCAAGTGACAGCATCTGCTGCTCCCCGCCCGAAAGCGTTCCGGCCGTCTGCGACCGCCGTTTCTCGAGCACCGGAAAGAGCTCGAAGACCCGGCTGAGGCGCTCCTCGCCGTTCCGTGAGACGTAGCCCGCCATCAGCAGGTTCTCGCGCACCGAGAGGCCGGGGAAGATCCCGCGTCCCTCTGGGATGTGCGCGAGACCGAGTTTCGCGATGCGGTGATCAGGGAGACGGTCGATCCGAACCCCGTCGAACTCGATGCGGCCGGCCGCCGGCGACAGCATCCCGGAGATCGTGCGCAGCATCGTGGTCTTCCCGGCCCCGTTCGGGCCGAGCAACGCCACGACGGCGCCCTCGGGGACGATCAGCGAAACGTTCGACAGCGCGACGAATCGTCCGTAGCTCGCGTCAACGTTCCGCAGCCGGAGTAGCGGCCTCATCGCCCTCCTCTCCGAGATAGGCCGTGCGCACGGTGGGATCGCCGGCGATCTCCTTGGGAGTGCCGTGCGCGATCAAGCGGCCGAAATCGAGCACGTAGATCTCTTTGCAGACCTCCATAACGAGATCCATGTCGTGCTCGACGAGCAAGATCGCGACCTCGCGCTCGCCGTTTATGCGCTGGAGGAGCTTCCCGAACTGGCGGGTCTCGGATGTGTCCAGCCCGGACGACGGCTCGTCGAGCAGCAACAGCTTCGGATCGGTGCACAGGGCTCGGGCGAGCTCAAGCGTGCGCGCCGTACCGACCGGGAGATCGGAGGCGCGGTTATCGCGAGCCCACTCGAGACCGAGCTCCCGCAGGACCTTCTCGGCGATCGTCGCGCACCGGCGCTCTTCCTTCGCGCGGCGGGGCAGGTGCAGGATGTCCGATGCGACATCCAACCGGCTCGCCGCCGCTTCAGCCGCCACCATCAAGTTATCGAACACCGACATCCGAGCGAACAGCTCGAGCTTCTGGAACGTTCGTCCGATGCCGAGCTTCGCACGCCGTGACGGCGACATCTTGGTGACGTCTCGCCCGGCGAAACTGAGCGTGCCCCGCGTCGGCGCGATGAAGCCTGAGATCGCATTGAACAGGGTGGTTTTGCCGGCACCGTTGGGGCCGATGAGTCCCGTCAAGCCCTTTTCCGGCACGGCGAGCGTTGCATCGGCAACGGCGACGAGTCCGCCGAAGCGCACCATGATCCCGGTAGCGCTGAGGATGCTCATTCTTGGCCTCCGGCAACGGGGACCGGTTCTGATGGCGAGCGGCCGTGTCCGCGCTGGAACAGACGCAAGACGGCGTTGCCGCCTCTTCGAAGCTCGCCGAACATCCCTTCCGGATTCTGAGCGAGAGCGAGGGTTGCGCCGAGTCCGAACAAGATCAACTGCATATCCAGCATGAATTCGTTGTTCTTGAAGATCTGCGGATACAGGCCGTAAAGGAGCCCGGCGGCGAGGGCTCCCCCGACGTGGAAGACGCCCCCGAGGACGGTAACGGTCATGAACACGATCGAGTAGAACGGGATGAAGTCGAGACGACCGGCGCCTTCCTTGTGCATGCTGAGGAGGATCCCGCCGACCGCGGCCATGACCGCAGAGAGGCTGAAGATAAGCACCTTGTACTTCACGACGTTGATCCCCAGCGATCGGGTCGCCGTCTCGCTGTCGCGGAGGGCGCCGAGCACACGGCCGGTGCGGCCGGAGCGGAGGTTGATCGCCACGAGCGCGGCGGCAGCCAGGAGGATCAGGACGAGGTAGTAGAACGCGGCGTCTCCCTCGAAGCCTGCCGGGCGAGGAAGCTGCACCAAACCCTGAGATCCCGAGACCGACGGCTCGGTGAAGAACAGCTCATGCGCCATGAACGCGGCGGCGAGCGTCATCAGTGCCAGGAACAAACCGTGAAGGCGGACGGCGATCACGCCGATGAGAGCACCGACGGGAACCGCGGCGAGGGTGCCCATCAAGAGCGCGAGCCAGGCCGGCCATCCCGCGTCCGTCGCGACGTGCGCCGCGGTGAACGCCGCCACGCCCATGAAGGCGCTGTGCCCAAGTGAGATCTGCCCCGAGTATCCGGTCAGGATGACCAGCGAAATGAACACGATGGCGTGGATGAGCCCGATCGTGAGCGACCGGCTCCACGAGATCGAGTCCGTGATCAAGGGCACGAGCGCCAGGATCCCAAAGAAGGCAAGTCCGATGCCGGTTCGGACGGACGCGGATGCGTGCTCCGTGAGTTCGCGCGTGCGCACGATGAAGCTTCCACTCGTTGCAGCGAGACGGATCCTTTTTGGGGCAAGAAGCAGCCAGATGGTCACGATCACGAACGGCGCGGCGTTGCTGATGTTGCCGATCACGCCGCGGAACGACCCGTACTCGACCAGGAGCGATTGCGTGACGCCGATCAAGAGCCCGCCTGCGAACGCGAGTGGCAGGCTCTGGAGGTAGCCCACGATGGCGGCGCCGAGCAAGAACGAGATGATGAAGAAGGGAAGCGTGATCGGATCAAGAAAGAGCCTCGGCGCGAGCAGGATGCCGGTGAGCGCAGCGAACGAGGTGCCGAGCGCCCAGGCCGCGCCCGAAACGAGGTTTGTGTTGACGGCCATCAACCCGGCGACGGCTCGGTTGTCCACCACGGCGCGGAACGCGATGCCGAGCCGGCTGAATCGCAGCATGAAGGCGAGGGCGACCGCCGACCCGACGGCGACGGTCAGGATCAGCAGCTGATCCAGCCCCAGGGTTGCGCCGCCGATGATGTTGACCGAGCTCGTCGGGAAGAGCGACGGAACCGTCTGCGTGTCGCTCCCCCAGATCGCGAACACGATGCCTTGCAGGAGAACCGTGAGCCCCACGGTTGCGATGACACCGATCACGATCGGCTGGCCCTCGATCCGCCGGAATAGCTGCGCGTCCAAGAAGAACCCGATGGCCGGCGCGATCAGAAGGATCACCAGCAGTGCAGACACAACGAGCGGCCAGCCCCAGACCACCGTGAACTGCCAGTAGATGAACGTCGTGAAGAGCGCCAGCGCCCCGTAGCCCAGATTCAGGATGCGCGTCGTCTTGTAGATGAGCACCACGCCTGTTGCGGCGAGCGCGTAGACGCTTCCGTTCGCGAGACCGAGCAGCAGAGTCCGGAGGAATCTTTCCATCTGCGAGATTCCGACTCAGTCGGGCCCGCAGAGCTTGCAGGCGGAATGGCCCGCATCCGTAGCTTCCTGCAGCGACATCTCCGAGGCTTGCTTCCCCTCGACGATCGGGCAGCCGGCAACGTGGAAGCTGCGTCCGCCGGGGACGGTGTACACGCGGCCGTCGTCGTTTCCGGCACGCGGCGCCGCCGCGAGGTTGCCGCTCGTGAAACGGCCGCCGGACGAGGAAAGCAGGCGGGTCAGATCCCGCCGCAGCTCGCGGTTCTCGCGCTCGAGCGACGCGGACGAGCCGACGACGGCCGACACGATGATCAGCGCCATCCCCAGCAAGCCGCCGGAGATGAGGTAGGGAACCTGCTCGGTCAGGATGTTGGTGTTCGCGGCGCCGTACCAGCCGAGCAACACGATGATGATTCCGGCGACGAGCAACGCGGCCGCCGCGAGGACCCGGGCGTTCGATCGCACGAACGTGCGCGCGGCGCCGTCTGCTCTTTTCGCCTTTGCCGGCGCGCGCGACGCAGCCGGAGCGGCTTCCTCTTCGCTCGAGGCGTGGTCGATCGGGGGCGGGGCCGCGACCTCGAGATGGCCGCGGGCGACGGCGCGCCGGAAGCGGCGCCTCGAAGACCCCTGAGGGGTTACGGCTTCTGGGTCGCCGGCCATTTCCGTAACGATGGTCCCATCGCCAGGATCATCGCAAGTAGGAGGAACGCTCCTCCGGACGCGAGCAAAGCCCACGACGGAAGACGGGCGACCAAACCGGTCAGGACCGGCGCCCGTCCGGGTGCCACGCCGGTGATCGGCGGCGCAACGTCGGTTCCACCGACGCTTGGGGGCCCGAAGCTGAGGGGCGGCTCGGGGACGAATCCGCCGTCCACGACCCCGTCGGTCGGCTGTTCAACAAAGTTCTCCGCCTGAACGGCGGCGCTCAACGAACGAACGCTTCCGATGGAGAACGTCGTGACGGTGCCCGAGCCCGGCCCCGGCACGACCTGCGGGCTGACGCACAGCGGCAAGCCGGGAAGGTTTTCGGTCAGGGGCTCCGGCAGAAGCGGCTTGACGTCCTCCTCGAGGCAGACCGATCTGGTCAACGTTTCCTGAAGTTCCTTCGGCAGGTTCGGCAGAAGCTGCTCGTAGAGCAGCTGGGAGACGACGTCGGGGATGAAGACGTTGGGGACGGTGCCGGTGAACGAGATGAGAAGGCCGCTGAGCGACGCGTCGCTGGAGACGTCTTCGATGGTCTTCGTCCCGTTCGCGGTCGCGATCCGAACGTTCGCTTGATCGAGCACCACCTGGAACGCCTGGTTCACGTCCTGCGGGACGAACTGTGGGACCTGTGCCGCGTCCTCTGGGAGCCCGGTGATGCGGATGCCCGTCTCATCGATGGTCGCCCGATACGTGGTGCCGGCCATCGCCACCTCGACGTCCGAGATCTTGAGCGAGGTCTCCGCGACCGGGCTCAGCCCGTCCGAGGAGGTGTGGGCCTTCGAGGTCAGCTTCCCGATCGAGATCTTGAGGTCTTCGGAGAGCGTGATCGTGATGCCGCTCATGACGGTCGTTGCGACGTTCTCCACGTGGTCGAGCGTCCTGCTGCTCACGCTGCGCGTGTCGAGGCTCGCGACCTGGATGAGCGGCGTCAACGCGATCACGTTCGTCGTCGCGCGGCCGCTGGCCTCGTTCTCGCTGGCTGTGGTCACGATGTGACCGGTGTCGACGGAAAGGGGTCCCGCTGCGATGACGCCCGGCATCTGGAAGGTGTCACTCACGTGGGAATCGTCGGGGACGTCGGCCGCCTGCTCTCTCGGGAACACGGCCTGCCGGTATCCGGGGATCTGCTCGCCGGCTGCCCCGATGACCAGATCGCCCGGGAAGAGCTGTGCTGCAACGCCGCGTGAGTTGCCGCCGCCCTCGGAGCTCACGGCGCTCCGCGCGAGCGGCATGCCCAGGTCCAGAAGGCGTTCGAAGATGCTTCCTTGGAACGTGAACGCGATGTCGAACCCTCGCGCTTCGCCGGACGCTTGATAGGCCTCGATGGGTGGTGCGGCCGCCGGCGCAGAGACCGCCCCGACCAACAGCAGCACGCAAGCCATTGCGGCCGTGAGGCCGGCAGCTGCGATCCGCGTGGGGCTCCTCATCGATCCTCCTAGCAGGACGTTACGAACCCGCCGATCTCGTCTTGGCTGGGGAACTTCGACTTGTTCGCGCAGAAGTAGTCCCACCAGTTGAACAGTTGGCTCCTGTCCCAGAAGTCCGGTGCTTCCTTCGGGCCGCCTTTGTTGTTGGGTTGGAGTTCAACGAATCGTCCGTTGCGGACCTGCACGATCAGATCCGACGAGTAGATCACGTGATCGCTCGGCTTCGTAGGCGTGAGGAATCCGTTTGCGGAGAACGGCCCCATCGTGTCGAGCTGCTTGAGCACACAGGCGCGGGTGAGGTCCCCTCCGCATCCCGCAACCGCTTGCACGAACAGCGCCGCCTGTCCCCAGCCGGGAGCGCCGAAGCTGCCCGGGATCTTGAAGCTCGGAACGAACCGGCGCAGCGCACGGATGTACCGGTCGAGCTCGGGATGGCTGCACGGCGGCACCGGCCGGCGCTTGCTGTCGACGCCGGTGCACCGTTCGAACGGGATCTGCGGCATCGCGATGTACGCGCCTTCCGTGGATGCGCGGGGGTTGCCGCGCTCGTCGCGCACGAACGAAGGCAGGTACGAGGTGAACGTCGGAGCGTAGACCTTGGGGTTCACGTTCTGCCGCTGCAGCGCGTCGGCGAGTTTTACGTTGTTGCTGTTCTCCATCGTCGTGTACACGGCGAGCGGACCCTTGCTCGCCGGGCACGTGCCCTTCATACGCGAGGCGTAGTTGTCGAAGTTGTTGTCGAACACGTTGGATTCTTGTTCGAAGCAGATCGTGACCTGACCGCTCGCGTTCTTCTCGCTCGACTTCAGCATCGCGGCTTCGAACGCCCACGCGTTCGCCTTGGAAACGAGCGACTCGCCGACCCACAGGATCGCGATCTGCTTGATGCCGTTGACCCGGTTCAGATATTCCGAGCCGCTCGCGGCGACGCCGATGAGATTCCGTTGCAGCTGACCCGGAACCCCGTACGTGAGTGGCGCCTCGCTGCGTTCGTAAGAAAGCGGGAAGCCGATGTCGGGCATCTTGAAGTCTTTCGCGACCTTGGATACGCCGCCGTCGCTGTCGGGCGCGGAGATGCTTCCGACGAACGCGAAGACTCCGACTTCCTTCGCGAGCTCCAGCGCGCGGGTCTCGTTGTTGGATCGGTTGCCGCCGTCATCCCGGATGAACAGCTTGAGCTGCCGGTGGCAGATACCACCGGCCGCGTTGATCATCTTGAAGTACGCGTCGACCGCCTCGATGTTGGGATCGAACTGTCCGGGGAACGAGCCGGTCTTTGCGGCGACGAGGCCGACCTTGATCTCGTTCGCGGTGACGCCCTTGTCCGTCGCGCCGCCGCGGCAGTCGGGGTTCGCGCCGGGCAGGCTGCCGAGACCAGGATCGGCGATCCCCGCCGTCGGCGCGCCGGAAGGACCGAGACTCGGGGCGAGGGAGCCGGTGGCGGTTGGGTTCGCGATCGGCTGGCCGCCCTGGCCCAGGCCGACCTGCTCGAGTGGGACCACGCGAGAGCCACACGCTGCGGCCACGAGCACCAACAGCGACACGAATGCGGCGGTGCGGAAGGTTCGGTTCATGGCTCCCTGGGTTGTCCTCTTCCCGCTCCCTCCTCTGCTTATTCAACTCATCCGGGGAGGGTCCTGCCACGGGTCCCCGGTACGGAGAAAAGGGACGTTTGTGCCCGGGCTCAGATCTTGCGCTCGCGATCGGCCCAATACGGGTCGCGGAGCTCGCGTTTGCGGACCTTTCCGCTCTCGTCGCGAGGCAGCTTGTCGACGAGGACAACCCGGCGCGGGCACTTGTAGTGAGCGAGGTTCGCGCGACAGAACGCGATCAGATCGTCGGGGGTGACCGGAGCGCGCGGCTCGACCACGGCGAGCACCGCTTCGCCCCACTCGTCGTCCGGGACGCCGATCACGGCGCAGTCGCCGACCCCGGGATGGCGGTAGAGGACGGCCTCGACCTCGGCCGGATAGATGTTCGCTCCGCCGGAGATGATCAGGTCGACCTTGCGATCCGTGAGGAACAGGTAGCCGTCGTCGTCGACGTACCCCATGTCTCCGACGGTGTACCGATCGCCGAGCCAGGCCTGCGCCGTCTTGTCGGGGGCGCCGCCGTACTCGAACCGCACGCCGCCCATCGGCGAAACGTAGACGAGGCCGACCTCACCCCGGGGTACTTCGTTGCCGTGCTCGTCGAGGATCCACATCTCGATGCCCGGCGCCGCGCGACCGACCGAGCCCGGCTTTGCCAGCCACTCGTCCGGCGGGATGATCGTCGCGAGCCCTTCCGTCATCCCGTAGTACTCCCAGACGGTGTCCGCGGGGAAGAGCTCGATGACCCGGCGCTTGACGTCGACCGGACACGGCGCGGCCGCGTGCAAGATGCGCTTGATGCTCGACAGGTCGCGCTCGGTTCGAGCCGCTTCCGGCAACGCGAGGATGCGGATGAAGTTGATGGGAACCATGTGGCTCCAGGTGACGCGCTCGTCCTCGATCAGCTGCAGGCAGCTTGCCGCGTCGAAGTGCTCCATCAATACGACGGTGTGACCGAGCAGCAGCGCGAAGTTGGCGAACGCGCACGGCGCGGTGTGGTAGAGCGGGCCGCAGGCGAGGTGCACCTCGCCGGGCTCCGTGAGTCCGGCGAGCTGGGGATACGAGGTCGCGTTCGCGAGATACGCCTCGCGGGAGGGATCCGGTCGCCGGATCGCCTTCGGCACCCCGGTGGTTCCGGACGTGTAGTAGCGGAAGAACACCGGCGCGGGATCAAGCGAGCCGTCGGCCGGAACCTCTTGTTCCGCGGTAACGGCGTTCTCGTACGGCCCTCCGAGGTGGAGTGCGGGGAGGCCGGCCATCGTTTCCGCTGCGTCGGGCTCGGCGACGATGAGGCGCGCCTCGGCGTCCTCGACGATAGCTTGGACCTCTTCGCGCTTGAATCGCCACGACAGCGGGATCACTGTGGCGCCCACGCGGGCCGCGGCGGTGGCAGATTCGAGGAACTCGATCCGGTTGCGCAGCGCGACCACGACGCGATCGCCGGGGACGACTCCGAGCCGCTGAAAGGCTCGCGCGGCCTGGTTCGCCCGTTGGTCGAGCTCGGCGTAGGAGAGGCGCCGGTTACCGGCGATGATCGCCGGCTTCTCGGGCCGGACGCGGGCGTGCGCGTCGACCCCGAGCTCCGCCGTGCTCACCGGGTGTCCTCGATGCGTCTTGCGCCCTCGGGGATCGTGCCGGCCGGGACGAC
>JBKKCR010000169.1:0-13180 GCA_046712825.1 Actinomycetota bacterium | reverse complement strand
CCTCGGCGTGCCGGGGATGAACTACTCGACGCTGCTGAATCGGAGCATCGACTTCGACACCTTCGCGTTGATCATGTACCGCGCGTATCCCAAGCCGGTCGAGCGGCAGCTGATCTTTTCGCTCATCCAGACGCTATGGGATCGCGCCGAGGCGAACGGGTACGCGCACCACATCACCGACGACCCGTACCCCAACACGCCGGCGCACCGGGTGTTGCTCACACCCGCGTTCGGCGATCATCAGGTCACGAACTGGGCGACCGACGTGATGGCGCGCACCGTCGGCGCCTCGATCCGCATGCCGGCGGTCGACCCAGGGCGGCATCCCGCCGGAGCGAACGCCTATTGGGGCATCCCGGTGATCGGCTCCTATCCGTTCGCCGGCGACGCGATGGTCGTCGGCGAGATCGGGCCGCTCCGCATCGAAGACGGCGAGGAGAAGGGCACGACCGCGCCGCCGCTCGAGAACAACGCCAACCGAACCGGCGTCGACCCGCACGGCCCCGACTGGAGCGAGCAGCCGGACGGCTACCTCGCGATCGCGACCTTCTTGAGCCCGCTCGGCTGGCTTCCGGCCGTATGCGGCACGGCACCCTGCTACCTGGACGGCTGGACCGGACCCTAGCTCCCGGCGGTCGGGTGCAGCACCGGCCGGTACCCGTGTCGTAGAACCTCCACCGTTGCGTCCGGCGTCAGGACACCCGCGTTCCCGGTGGCCGGCCGGACGATCGCATGACCGTGGTGGATCGAGCCGCGGTTGCCCATGAACAGGCCGCGCTGCTCGATCGCGACGATCTCACCGAACGGCGAGACGCGGTTGCGCTCGGGCATCCGGAGAAGGTCAGAGCTCTTTCTCGAACCACGGAACGTCCCAGTAGCGGCCGAACTTGCGTCCCTGCTCGTGGAACGTGCCGACGTAGTGGAAGCCGAACCGCTCGTGCAGCGCGACCGAAGCGGGGTTCGGGATGTCGGTAATGGCCGCGTAGGCGCGGTGGACGTCTTCGGCGGCGAGCGCTTCGAAGAGCGCTTCGTAGAGCGCGGTGCCGATCCCGCGGCCGGTGGCGGCCGGGAGCAAGTAGACGCTCGTCTCGACCGAGGTGATGTACGCGGGCTTGAGACGGACCTGGTGCGAGTCGGCGTACCCGAGCACCGTGTCGCCCTCGACCGCAACGAAGAGCCGGTGCGGGCCGGTCTCCGCGTACTTGGAGAACCACTCCTTCCGCACGTCCATCGGGATCGGGTCGAGATCGAACGTCGCCGCCGAGTATGCGACGTAATGGTTGTAGATCTCGTTGAGCTGCTCGAGATCGGCCTCCACGCACGGCCGGACGATCATCGTCGCGTTCATCTCTGAAGAAGGGCTCTCACGGCGTCGATGGTATCGGCGTCCGCGACCGTCCTGTCGGGCCGGTAGCGCTTCAGCCGCGCGAACCGCAGCGCGACGCCGCCGGGATACTTCCTCGAGGACTGCACGCCGTCGAGCTCGATCTCGACCACGAGCTCCGGCCGGACCCACACGGTGATCCCTTCGCGGGACGTCTCGATCTCTTGGAGGCGAGCGGTCTGCCAGGCGAGCGTCTCGTCGGTCATACCTTTGAAAGTCTTGCCGACCATCACGAAGCCGCCCCCGGGATCTCGCGCGCCGAGGTGCAGGTTCGATAGCCGGCCGCGTCGCCTGCCGTGCCCCCACTCGGCCGCGAGCACGACCAGGTCGAGGGTCTTCGCCGGTTTCACCTTGATCCACGACTTGCCGCGTCGCCCGGCTTGATACGTGGAGCCGACCGCCTTCACCATCAAGCCCTCGTGTCCGGCCTCGATGGCCGCGTCGAGGAACCGCTGCGCCTCCTCGGCGTCCTCAGTGACGATCGACGGGACGCGCCACTCCCCCGCCACACGCTCGAGCGCAGCACGGCGTTCGGAGAGCGGAGCATCGAGCAGCTGCTCGTCGCCGGCGACCAGCACGTCGAAGAACCACGGGACGAGCGCCGCCTCATGCTCGCCGGTTCGCCGACCGACGCGACTCATCGTGTCCTGGAACAGGTGGGGGCGTTCGTCCGCGTCGAGCACGATGGCCTCGCCGTCGAGCACCAGCGTCTTCTCGGGCATCGCTCGGACGAGGTCGGCGACCTCCGGCATGCGGTCGGTTACGTCGTTGAGGTTGCGCGTGAACGCGCGTACCTCGTCGCCGGAGCGGTGCACCTGGATCCGTATCCCGTCGAGCTTCCACTCGACCGACGCGAGACCGGTGATCGCGAGCGCCGCGGCGGGATCGTCGGCGGTCGATGCGAGCATCGGCTGGACCGGCCGCAGCACCTCGAGCCCGAACGCTCCGAGCCCGGCCTCGCCTTCGGTCAACGCAACCGCCGCCGTCCGGCCAAGATCGCCCGACAACATCGCCGCGCGACGCACCACCGCCGAGGGCACGTCGGCCGCCTTCGCGACGGCTTCGGCGACGACACCTTCGAGGGCGCCGTGCCGCATCTCGCCGACGAACAGCCGGCGGATGAAATCGATCTCCCGAGCGGTCGCCCGGCGGAGCAGATCCGCGACGAGATCGGAGCGCGCTCTCGCCGAACCCTTGCCTATCGTCTCGAGGATCCGATCGAAGAACGAGTCCAGGTCGGCGATCGTCAACGTCGCCTGCTGCGCCGGCCGCGCCGACTCGGCACGCCACGCCGTGGCCCAGCCGATGCCCACGCGGCCCTGTCGCGGCTCGCCGGACAGGAATCCCACCGCGGCGGGGATCTCTCCGGGCGGAACGCTTCGCAGGAGATCGGCCAGAAGCGAGACCTTCTGATTACGAGAGGCGGTGGCCGCGACCGCGTCGGCGGCGGCAACGACTTCCGAGAGGAACATCACCTAATCCTCGCACGCGGCGAGGACGACTACCGTCGGATAAGCCCGGCCAGCTCGAAGTGCATCCCGTCCGGCGTTTGCCAGTTCCCGCCCCAGCGGAAGCCCCAGCGCTGGAAGATCTCGACGATGCGAGGGTGCATCGTCGGCCGCGCGCCGTACTTGTTGCCGGCGACGTTGAAGTCGATCGCGAGCCCCCATGCGTGCATCGACACCGGATTCGCCGGATCCCAGAGGATCTTGCGGGCGACGTAGCAGCCGCCGTACTGGTCGAGGTCGATCGCGGATGCCAGGCCGAGGCGTTGGACCTCGCCGAGCGCGGCTGCGAGTTGCGAGATCATCATCCGATGACACGTGACCGTCCCGAAGATCGGAACACGCGCGCGGACGATGTATCTGCTCACCCAACCTGGATCCTGGCGGATCGTCCCGTCGCCGTTGACGACGTAGCTGAAAGAACCGAACAACTGAGAAGATGCGCGGCCGGTGAGGAACGCAGGCCGGCCGCCGTCGACGTTCACCGGGGTGTTGAGCTTCGATGCCAGTGCCGTGGCGGTGGCGCTCGGGTCGGCCTCGGGTGCGACCGCCACGAAGAGCATCGTCGGCCTGCCGGTCTCGAGCCAGGGGACGCGGTCACGCGCGACGACGCCGACGGCGCCGGTTCCCGTCAGCTCGTCCGTCAGATCCGCGACCGGGACGGTGTGCGCCGACCCGTGTGCGTCGCGCAGCTTCACGACGCCGCCCTCAGCTATGCCCAGGTGCGCTCGATCCGATGCCGATATCAGCAGCCAGCCGCCGCGCAGGCCTGCGTGCGAGGCAGACCCATCGGCGGCGAGCGACGCCGTGAGGGCTTCGACCTCGGCGGGATCGACGACCGCGAGCTTGATGGAGGTCTTCGTCGGGGTGGTGATCCGAACGTCGATGAGCGCGAAGCCGGCGACGCGCGCCACCCCGGCGGTCGAACGGACGCCGGAGAGCACCGCGCGCGTTGCACCCGAGGGGACGTCGACCCGGAGCAGCGACGCGGGGCTTGCGATGCGATCGAACCGCCCTCCGCAGGAGACGGCCGCGAGCAGGGCGCACGCCAAAGCGACGCGCGAAGCGAGGCGTGCTTGTACTGATGTTGGGTGCATAGGGATTGGGAAAACCTACCCAAATCGCCCTACGGCGTCACACCCAGACCCGGCCGACCGGCGGCTACGTCCAGGCCGCGCCGGCCTACCGGCCACGCTCAGCTCCGGTCCCCTCTCGCTCGTCGCTCGTGCTCAGCGGACATCCCACCAAAGGGTGACGATACCTCGCTCACGCGGCGGCGGATGCGCCTCGAGGACCCGGGCGATCTCGGCGTCGCGGTCCGCGCTCAGGCACAGGTCGACGCGGATCATCGCAACCAGCTCGTCGCGCTCCGCCGACGAGAAGGAAGGCGCGCGCGTCCACCGATCGATCGACACCGAGAGCCCGAGGTCCGAGAGAACCTCGACGGCGTCGTCGGCGGTCGGCCGGAGCGGGCGCTCGATGCGGTGGAGCTCGCGCCATAGGGGACTCTCCCACGACCGGGGGTGCTCTGCGGTCAGCTCGACCACGACCCTCCGCTGCGCGTGGCGGTTCAGCGCTTCTGCGAACCGGCCGAGATCGGGAACGTTGTAGAGCACGTGATGGCAAACGACGACGTCGGCTGCCCCGAGGATCCGGTCCGAGACGTCGGGCCAGCGACCCTGGATCTCTTCGTGAGCGACCCCGAGCGCGGCCGCCCGGCCCGCGAACGCGCGCAGCATCTCTTCGCTCTGATCAACGCCGGTAAGTGAGGACGCCGGCGGCGCGAGCGGGAGGCTCGCGGCGCCCGCACCGCAGCCCACGTCGAGGACGGTGCCGCCGACCGGCAGGGCTTCGAAGGCCCGCCGGAGCGAAGGCGTCTCGCGCACGAGCGCCTCCTCCGCGGCACGGACGAAGTGTCCGACGTGGTAAGCCCACGGATCCTCGGGGGCTTGGGCGATGACCTCGGGCGGGATAGCCCACGAGGCCAGCGCCTCGGCCCACGCGACGGACGCGCGGCTCATGGGCTCAGCCGGAACGGGCGCTCGTGTCGCGCATGAACGCCACAACGATCTCGGCGAGCTCTTCGCCCTTGTCCTCCTGAAGGAAGTGACCCGCGTTGGAGATCGTGACGTGCGGCCGACCCTTCGCTCCCGGGATCAACTTCTGAAGGACGCGATCGGCGCCGCGCGTGATCGGGTCCGAGTCGCCGAACGCCGTCAGGAATGGCTTGTCCCATGTCTGAAGGGCCTCCCATGCTTTTCGGTTGGCCGGAGCAGCGGGGTCGTCGGGCGAACTCGGCACGAGCATAGGGAACTGGCGAGCGCCGGCCTTGTAGGTCTCGTCGGGGAACGGGGCGTTGTAAGCGTCGACGATCTCTTGCGGAGCCGACGCGCACCCTCCTTTGACGATCGATCCGATCGGGAGCTTCGGGGCCTCCTGCGAGAACTTCCGCCACGCGTGGAAGGCCTCGCCGAGATCGCTATCGCCGGTGGGGAGGAACGTGTTTGAAGCGACGACGCGATCGAAGCGATCCGGCGCTTCGGCCACGAGCCGGAGTCCGAGCAGCCCGCCCCAGTCCTGCCCGAACAAGGTGGCGCGTCGCAGGTCGAGTCCCTCGATGAACGCGTGCAGCCAGTCCATGTGCGACTGGTACGAATAGTCGGAGCGTTCGGCTGGCTTGTCGGAGCGGCCGAAGCCGATCAGGTCGGGGGCGATCGCGCGGAACCCTGCACCGGCGACGACGGGGATCATCTTGCGATACAGGTACGACCACGACGGCTCGCCGTGCAGCAAGAGGACGGGATCCGCCTCGCGTGGGCCTTCGTCCACGTAGTGCATCCGGAGCCCGGCTCCGATCTCGATGTAGTTCGGCTCGAACGGGTAACCGGGGAGGTTCGCGAACCGCTCGTCCGGCGTCCGAAGGATCTTCATATCCGGCGATGCTAGCGCGCAGGGCCACGCGAACGGCAAAGGGGCCGGCCCCGCTCGTCGGGGGCCGACCCCCTTGATGATCCCTTGAGTTAGGACTTGAGGACCGTCGAGATCTCGAGCTGGATCTTGACGCGCTTGCCGACGAGGACTCCGCCGGTCTCGAGCGCCTGGTTCCAGGTGATGCCGAACTCCTCACGGTCGATCTCGGTTTCCGCCGAGAAGACCGCCTTGGTGTTGCCGAACGGGTCGGATGTCATGCCTTCGAAGTTCACCTCGAGGTCAACCGGTTTCGTGACGTCCTTGATGGTCAGGTCTCCGCTCATCAGCAGCGAGGTCCCACCGTTCTGCTTCACCGAGGTGCTGCGGAATCGCAGTGTCGGGAAGTTCTCGACGTCCAGGAAATCCGGCGACCGTAGATGCCCGTCGCGCTGCTCGTTCGCCGTGTTGATGCTCGCCGCATCGATGGTGGCCCTCACGGCCGACAGTCCCGGGTGGACACCGATCGTCACGGAGCCCTGGAATCCTTCGAAGCGTCCTCGCACCTTGCCCACCATCAGGTGGCGAGCGACGAATCCGACGCTGGAGTGGGCCTGGTCGATCTCCCACACGCCCGGCTGTGGCAGCTCGATCCCATCAAGCTTGGGTAGTGCTGTTGCCTGGTTCGTCATCTCGCTTCCTCCTTCGCCGGGCTCGCTCGGGCCCGGGCTCTTGAATACTCAATCGTTGATGGTGCAACTATATCGTTTAAGTCGTTGCGCTGTCAACTATTGCGCGCTAGGATCTTTCCATGCCCCCAAAGACACAAACCAGCAGGTCAGAGGAGCCGGGCTTGGCCGCTTGGCTGACTCTGGTCCAAGCGAACTCCCTGCTGCTCGATCTTCTCGAGGCCGACCTGATGGCCTCGCACGGCATGCCGCTCGGCTGGTTCGAAGTGCTCGTTCAGCTGACGTCCGCGCCCGACAGCCGGCTGAAGATGCAGGAGCTGGCGCACTCGGTCCTGCTCTCCAAGAGCGGGGTCACCCGGCTCGTCGATCGGATGGAGGCGGCCGGCCTGGTTGCCCGAGCCGCGTGCCCGACCGACCGGCGAGCGGTCTACGCGGTGGTGACGCCGGAGGGGCGCGAGGCGCTCCGCGTCGCGCTCCCCCGGCACCTGGAAAGCCTCGCCGAACGGTTCACGAACAACCTCACGCCCGGCGAGCTGAACATGCTTCATACGACGCTGCAGAAGGTGCTCGACGCGCACGGGTTCGTACCGTCGTGTCCCAGCGCGGAACAGCTGACGTCAGCGGACGAGCCGCGAGAGACGCCTGTCGGCTAGGACCTTCCCGCCCGTCTGACAGGCCGGGCAGTACGTCACCTCGTGTGACTCGTAGCTCACGCGCCGCAGATCCGCACCGCATCGCGGACACGGGAATCCGTTCTTGCCGTGGACGGTGAAGTGATCGCCGATCTTGGTCGGCAGTCCGCCGGTGCGCTGGCGTTCGATCTCCAACGCCTCCGCTAGGACATCCCGGATCGCGTCGAGCACGCGCGCGCGATCGCCTTCGCTCATGCTCGCAAGCGAGGCGTACGGCGACACTTGCGCGCGGTGCAGCACGTCGTCGGAATAGCCACGGCCGATGCCGGCAACGGTGCGCTGGTCTCGGAGGATCGTGTGGAGACGACGCTTGTCGTCCCCGGTGCTCACCAGCGCCGCGAACGCTTCCGAGTCCGGCTCCGGTCCGAGCTTCTGCAACGGTCCGTCGTCGCCCGGTGCGAGGACCCACCAGCCGGCCTTGCGCTCCGTGCCGAACTCCTTCACGAGCACCGAAGGCCGACCGGCGAACCGGAATCGCACAACCGACCCTCTCGGTTTCGTTTGCTTCGGCGGGTCTTCGACGTCGATGCGGCCGCCCTGGGAGAGGTGGACGAGCATCCTTGGTCCGCCGAATTCGAGGACGAGGTATTTTCCGCGGCGACCGACCTGCTCGAGCGTCACGCCAACGAGCGACTCGGGGGCAGGGACGACGGTCTTCAGCGCGGAGAACTGCAGCGGCACCGCGCCGGCGAACGCCGAACCCCCGACGGCGCCTGTGAGACGCTCGGCGAGTGCCTGCACCTCAGGCAGCTCCGGCATGGCGCCACTGTATCGTTCGCCGAGATGAGCAAACGACCGACCCGCGAGGAAGTCGCCGCGGCACACGGCCGCACGATCCGCGACGTGCTCGGGCCCGGCATCCGGGTTCTGCTGGTCGGGATCAACCCGTCGCTCTACTCGGTGGCGGTAGGGCACCACTTCGCCCGGCCCGGCAACCGCTTCTGGAAAGCCCTTCACGCGGCCGGGTTCACCGAAACCGTTCTGAGCCCAGACGAGGACCTGACGCTCCCGGCGCGCGGCTTGGGGCTCACGAACCTGGTCGCGCGCGCGACCGCGGCGGCGGACGAGCTCTCCTCGGATGAGCTTCGGCGCGGCGCACGCCGGCTGGAGACGCTGGTGCACAAGCACGACCCGGCGTACGTCGCGTTCCTCGGGATCGGCGCCTACCGCACGGCGTTCAGCCGTCCGCGCGCCGTCATCGGCCGGCAGCCGGAGAGGATCGGTACCGCCCGTGTGTGGCTGCTACCGAACCCCAGCGGCCTGAACGCGAACCATCAGCTCCCCGAGCTAACGGCCGCCTTCCGCCGCCTGCGGGTCGCCGCGCGCGTGCCCAGCATCACCTCGCGGTGACGCTTCCAATAGTGGACGCGCACGGCAGCGCCGAGGGTCATGTCTCGTGCGCGGGGGCGGATCGTCACGCCGCAGGCGGAGCATGAGCAGGAGCGTGCCATCGTCTCTCCCTTCCTCGAAGGTCTCGAGGGAAGGTGAAGCGATGCTAGAGCGCTCCTACGACAACAACGCTCCGCTCAGCAGCAGCCCTTGCGAACCTGCGCCAGCTCACGGCCGACGAGAGCGCCGGGCGCGTCCGCCGGCTTCGACGCCTTGATGATCGTCGAGTGGATGCCGTCGGCGACAACGTGCGTCGAGGTGACGCTCACGTCGGAGAACCCCGCGCGCTCGAGCGACGCTTCGACCTCGGAGAACGACAGCGCTCCCGCGATGCACCCCGCGTAGCTGCCGCGCTCCGCGCGCTCATCGGCGCTCAGCCGGTCCTCGGCCACGATGTCGGTGACGCCGACGCGGCCGCCGGGCCGGAGTACGCGGAAGATCTCCGCAAACACGCGGTCCTTGTCCGGCGAGAGATTGATGACGCAGTTCGAGATGACGACGTCCACGGTGTCGGCGGGCAGCGGCACATCCTCGATGTAGCCCTTGAGGAACTCGACATTGCGGAGGCCGGCCTTGTCGCGGTTGGCGACGGCGAGCGCGAGCATCTCCTCGGTCATGTCGAGCCCGTACACCTTGCCTTCGTGCCCCACGCGCCCGGCGGACAGAAGCACGTCGATCCCGCCGCCCGAGCCGAGGTCGAGCACGACCTCGCCGGGCTTCAGTTCCGCCACGGCGATCGGGTTGCCGCACCCAAGGCTCGCGAGGACGGCCTCGTCGGGGAGGGCGTCGCGATCCGACTTCTCGTACAACACCGAACCGAAGCTCCCCGACGCGCCGCACCCGTCACCGCAGCCGCATCCTTCGCTCGCGACGCCGAGCGCGGCCTTGGCGTAATGATCGCGAACCGTTTCGCGCACATCGCTCATTTCGATCCCTCCGTCGAAAAAACTCCGGACAGCTGCTCCATCGCCCTGCGATTGAGTGAGTAGTAGGCCCAGACACCGCGCTGCTCACGGTCGAGCAGCCCGGCTTGTACGAGCTTCTTCAGATGGAAGCTCACCGTCGGCTGCGACAGGCCGAACGAGCCGGTGATGTCGCAGACGCAGACCGGATCCGGGTTCGTGGCCAGCAGATTCACGATCCGAACGCGATGCGGGTCGGACAGCGCCTTGAATAGAGACGCCGAGACCGCGGCCTCCTCGTCACGCAGGGGAGCCCCCGCGATCGCCGGGCAGCATTCCGCCGGGCGCATGGCTTCCTGCACCACGCGAAGCTTCCGCTTCGGGCGATCCCGCGTCACCGCCGCCATGTCGATCCCTTCATAGATAGACGAACGTCGATGGATGATAATGGAGGCATCGACGTTCGTCAATATCTCGTCGGGCGGGTCGGGGAACCGCTCGAACGCGCCGTAGCGCCGGCTACTGCACCGTCACCGTGATCTTGTCGGCGATGAGCGGCGCGAAGGGCAGATGGCTGCCGTCGCCGAGCACGACCCAGATGATGTGCTCGCCGGCTGCGAGTCCCGGCACGGGAACGATGGCATCGGCGCTGTGGATGATGCCGTCCTCCTTCGGGATCACCTGGCCGGGCGCGGTCGGGGGGCGGTCGATGAACAGATGCACGTGGCCGGTGGCGTCCGACGTGTCGCCGTCCGCCTTGACGAGCGTGACGCCCTCGACGGCGATCTGAACCGGGACGGACTGCCCGGCTGGGACGGTTGCCGGCGCGCTCGCATCGAGCGACGGCCCCTCCACGGTCAGCCTGATCTCCGATTGCGCGTTCCCGATCCGTTTGTGCGCGCCGTCTCCGAGCACGACGACGAACCGGTGCTCGCCCGTCTTCAGGCCGGGGATCGTGAGCGGGTCATCGGCCGAGTGGACGATACCCGGCTCCTTCGGGATCGTTGCTCCCGAAGCGACGGGATCGCGGTCGATGAATACGTGGAAGTGGCCGGTGCGACCCGTTACGTCGGCGTCTGCCTTGACGATCGTGATGCCTGCGACCGTGAGGTCGAGGGTCACGACGTTTCCCTTCACGGTGGAGCCGGTGGCCGGCGATGCGATCCTCACCGTCATCCTCGTGGGAGACACGTTGGTCGCGGCCTTGTCCGCGCACGCTGCCGTCAGCAAGGCCAGCGCGGCGAGCCCGAGCCCTGCGCGTCGAAGCCTCATCATCCTCATCTCTATTCCCCCTTCGTGCGCATCATGCGACGTCGCGCCGTTTGAAGATCTGGCTCGCGAGCGCCGCGATGAGGATCACGTAGATCCCCAGCACGACTCCGCCGCCGAGCATCGTGCGGACGGCCCCATCCCCCCCGGGGTCGATGAAAGACGCGGCGATGTTGCCGATCAGCCAGGGCTCCCACGTGGGCCTCAACCCGCGGATCATGTTCTCGACGACGGCGAGCCACGCGAACGAGATCCCGAGCGCCAGCGCCGAGTTGCGAGCGACGGTCGCGATCGCCCCGCCGAGGACCGCGCCCATCGCCGCCAGCGTCGCTCCGCGCAAGCCCACGCCGATCACGCTGCCGAGCCAGGACGCCGTCGCGCCCTCAGTCGTACCGCGGAAGGCGGCGGCAGGGAGAAGCGAAGCGCCGAGCAGCACCTCGAAGGCGATCACTCCGACAAACACGGCCGCGGCCGCGGCCGCGAGCTTGACGGCGATGACGCGTATCCGGCGCGATTCCCACGTAAGCAGCGTCGTCATCGTCCGGTGATGCCACTCCCCCCCGATGAACGAGGCGCCCAGGCCTAGGCCGAGCATCACCATCGCGATACTCGCGCCGGCGAAGACACCGCGCAGCGCCGTTAGGTGGAATCGGGGGTCCGCAGTGACCTGGGTGAGGTCGGGCGGTTCGCAATCCTTCGCAGGGTCGAAACCGGCGGGCCGCTCCTCCGGGGGTGGCGCGAACTCGCCACGCAGGCAGGCCTGATAATCCCTCGTCACAGCGGCGCGCTCGCGCGCGGTCGCTGCTGCAAAATCGCGATTGGAGAAGACGAAGGTCAGAACGCCGGCGGCCATCACGATCAAGAGAAGGAACGCGCCGAAGACGCGCACCGAACGTCTCGAAAGGAACCGGGCCACTTCAACCCCGAAGAGCCGCTTCATGCCGGCACCTCCTCAACCACTGTTGCATCCGATTCACGCGTCAACTCGAGGAAGACCGTCTCGAGGTCCACCTCGTCGGGACGCATCTCCGAGAGGTACAGGCCCGCGTCGGCGAGCGCGCGGGTCACGCGCGGGCCTTCGTTTGGATCGAGCGCAACCCGGACGGCATCGCCGCGCACCGCGGCGGTGATCCCCGCTGCGCACAACACGTCCGCGGCTCTTTGGAGGTCCGCGACCCGGACGACGAGCCGCGCGCCGCGCCCTGCGCTCAGAACCTCCCGGACCGGGCCCGAAACGACGGCACGGCCGCGGGCGAGGATCGCGACGCGGTCGCACGTGTTCTGAACCTCGGCCAGCTGATGGCTCGAAACGAATACCGTCCGGCCTTCGCGGCCGAGCGCCCGCAAGAGCTCGCGAACCTCCACGATGCCGGCGGGGTCGAGGCCGTTGGCCGGCTCATCCAGGATGACCAGGGCCGGATCTTTGAGCAGCGCGGCAGCGATCCCAAGCCGCTGGCGCATGCCGAGTGAGTAGCCTTTGACCCAGTCGTCGGCCCGATCCGCGAGCCCAACGCGTTCGAGTGCCGCATCCACGGCGACAGGACCGATGCCGTCGAGGCGGGCCAGCAGGGTCAGGTTCTTTCTGCCCGAGAACGTGGGAAAGAGCGCGGGCGCCTCAACGATCGAACCGATCCGGCCGATGACACGGTGAAGCTCGCTCCCCGCATCGACTCCCATGACGCGACAATGGCCGGCCGAAGGCCGGACCAACCCGAGCAAGCAGCGGATCGTCGTCGTCTTGCCGGACCCGTTCGGACCGAGGAATCCGAAGACGCCCCCTTCCGGTACGGAGAGATCGAGCCCGCCGACGGCGATGGTGCGACCACGCCGGCCTCGGTACTCCTTCCGCAACCCTTCGATCTCGATGATCGCGCCCATCGTCTCTCCTCAGGTGCGGAGGGGGCGTTCGCCGCCCCCTCCGTCGTGCTCGATGTTGCTAGCTGGCCACGACCACGGCGCAGGCGTAGCGCGGTCCGGCGTTTCCGGTGTTCGCGGTAAGTCCGGTCGCCGTCGCGTTGGTCGTGCCGGTCGAGTTCGCGGTGTACTGCGTCGCACCGGTGCCGACCGGAACGTTGCCGAAGTTGTCCGCATCTCTGTGCACGATCACGGCACGGCCGATGATGTCGGCCACGTCGTAACGGTCGGTCTTGAACCGCGTCCACGCCGACCCGTCTTGATTGATTTGTAGAACGGGCATGTCGCCCCCGTGGGATCCGTGCGTCGTCACAGCCGGGTTGTAGTGACCGCCGGCCGTGAAGAACGGGACGGTATTCCCGGTCGCGGGATCGATCGCCGACGGATCGCATATTCCGGTGCTGTGGATGTGGAACCCTTTGAAGCCGGGAACCAAGGCCGACGGGAAAGCCAGGTCGTCGGCTTTGACCAGAACCGTGTCACCTTGCTGGATGAATTTCACGACGCCGATCTCTGCACCGGCCGCGTT
>JBKKCR010000168.1:0-11710 GCA_046712825.1 Actinomycetota bacterium | reverse complement strand
CCACCTCGAACCGGCGATGCGTCTCGACGCCGCGCACAGGCGCGACGGCTGCCCACGTGCCGTGTGAGTGCACGTAGCTCATGACGCCGCGCGGACGATGCATCAGGAACATGCGCGGGCCCTGGTCGGGCACGTGCAGCGGCAAGCCACCCATCCCGTCGGGGTCGATCGGAGCGATGAGCGCCTCGAAGTAATCGCGATCGGACGCGAGCTCGGCCAGGACCTTCGCGACCGCCTCGGGATCGCGCAGGCCGTCGATCCTGTCGAAGAACTCACGGATCGGCGCGTCCATCACGACCCTTTGGCGCCGAACTCGGAGGCCACGCGGCGCACGACCTCGCGCGCTTCATCCATGCGGGACGCGTCGACGAAGATCCGCACGCCCCAGTCGCCGGCGGAAAGGAACCGTACGAGCCCACCCGAGGCTTTGTGCCACCAGACGATGCCGGCCTCATGGAGACCCTTCGCGATCGCCTCTGCGTGCTCCTCGGTGAACTGACCGAGGAGGGTGGTCGACACGCGCTTCTCACCCATCACGTGAAAGCATCGCGCGGACGGCCGCGGGCGGCAAGCGCTATCAGACGTTGAGCTTCTGTAACGGCGCCCAGTACTCGGCTTTGGTCGTCCGGTAGTCGTACAGCGAGGCGCCGTACACCTTGACCGCGAGCGCCGCTTTCACGAAGTCGGACACCTCTTGCGTGGTGATGGCGTCCGCCACCCCGCCGATCACGTGGACCGGCATGGCAGGCTTCTCCATGAGCTCGCGGACCCGCTGGACGTTGCCGGCCGTGTAGCCGTACGCGCAGTGCTCGGGCTTCTCGTCGCAGTCGTGCCGGTAGCTCCAGTACGCCATCGGCATCACGACGTCGGCGTACGCCGCGATGCTCTTCCACGGGAAGCCGACCCAGTTCTGCGGATAGATCTCCATCGCCAGCGCCGAGGGAACGATCGCGCCGACGGGATACGCGGCGCCCACCTTCGAACGCACCCGGCGGATGTGCTCGGCGATGGCTGCGTTCCATTCCGACAGCGACGACATCTGGCCCTTGTACTCGATGTCGATCGCGAGGGCGTCGAACCGCTGTCCGAGGCTCGTCCGGTAGGTCGCGATCGCCTTCGTGCGCGTGATGTCCCGTTCCATGTCCTCGTAGGCCGGCAGGTACCAGCCGATGATCCGCATGCCGTTCGCGTGAGCAGCGTGCACCCAGCGCTCGGCCAGCGGCATGTCCTGGAAGACGTTCGGGTCGTCGGGCGCCGGCTTGTTCCAGCGGGCGGTCTGGAGGTACAGGGTCTTCACGCCGCGCGCTGCCATGTCGGCCGAAGCGGGCTCCGGATCGATCGCCGCGTAGTCATAGAGGTCAACCCACGCGCCGAGCTTCTTGAACGCCGACAGGCTCGGGCCCTTCGGTTTCGGGATCGCGGTGACGGTCTTCTTGGGTTCCGGCTTCGGCGTGGGCTTGGGCGGCGCGACCGTTGGGGTTGGGGTCGGTGTCGGGGTCGGAGTCGGTGCAGCGTGATCGGGCTTGGGGATCGAGGTGTCGCCCAGCTCGGCCCGGGCGGCGCTCGGCACGATCGGCTTCGCCGTAGTCGTGGCCCGGTCTCGCATCGCATACGCGCCGATCGAGCTCGCGATGAGCAGAACCGCCAGCGGTGCGAGCACCGCCGGGCGGATGACGAAACGCAAGAGCCGTCTCATGGGAGTCACCAAGTATCGTCGCCCTACACGACGCCGACAATAGGCCGGAAGTTGCGTCCGTTATGTCCGCGCGGCTTGCTTAGCGAGCTCGCGGCGCGGTGAGCGTGAGCAACTCGGGCGGTGTCGTCGTCGCGACGCCGGTGCGTTCAAACGCCTCGGTCAGGGCCGGCAAGTCACGGACGAGCGCATCGCGCGCGACTGGATCCAGCTCGGAAAGCACCCGGGCGAGCTTGCGCCGCCTGCACTGCTGCACCGCCCGAACCACTCCCCGGCCGCGCTCGGTCGCCTCGAGGATCACCTGACGCCGGTCGGTTTCGTGGCTGCCGCGGCGGATCAGACGCCGCCGGACCAGCCGGTCGACGAGCTTGGTCGCGGCCGGCCGGCCGACCCCGAGCTCGTCGGCCAGCACGCTGGCATTCCGAGGCCCCCGCAAGGCAAGGATCGCGAGCGTGCGGTATTGCGTGGCGCTGACGTCCTCGGCCTCGGGGAGGTCGGCGAGGCACTGGGTCATGATGCGGAAGAAGTAGCGCGAGACCGTAGTCATGGCCTCGAGCAGTTCTTCGGACGTTCCCGGCACCTGCCCTCCTCTCCCGCGTCCCGCGCGGGGAATATCTGTTTGCCGCAACGCGTTCCCTAGGATACCATTTCCTTAGGAAACTATCCGCAAGGAACCATCGGGAGGGAAACAGGGATGCGAGGCCGGACTGAGGTCGCCGTAGAAGGCGCACTTCCACAGGCCCCCGCCCAGGTTGCTCCCCTCCCGATCGAGCAGCCGTCCGGCGGTCGCTTCCGAACCATGCGGCCGTTCGCCCACCGGAACTTCGCCCTGTTCTGGAGCGGAGCGCTCATCTCGAACACGGGGACATGGCTGCAGAACGTCGCGCTCGCATGGGTGGTCCTCGAGCTCACCAACTCGGCGTTCTGGGTTTCGATGGTGACCTTCACCCAGTTCATCCCCACGCTGCTGTTCGGGCTCTTCGGCGGACTGATGGCCGACCGGCTCGATCGCCGCCGGGTGCTCCTGGTCACGCAAACCCTCGCGATGGCCTTCGCTGCGGCACTCGCCGTCGTCACCTGGACCGGGCACGCGAGCGTCGCGACGTTGCTGCCGATCATCGGTCTCGCCGGCATAACGATGGCGTTCAACGCGCCCTCGTTCCAGGCGATCATCCCCGACCTCGTCCCGCCGCGGCTCATCCTCGACGCGGTCTCACTCAACTCCACGCAGTTCTCGGTCGCCCGCGTGGTCGGCCCGGCGCTCGGCGGCCTTCTCCTGGCCAGCTACGGAGCCGGCTGGGCGTTCGCCGCCAATGCGCTGACGTTCCTCGCCGTCATCGCGGCCCTCCTCGCGATCCGCACGACGCGGCAGGACCCGCCGACGTCGAGCGGCGCCCGGGCGCTGTTCGGAGGCGTGCGCGCGGCATACGCGTCTCCTGCGATCACGGCGCTGCTCGCCGCCACGGCGATCGTAAGTCTCTTCGGCGCTCCGGTCATCGCGTTGCTGTCGGTTATGGCGAAGCACGAGCTCGGACTCGGGGCCGGCGGCTACGGCGGCTTGTTCGCGATGTTCAGCATCGGTGCGGTAGCGGGTGCGCTCGCCACCGGCGTCGTCGTCCGGCGTTTCGGGCTTCGCCTCGCGATCGGGACCGGGATGGGCGTACTCGCGCTGCTCATCGCGGGCTTCGCCGCATCGCGCAACCTCGCGGTGTCGAGCCTGCTGCTCGTCGGCGTCGGCGCCGTCTACACGATGTCGGTGTCCGCGACGAACAGCGGCCTCCAGACCGGCGTCCCCTCGAGCAAGCGCGGACGCATCATGAGCCTCTACATGATGGCGTGGGGGGGCCTGTTCCCGGTCGGCGCGCTCATCGCCGGAATCCTCGCGTCGCACATCGGCGCGCCGAGGACGCTCGCGCTTCTGTCGATCCCGCTGGCGATCAGCGCCGCGATGATCGTCGTCGCCGGCCACCGGTTGGACGGCATCGCGCCACCACGCGCCGAGGCAACCGCGATCTCAGCCTAAGGCTGACGGCACCAGCCGGATCAAGCAGCCCCGGCCGCGTCGAGAACCAACCCATCGAGGATGTCCGCCTCCGATACGAGCAACCGATCGAAACCGAACCCCTCCATCACGCTGATCAGGATCGTCGAACCCGCCACGATGACGTCCTCCCGGCCCGGCGGCATGGCCGGAAGCTTGCGACGGCGCTCGTTCGTCATGACGTTCAAGATCCCGTCCATCTCACGCAACAGATGCACATCAAGGACGGCGTGGTGGATCGCATCGCGGTCGTAGCCCTCGAGGCCGAGCGCCATCGCCGCGACCGTCGTGACCGTCCCGGCGAGTCCCACGATGGTCTCCGCGCGGCTTCCCACCGCCTCCTTCGCTTGTGCGACCCCCGCGTCGGCGTCGGCCACCAACGCATCGAGCTCTGCGTCGGTGGGCGGGTCGTTACGGACGTGGCGCTCGGTGAGCCGGACGGAGCCGATGTCGATCGAGGTCCACGCCTCGACGGTACGCTCCCCCACCACGAACTCGGTCGAGCCGCCGCCGATGTCGAGCACGAGGAACGGCCCGCCGGCGTCGAGCTCGCTCGTCGCCCCGAGGAACGACGTCCGCGCTTCCTGCTCGCCGGTGAGCACCTCGGGGACGACGCCGGTCGCGTCACGAACGGCGGCCAGGAACACTTCGCGGTTGGCGGCGTCCCGCACAGCGCTCGTCGCGGCTATCAATACGTGCTTCGCACCCGAGGCAAGCGCGCGACGGTGGTACGAGGCGATCGCCGCGACCGTGCGACGCAGCGGCTCTTCTCCGAGCGTCCGCGTAGCGTCCACGCCCTCCCCGAGCCGCGTGATGATCAGATCGCGTTCCACCGGGTTCACGCCGTCGCCCGCGACGTCGGCGACGTAGAGGCGCACCGAGTTCGTGCCGACGTCGATCGCGGCGGTTCGGCTCATCGCCGGCGAGCGCGGGCGAACCCCGTGTGCTGCGCGACCGGCCGGGCGGCGCCGTCCTCTGTCGTCTCCACGCACGGGCCCGGACAGCCGAGCGGCTCGACCTTTTCGCGCACGATCGCGCCGATCGGGTTCGCGTCGCCGAGCTCGTGTGCGTACAGGGCGTGGAGGCATTTCACCCGGCCCGGCATCCCGCCGGCCGACTCGTCGCGGCCCTCGAGGTCGCCGTCGCGATCGGTCCGGTAGCGCTGGTGTGCGAGGCGATACGACACGGCGAGCTCGGGCTCATGCGCGAGCCGGTCGTTTAGCTCGCGCATCCATCCGGAAGCCTCGAGCTTTCCGACGGCGCGAACCGCGAGCGGACAGGTCAGCCAGTAAAGCGTCGGGAACGGCTCGCCAGACTCGAGCGTCGGCGACGTCCGCACGACCATCGGCAAGCCGTACTCGCAGCGAACCGCAACCGTGACGTCGCCGCGCGGCTCCCGCCCGATCTGAACACCGACGACGCGGCGATCGCCTTCCTGAGGGTCCATCGAGCTCAGCCTAGCTCACCGCCAAAACGAAGAGGCGGCCCGCAGGCCGCCTCCCGGCTTTGTCGTCGCGCTATCCCCTCTTGGCTTCGCGCTGACGGCGCCAGTCGACGAGCCGCTCCTCGGACTGGCGCATGAAACGCTTGAGCTTCGCTTCGAACTCTGGATCCTTCGTCCGGGCCCTGCGTGGAGCCTCAGGCTGCCAGTCGGAGGCGGCTTGCTTGATCGAAAGGTCGATCTTTCCGCCATCCTTGATGCCGATGACCTTGACGGTCACCTTGTCGTTCTCGCGGAGGTGCTCGCGCACGTCCTTGACGAAGTTCTTGTCGATCTCGGAGATGTGCACGAGGCCCGTCTCCCCCGTATCGAGCTGGAGGAACGCGCCGTAAGGCGCGATGCGGATTACCGTACCTTCGACAACTGCTCCCACTTCTGCCGGCACTACGAACCAGGCTCCTTCCCATGTCGGGCCGGGCGGCGAAGCGTCACCCGGGTTCCTTCCCGCAGCATATCGCCGGGGACGCGGGCAATCGTACGGCTGCGTCGGATGGGCGGTCAATGGCGCCGCAGAACGGCACCACGCCGAACCGGTCAGCGACGGCCGAATGCCCGCTTGTACACCAAGAAGCTAGCGCAGACCGCGCCGCCGAGCTTCTCGGCCGTCCGGCGCGACGGCCAATTGTCGTCCCTCACCAGGGTGTATGAGAGCCACCGGGCGCCCCCACGGATGAGCTCGAGGTAGGCGTAGGAGGCCATCCCGAGGTTGAGGCCGGTGCCGCGAGCCTTCTCGTGCACGCCGATCCCAAGGAAGTTCACCTTCTCGTCATCCCGCAGCGGCCGCCCTTCCGCGCTCGCGGTGATGCTCGGATCCGGCGTGACCCAGAGCACGCCGGCAGGATCGCCGTCGCGATAGGCGATCACCGACGTGTCGAGCATGCCGAAGCCGGAGAGCAGCTCGAAGAAGAGGCCGAACTCGCCCTCCGACATCGGCGTATTCCCCCAGTGGCCCGCGAACGCTTGGTTCCACAGACGGGTGAACTGCCGAACGCGATCACGTTCTGGAACGTCTCGGAGCGGAACGATCTCATACCCGGCGAGTTTGGCGCTTTCGAGCGCGCTCCGGTACCGCTCGATCAATTCCGGAGTCACGCGGATCTTGTAGTCGACCCATCCCATCTCCGTCTCGAACCCTGCGTCTTTAAGCATGGTGTGGTACTCGGGCGGGTTGTGCCGCATGAACCCCGCCGGCAGCGACTCGTAGTCGTCGGTCACGAACGGGAACTCCTGGCTGCTGTATCCCGCCCGCGCGGCCTCCATCCCTTGCTCGCGCAGCCAGACACACGCCGCGTCGAGCACGGCGCGGCTCGCTTCGCGGGCGCCCGGCAACGCCTCGAAAAGGATCACGTGCCCGAGGTTCTCGTTCCAATGCTCGATGTAGCGCTCGTCCACCATCGCGAGCGCGCGCGCGGCAGGCTCACCCTCGTCGAGCGCAAGGAACGGGCGGAAGAGCCGCCGTTCGGCGAACGGCCCCTTCCCCTCGATCATCGGAAGGTGCACGCCGGTGAACGTCGGCCAGCGCACCGCGCGATCCGCATACACGAGATCGCGGAACTCCAGGAAGCTCGTGAGCGCAGCTTCGCCGGACGGGACTTCGATCCGTAGCGTCATGCCGCGAGGATGCTAGCGGCGAAGCGTCAGCGCATGCCCGTCAAGGAGTGAACGACGGCGTCCCACCATCGGTCGTACCACGCCGGTTTGGCTTTGGCGGCCTCCACCGAAGGTATCGGCGGGGCAGCTTTCTTCGCGGCGTCGGCCCCGGGGACGATCGCGAACGCGATCTCGCCCGGCCGAACCATCCCGAGCTCCTCGCGTGCGATCCGCTCGATCTCGTCGTCGGTCAGGAGCCGGGACTTCAGCTCGGTGAGCGCATCGATCCGCTGGGAAAGCAGGACTTCTTCCGCTGTTAGCTTCTTCAGCTCGGTCTTCTGCGTGAAGTATTGCCGGATCGGATACAGAGCCGAGAGCAGTAAAACGACGAGCAGTGTCCCGACGACGGCGCTCCGAGCTTTCACTGCTCACCCCCCGAGATCAGATCCGTCCCCGCGTAGCGCGCGGAGTCGCCGAGGATCTCCTCGATGCGTAAGAGCTGGTTGTACTTGGCCACCCGGTCGCTCCGCGCGGGCGCTCCGGCTTTGATCTGACCGACGCCGGTCGCGACGGCGAGGTCTGCGATCGTCGCGTCCTCGGATTCGCCCGACCGATGCGACATCATGGCCGCGTATCCCGCGTTGCGCGCGAGCTCGATGACGTCGAGCGTCTCGGTCAACGTGCCGATCTGGTTGACCTTGATCAGGATCGCGTTAGCGACATCCCGAGAGATCCCTTCGGCGAACCGATCGGGATTCGTGACGAAGATGTCGTCGCCTACAAGCTGCACCTTCGCGCCGAGAGTGCTGGTGACGTGTGCCCAGCCGCTCCAATCGTCCTCGGACATCGGGTCCTCGATGGAAAGGAGCGGATAGCGGGCGACCCAGTCGACGTATCGCTGGGTGAGGCCCTCGGCGTCCAGCGTCACCCCTTCGCCCTTGAAGACGTAGGCGCCGTCCCGGTACAGCTCGGTCGCCGCGACGTCGAGACCGAGCGCGACCTCAACCCCCGGCTCGAGCCCCGCCGCCTGGATCGCTTCGAGGAGCGCCTCGATGGCGGCCTCGTTCGTGTCGAGGTTGGGCGCGAAGCCGCCCTCATCTCCGACCCCCGTTGAAAGCCGTCGCCGGTTCAAGACACCTTTGAGCGCGTGATAGACCTCCGCGCCCCAACGCAAGCCCTCGCCGTAGGAAGCGGCGCCGACCGGAGCGATCATGAACTCCTGGACGTCGACGTTGTTGTCGGCATGCGCGCCGCCGTTGAGCACGTTGAAGAACGGCGTCGGCAACACGTGCGCGTTCGGCCCGCCCAGGTACCGGAACAGCGGCAGCTGCATCGACTCGGCGGAAGCCTTGGCGACGGCGAGCGAAACCCCGAGGATGGCGTTGGCCCCGAGCTTGCGCTTGTTCGGTGTGCCGTCAAGATCGAGGAGGAGACGGTCGACGGCGCGTTGATCGAGCGACTCGTGGCCGGTCAGCTCGGGAGCGATCCGGTGGTTGACGTTCTCGACCGCCGAGAGCACGCCCTTCCCGCCGAACCGCTTCGTGTCCTGGTCGCGCAGTTCGATGGCCTCGTGGGTACCGGTGGACGCGCCGGAAGGGACGATCGCGCGCCCGAGCGCTTCGTCGTCGAGCGTAACGTCGACCTCAACGGTTGGATTTCCGCGCGAGTCGAGCACTTCCCGCGCGCGAACAGAGCTGATGCGCGCCATGGCCGGGGTAGCCTAGCAGCGGGTTGTCCCGCTCCCGTGAAGCAAAGAACCAAGGAAAACCGCCCCCGGATGGCGAATCAGACCTGCGTGAAGCGCGCCCTCGCCGTCCTGGTCCTGCTCGCATCGTTGCTGGCAGGTCTGGCCGCGCGGGCGGTCGATCCCGCTTGCGCTGCCCCACGCTGCGTCGACGTTCAGGTGCCGGTCCCCGCCGGCCTCATCGTCCCCGAAGCGAAGGTCCGGGTCGTCCTGCCCGTGGGGTACGACGCGTTCGGATCGACCCGCTACCCGGTGCTTTACCTGCTTCACGGCGCCGGCGACTCCTACGCGACCTGGGTCGAGAACACCGATGTCGTCGCCTTTTCGGCCGATCTCCCGGTGATCATCGTCATGCCCGACGGCGGTGACTCGCCTGATTCCGGCTGGTACTCGGACTGGGTGGACGGCTCGCGAGACTGGGAGTCGTTCCACATCGATGTCCTGATCGACTACGTCGACGCGACGTTCCTTACCCTGGGCGACGGACATCGAGCCGTGGCGGGGCTGTCGATGGGCGGCTTCGGAGCGATGTCGTACGCGGGGCGGCACCCCGACCTGTTCGAGGCGGCCGCGAGCTTCTCCGGTGCCGTCGATACGCGATATCTCGCTCCATTGTCGGGGATCGGATTCGAGGTGCTGCACGAGCAGTTCGGTACGCCCGACGATCGCGTGTGGGGCGACCAGCTCGCCGACGCCGAGACCTGGAAGGAGCACAACCCGACCGACCTCGTCGCGAATCTTTCCGAGATCGACCTATTCATCGCGACCGGCACCGGCACGCCGGGCGGCCCCGCCGGCGACGACCTTGCCAATGTCGGCGGCTACGCGGTCGAGGCTTTCATCTTCCAGCTGAACCTATCGTTCTTGCGGGCGCTTGAGCTTGCCGGGGTTGCGTACCACCAGGACGTCTATCTGGGCGGCTACCACGGCTGGCCCTACTGGGAACGCGAACTTCACTGGGCGCTTCCGCAGATCCTCGACGTGATCGGCTGAACTTTCAGGGCTTGCAGCGGCCCTTGGACTTCCAGCAGTCCTCCTGCGGTGGACCTTCATCTCCCGGCTGAGCGGAATCGGTCACGTCGGACGTTACGTACGAGCCCTTGGGGCCGCCGAGCGATACCTCCGGGAAATCGACAACCGGCTTACCTTCCAGGGCCGCGAGCATGAACCGCGTCCAGATCTCCGCAGGGAGGCTCCCGCCGTAAACGCGAGGCAGACCGTGGATGTTCAGGAGCGGGATCCGCGCTTTCGGATATCCGATCCAGACGGCGGTAGACAGCTGCGGCGTGAAGCCAGCGAACCAGGAGTCGCGATAGTCGTCGGTCGTGCCGGTCTTTCCGGCGGCCGGACGTCCGAGGCCTTGCGCGCGCTTGCCGGTGCCGTTGGTAACCACGCGCTCCAGCACCGCGGTGACCTTGTTCGCCACTTCGGTCTCGAGCGCCCGGATCGGCTTGGACGAGTTCCGGAACAATTCCTTGTCTCGGTCGAGGACCCGCACCACCGCGTACGGACGGTGCGCGATGCCCTGAGCCGCGAGCGTCGCATACGCCGATGCCAACTCCAACGGTGAAACGCCGATCGTCAGCCCGCCGAGCGCGATCGAAGGATACGGTTCGAGCGTGCTCGTGATCCCCATCCGATTCGCCGCGCTGACGACCTTGTCCGCGCCGACGTCCATCACCAGCTGCGCGTACACGGCGTTCACCGAGAACTCCGTCGCGGTGATCAGGTTCATGTAGCCGCCGCGCGAGCCTTCGTAGTTGTTCACGTTCCAGATCTGTCCGTTCGGAAGCGTGATCTTCCGAGGAGCGGAGCCGCTGTAGCCGTCGTACAGCGAGAATCCCTCTTCCAGAGCGGCGACGAGCGTGAAGGGCTTGAAGGCCGACCCCGGCTGCCTCCGGCCTTGCGCTGCGAGGTTGAAGCCCTGCGCGTCGACCGCTCCCGCCATCGACCGGATCGCACCCGAGGACGGCTCCACTGCCGCAAGAGCGGCCGAGGGATCGCCCTTCTGATCGAGGATGTCGGCGATCGTTCGCTCGGCCGAGCGCTGCGCCGCCGCATCCAACGTGGTCTCGATCCTCAGACCGCCGTTGAAGAGACGATCGGTGCGTTCCTCCGGTGTCGCGCCTAGCCGCACGTCCGTGAGCAGCGACTGCTTCACGTATTCCACGAACGCAGCGCCGTACGGAGTGGACATCACCACTCCGTTGGAGAGCGTCCGTTTTGCGAAGTGAAGCTTCTGCTGCTCGGCCGCCTTGCGCTGGGCCGCGTCGATCATCCCGTTGCGCTGCATGGAATCGAGCACCTTTGCCCGGCGGGTGAACGACTGCTCCGGCCGGGCGACGGGATCGAACTGCTCGGGCGCGCGGATGACGCCGGCGAGGAGGGCCGCCTCTCCCACGGTAAGCCGCCACGCCGGCTTGTCGAAGAACTTTTCCGCTGCGGCCTGGATCCCGTAGGCCCCGCGCCCGAAGTAGACCGAGTTCAGGTACTCCTCGAGGATCTGGTCTTTGGAGAGAAGACGCTCGAGCCGGCGTGCGAGAACGATCTCATCCCACTTCCGCTCGATCGTCTTGGCCCGATTGTGGAGATAGACGTTGCGAGCAAGCTGCATCGTGATCGTGCCACCGCCCTGCTCGATCCCGCCGCCGGTCGCGTTGACGACGAGAGCACGCCCCAAAGCCGATACGTCGACGCCGTCGTGCGACGCGAAGCGCTGATCCTCGATCGCGATGACCGCGTTGCGAACGTGCATCGGCACGGCGGCGAGCGAGATGGGCTCGCGGTTCTCTTCACCGTGAAGGATCGCCAGGAGTTTCCCGTCGCTCGAGTAGATCTTGGTGCGCGCGTCCATGCCTGCGGGCGCGCCCGCCAGCAGCGCGACCTTGTCGACGCGCCCGGAAAGGGCCTCGGCCCAGGGGCCGGCAAGCTGAGCGAGCACGACGGCTGAGACGACCAAACCCACGACCAGGGTGGCGGTGACCCCGGCGAACAGGATCGGGCCGCGCGCGATGGGATGCCCCACGCGTCGACGCCAAACAGGCAGAGAAACTGCACCTTGAGCCATATGAGCACGTGGGGTGCCGAGGGTGTCTCCCCAGGCACGCCCACAGTGGTTGTACCCACAGAGCGCGGTTTCTT
>JBKKCR010000167.1:0-4366 GCA_046712825.1 Actinomycetota bacterium | reverse complement strand
TCGCTCGGTGCCCCGGCGAGGCCATGAACGCGGTATGGAGCGAGGTGATCGACGGTCCCATGCCGACGTTCTCGCCGAGGATCTTCCAGCTGATGCCGCTCAACCACTGAGCCAGCGACGAGTTATGAAAGATGGTGTTCTTGGACATCATTTTCGCGCTGTGCTTGCGCGCGTAGGTCGAAAGGGTGCCCGAAAGCACCAGCGATGCTCGGCCGGCGTTCGCCCGCGACTTGTTGATGAGCGAGGCCATCTGCTTCTCGGCCGACGAGGTCGCGGCTTCCGCCTTCGAGGGGAGGAACGCAACAAGTCCGAAGACCAGCCCGGCGATGAGCACGAAACGGGCGAACGTGCGGCGGTCGACTGCCTGCTGCATCCCAGCACCCCAGTTACTCGAAGGAAGGCTACGTAATTGGGGTGTCGGCAGAGGTCCGATTTTTCTAGAGCGTCCCGCGCAAAGATGGGCCGCCGGGTCCCTACCTTTGGGAAATGCCTAGCCCGAACGGGTGGTGTCGAATCGTCCTAGAGGACGGGGAGCGAACGTTCGATCTCGAAGGGAGACACGTACGCTTTGTACGCTTCCCACTCGCGGCGCTTGTTGCGGATGAAGTGTTCGAAGACGTGGTCCCCGAGCGTGTCGCGCACCAGCTTGCTCTTCTCCATCGCCTGGATGGCTTCCGAGAGGTCCTCGGGGAGCGTCTCGATTCCGGCCGCGGCGCGCTCGGCCGGCGTCATGTCGTAGATGTTGTCGGACACCGGCTCGGGCAGGTCGGCGTTCTGCGCGATCCCGTCGAGGCCGGCCGAAAGCATCAGGGCGAACGCCAGGTACGGGTTGCACGCCGGGTCGGGGGAGCGGAACTCGACCCGGATGTCGGTGCCGCCCATCGAGGTCGGGATCCGGAGCAGGGCCGAACGGTTCCGACGCGCCCAGCCGATATGGATCGGCGCCTCGTAGCCGGGAACGAGCCGCTTGTAGGAGTTCACCCATTGGTTGCAGACCGCCGTGATGTCCCGCGCGTGGGTGAGCATCCCGGCCAGGAACGCTCGCGCGACCTTGGAGAGGTTGTGCTCGGAGTCGGGGTCGAAGAAGGCGTTGCGGTCGCCTTCGTAGAGCGCCATGTGCGTGTGCATGCCGGAGCCGAAAGCTCCCTGGATCGGCTTCGGCATGAAAGTGGCGTAGAGCCCCGCTTCCTGCGCGACCTCCTTGACCGCGAGCCGGGCCGTCATCACCCCGTCCGCCATCGACAGCGCGTCCGCGTCGCGGAGGACGATCTCGTGCTGCGAGGGCGCGACCTCATGGTGGACGGACTCGACCGATATCCCCATCGACTCGAGGTAGAACACGGTCCGCTTGCGGAGATCGGACGCGATGTCGAGGGGCGTCAGGTCGAAGTACCCGCCTTGGTCGAGCGGCTCCGTACTCGCGGAGTCCCGGAAGTAGAAGTACTCGAGCTCCGGCCCGACGTAGAAGGTGAACCCCATCTCCTGCGCGCGAGCGAGCGCGCGCCGGAGCACGTAGCGCGGGTCGCCGGCGAACGCCTCGCCGTCGGGCGTCATCACATCGCAGAACATCCGCGCGACGCCTTGCTCGCCGGGACGCCAGGGCAGGATCTGGAACGTCGATGGGTCGGGCCGGGCGAGCATGTCCGACTCTTGGGTGCGCGCGAATCCCTCGATGGCCGATCCGTCGAAGCCCATGCCCTCCTCGAACGCAGCCTCGAGCTCGGCCGGCGTGATCGCGAACGACTTGAGGAACCCGAGGACGTCGGTGAACCACAGCCTGATGAAGCGGACGTCGCGCTCCTCGACCGTGCGGAGGACGTACTGCTGATCCAGCATGCGTCAGCGCCCCCGCGAGGGGACCTCGAGCTTGTACCCGACGTTGCGGATGGTGGCGATCATGGCTTCGTGCTCCGCTCCGAGCTTGGCGCGGAGGCGTCGGACGTGGACGTCCACCGTGCGCGTGCCTCCGAAGAAATCGTACCCCCAGACCTCCTGCAGCAAGCGCGACCGCGAGAACACGCGCCCGGGCCGCTCGGAAAGGTACAGCAGGAGCTGGAATTCCTTGAAGGTGAGATCGAGGGGCCGGCCGCGAAGGCGCACCTGATAGGTCTCGGGGTCGATCGTCAGCTCACCGACTCGGAGCGCCGCCGGCGCGTCGGCGATCGAGGCGCCGATCGCGAGCCGCACCCGCGCCAGCACCTCATCAACGTTGGAGCCGTCGACGATGAAGGAGTCGACGCCCCAGTCCGGACCGACCGCGTCGAGCATCTCCGGCGCGACGATCGCGAGCTGATGCACCCGGGGCGACGAGCCGTGGATGGCGCGACACGCGTCACGCCCTCGAGAGAGATCCTTCGCCGCGTCGATGAAGAGGAGATCGGGGTCCGGTCCGTGGAGGGACTCGGTCAAGGCATCCACCGCGACCCGATGTCCGCCCTGCTCGAGCGCAGCGACCAGCCAGCCGAGATCTTCCGGCCGGTCGCTCAGGATCTCGATGTCCGCCACGTCGCCCCCGTTTGAAACGGGCCCGAAAACGGAAGATCCCCAGGCAGCCGGGCTTCATTGCCTGGGGTCGCCACCGGTTGCGGACCCCGGCGACTCAAGCGCAAAGTAGCAGACGACGGCTCCCCCCTCAAGGAGGTTCCGGTTGAAAGGCCATCCTCAGACGCGGCGCGAGCGATGGCGGACCCACGGCCTGCTCGGCGGCAGCTCGCGGGTGCACGGCGGCTTCCGCGTGCCGCATTCGCAGGTGTGGTTCGACACCTCTGACGGTGTGCGGCTGGCCGGGTCCCTGCTCGGCGGGGCCGGCGGCGATACGTGCGTCGTGTTCGTTCACGGGTTCAACGGATACCGCACGAAGCCGAAGATCAGGCTCCTGATCGAGGGCCTTGCCCGGCGATTCCCCGTCCTCGCGTTCGACCTGCGCGGGCACGGGCAATCGCAAGGCTGGTGCACCGGGGGAGAGCTGGAGTCGCTCGACGTCCACGCCGCGGTCGGGTTCGCGCGGGCGCGAGGCTACGCGCGGGTCGTGACCGTCGGCGCGTCGCTCGGCGGCATCGCCGTGATCCGCGCGGCGGCGGACGTGGTCGAGGGAGGCGACGCCGACGCCGTCGTCGCGATCTCGACGCCGTCGCGTTGGGGGACGAGCGACACCAAAGCCGTGCGTCGCATGACGTGGATCTTCACGAGCCCGGTCGGCCGGCGGGTCGTTCGCCGGCTGTTCGGCACACGCATCGACCTCAATTGGGGTGACCCCGAGCCGCCGATGGACGCGGTGACGAAGATCCGGGCCCCGATCTTGATCGTCCACGGAGCCGACGACCACTTCTTCCCGGTCGCCGAGGCCGAGCTCCTCCACGAACGCGCCCCCGAGCCGAAGCGGCTCATCATCATCGAGCAGTTCGGTCACGCGGAGGACGGCTTCACCGAGCCCTTCGCGGCGCGGCTGGTGACCGAGATCGAGGACCTTCTCGCCGCCGTCGAGCCTCAACCGCCTCGCGTCGTCAACTGACCGTCGCCTGAGCAACCGTCAGAACCCAAGCGTCATCTTGTCTGACGCGGCTCAGTCGCTATTCGGTCCCCAGTGATTTCGTCCGGTTTGCGAGGAGCACCACCAGGCGATATCAAGCGGCTGACGCGCTCGCTCCCCTTGGAGGCTCCCCGTGTTCGACCGGCTCGGCCGCTTCGCGGCGCGACGCTACGTTTGGATCATCATCGGCTGGATCGCGCTCGCCGGGGTCGTGTGGTCGGTCGCGCCGTCGCTCCGCGACGTCGCGACCTACGACGAGACCGCTTTCCTCACCGCCGACGCCGAGAGCGTGCGCGCCGCGCAGGCGCTCGTCGACGGATGGCCGGAGGACGAGTTCGGCAACTCGGCTGCGATCGTGTTCTCGCGGGTTCCGAAGCTGACGGACGGCGACCTTGCCTATCTGGCCGAGCTGGAAGCGTGGTTGCGATCCGATGCTGCGCCCGACGTCGTGCAGGGCACGCAGTCGGTGAAGACGCGGCCCGAGCTGGGGGACGTGCTCACCGCCAAGGACGGCACGACCACGATCATGATCGTTTCGTTCTCGACGCCGCCGTTCGAGCCGCCGACGAACGATGCCGTGGTCGAGGTCCGTAGGCACATCAAGGAGACCGATCCTGCAGGACTCGCCGTGCACGTGACCGGGAACGCGGGCGTCGCGGCCGACCAATCCAACTCGATCCGCGAGTCGATCGACCGGACCACGGTCATCACGCTGGCACTCGTGATCCTGATCTTGCTCTGGGTGTATCGCTCGCCGGTCACGCCAGTCGTTCCGCTGATCACGATCTCGCTCGCGCTTCTCGTCTCGCAGGGGATCATCGCGTTGCTCGCGCAGGC
>JBKKCR010000166.1:0-2669 GCA_046712825.1 Actinomycetota bacterium | reverse complement strand
GACGGCTCGATCGCGAGCTTGATGAGCGCCGCTCCTCGATCGGCCAGCATCGCCACGGCTTCGCGCGCCGCTGCCGGACCGTCGACCTCGAGCCCGTACCCGCCTGCGCCCCAGGAAGTGGTCGGGTATCCGCGCGGCGCAGTGATCAGGGGACCGACGGCGTGGAACCGCAACGGGGGATGCGCGGCGAAGGCGAAGGCGATCGGTGAACCGAGATCCAGGACGGCCGTGACGCCGCCGCGGGCAACCGCCTCGGCGCTCGAGAAAGAGAGGTGGACGTGGGCGTCCACGAAGCCGGGGAAGAGCCAGCCGCCATCCACGCGCGGTACCTCGGCTGGGGCAGAAACCGACGGACCGATTGCCTCGATCCGCCCCGCGCGGACCAAAACGTCACGTGAGCCTTCGGCGAACCCCTCTCCGTCGAATAGCTGAGTCGCCCGGAAGAGGAGGTCGGGCTTGGACACCTCCGATGCCGGACCGCCGCGGCGCCAGAACGCCATCGACGCGGCGAAGCCGGCCGCCCCTACGATGGCTGCGCCAAGCAGTCGCCGTCGCGTCACGATGTCCATTCTCGCAGGTCACCTCGGTCGGCGGCCGGTTGACTGCCACACGGCGGAGTGGCTATATTTCCGTTAGCACTCGCCAAGTGGGAGTGCTAACTAGGAAAACGGGAGGGACGATATGGCTTTCAACCTGGAGCCGCTCGAGGACCGGGTGATCGTGAAGGCGCTGGAAGAGGAAACGCAGCGCACGCCGACCGGGATCATCATCCCGGACACCGCCAAGGAGAAGCCGCAAGAGGGCGAGGTCGTGGCGGTCGGCCCGGGCCGGTTCGAAGACGGCAAGCGGATCCCCATGGACGTCAAGGTTGGCGACCGCGTTATCTACTCGAAGTACGGCGGGACCGAGGTCAAGGTCGAAGGCGACGAGTATCTCGTTCTCTCGGCGCGCGACCTTCTGGCGGTCATCAAGGGCAAGGCCAAGAAGTAGCATTTCGGATCTTCGTGATGGGCGGCCGAGGGGCCGCCCATCCACGTTCTGGGGGCGGCTTCCTCCGTTTAGAGTGACCCCATGCGCCGAACACTCGCCTCCTTCGCCGCCGCGGCCACGCTCGTGCTCGCCGTGGCGGCTCCTTCGCCGGCGCAAGAGATCGGCGGCCTCAGCGCAACGCCATCCCTCGGCCAGGTCTCGACCGATGCCGGACGCATGGTTCAAGACACGGTCACGGTGGTCAACCTTTCCGATGAGGCGATGAGCATCAGCGCCTCATTGGCGCCTCTCGAAGTCGATCCCAACGGACGGTTCCGCTCGCCTGCGACGTCGGATCTCCCTTCGGCCGTCCCGTGGGGTGGCGCCGAGCCGTCCGTCTTCCAGCTTCCCGCGCAGAACTCGCGGCGCGTGACGGCGACGATGACCCCGCCGGCCGGAACTCCGGCGGGCGGATATTACGCAGCGATACGACTCATCGGAACCCCGACGAGTGGGGACTCCGTTCAGGTGATCCACCCAGTTCTGATCCAAGTTTCCGGCGACGGGATCCTCACACGCAGGGGACGCCTCGTAGGGGTCAGCATCCCCTCTGCATCCGTGCGTTCGTCGATCCCGGTGAAGCTGACCCTCGAGAACACCGGGAACGTGCACGTGATCGCGCAAGGGCGGATCACCATCCTCGACGCGTTGTCTCGGGTGACCGCGACGGTGCTGCTCACCCGCACGCCCGTGCTGCCGGGCCGGACCCGCATCCTGACCGTCGACGTGCCTTCTCCCCTGATCCCGGGCGGCGTCACCGCACGCGCGAACATCGCCTTCGGGCGCGGGTCGAGCGAAGTCGTCGCGACGGCGTCGGGGTACTCGGTCCCGTGGTGGGGGATCGTCGCGATCGCGCTCGTCGTCTTCCTGCTGCTGCGGATCGTGCGAGCCATCGTGCGTTGGCGGCGTCGCCGTCGAGCGCGTCGGGAGCCCGAGGTCGGCCTGCCGCCGGAGATCGACGTCGAACGAGCCGAGGCCGAGGAAGCTGCGGCCGAGGTTGCGCCGGCGCCGGTCGTGGACGCGGACGTCTGGGGCGACGCGTGGGAGATCGAGCCGATCCCACGGAAGCGCGAACCCGAGCCCGAGGAAGAGCTCGAGGCGCTTCCGACAGAAGCGTTCGAGCCGCCGCGTGACGACGAGCTCGAAGAAGAGGAGCCGGAAGCCGTGCCCGTTGCGTCGGGAGGAGTTCTGGACCTGAGCGAGGTCTTTGCCGCCGAACCCGAGCCCGAGCCCGAGCCGGAAGAGGAAGCAGAGCCGGAGCCGCAGCCGGAGCCCGAAGCGGTGTCGGAGGTCGAGCCGCTGCCGGTCCCGCTGCCTGTTTTCAAAGATCTCGAAAGCCTCGAAGAACCGGAGCCCGAGCCGGAGCCGGTCGCCTCGGGAGGAGTACTCGATCTAAGCGAGATCTTCGCGGCGGAGCCCGAGCCCGAGCCGGAGCCCGAGCCCGAGCCGGAGCCCGAGCCGGAGCCCGAGCCCGAGCCGGAGCCGGAGCCCGAGCCCGAGCCGGTCATGGCGGCTCCCGCCAGGGCATTCCCGCGCGGAGCAGCGGTCCGTCGCGCGCGTGTCGCGCTCGACCTGCTCCTAGCCGATGCGAAGGTCTCAGAGGCGAAGCTCGACGTCGGCCTCGAGATCCTGCGATCGGT
>JBKKCR010000165.1:0-7199 GCA_046712825.1 Actinomycetota bacterium | reverse complement strand
CGATGAAGTCCTTGTCGAGCCAGCCGTTCTCGATCAGGTGCTTCAGCACCCCGTTGAGGAACGCGAGGTCGCCGCCCGTGTGCACGGTGAAGAAGTCGTCGGTGATCTTGGTCCCGAACAGCGCGCTTTCGGCGACCGACGGGACCCAGTATCGCTCCATGCCCGGCTCGCGGTAGGGGTTCACCACGGCGACGCGGGTTCCCTCGCGCTTCGCGTAGTAGAGATACTTCATCGTCACCGGCTGGTTGTTCGCCACATCCGAGCCGATGAAGCAGATCAGGTCGGCGCCGATCCAGTCCTTGTATGAGACCGTCGAGGCAGAGACGCCGATCGCACGCTTCATCGCAGCCGTCGACGGCGCGTGGCAGATCCGTGCCGAGTTGTCGACGTTGTTCGTTCCGAGGAACCGTGCGACCTTGCCGGCGACGTAGTACGTCTCGTTCGTGATGCCGCGGCTCGTCAGGTAGAAGCCGATCCGCTGCGGATCGAGTGCTCGCAGCCTCTCGCCGAGTAGCTTGTACGCCTCGTCCCACGAGATCCGCTTGAACCCGCGCTCGCCGCGACGGCGCAGCATCGGATACCCGAGCCGGCCGAGGTCGCGAAGCTCCTTGCTCGTCTTCGACTCGAGCGTCCGAACGTCTTCGAAGACCGCCGGATCCACGTGATCCATCGTGTTCAGCTTGAGGAGGTGCAGCCGCACCGTGCACAGGTGGATGCCCTTCATCGTGAAATCGCGCAGCCCGGTCGTCCCGAGCGCACATCCATCGCACACACCCCGGCGCAGGATGCGCATCGCGTAGATGGGATGACGCTTGTTCTGCCAGCCGACGCGGATCATCTCCAGATAGTGGTTGGGCTTGACCTTCCCGATCCCGTACGGGACCGGGCCGACCCAATGGGTACGGCGGCGGGTTTTCCGTGCTTTGCGATCCGTGCGAGCCACGGTCGCGAGTATATTCGCGGTATGGCGGGCATCGACTCGCGACGCACGAACCTCGGCGTTTTCGCCATCGCGATCGTTTCGACGTTGACCGGCTTCGCCACCTATCTGGTCGGGACGGACTCTTACTGGTGGCTGTTCTGGAGCCACGGCGCGATCGGCCTCTCCCTCCTGGCGCTGCTCTGGTGGAAGGGAAAAGTGGTCCTGCGTGGCCTGCGCAAGCGCTGGCCGAGCGTCACGGCGGTCCTGTCGATCATCACGATGGCGATCCTGCTCGCGATCATCACCACCGGGGTCTGGTCCGCGATGGGGAAAGGCGGAAGCCTCGGGCCGTGGTCGATGCTCGAGCTCCACGTCGGCGGCGCACTGATCATCATCCCTCTGTTCATCGCTCATCTGATCGGACGCTGGGTGCCGCCGGCGAAGCGCGACCTTTCACGGCGCGTCTTGCTCCGGGCTTCCGCGCTCGTCGGCGCCGGCGCTGCGCTCCGGCTCGGCACCGACGGGATCTCCCGGGTTGCCGGGCTCGTCGGCGGGAAGCGCCGGTTCACCGGCTCCCATCTGATCGGCGCACCCGGCCAGGCGTTCCCGCATGTGTCGTGGCTGTTCGAGGATCCCGAGCCGATCGAGCGCGACGCCTGGCGCCTGCGCATCGCCGGCGACGTCGAGCGGGAGGTTTCGATCTCATACGCCGACCTGGTCGCCGAGCCCCACGACAAGCTCCGCGCGACGATCGACTGCACGGGGGGCTGGTACTCCGCGCAGGACTGGGCGGGAGTTCGGGTCGGGTCCCTGCTCGACCGTGCCGGGATCCGCGACGGCGTGCGTAGCGTGATCTTCACCAGCGTGAGCGGTTATTCCCGCGCCTATCCGGTGGAAGAGGCGCGGAACCTCCTGCTTGCGACCGCCGTCGCCGGAGCGGAGCTGGAGCATGGCCACGGCTTCCCGGCCCGAGTCGTCGCACCCGGCCGCCGAGGGTACTGGTGGGTGAAGTGGGTAACCGAGATCGAAGTCAGCTCGACGCCGTCGTGGTTCCAGCCTCCCGTCCCACTCCAATAAGGCGGCGATGCACGGTCATCGCGGCGGGAGCCTGAGCTTCCAGCCCGGCCGGATCAGATCGGGATCGAGGAACCGCGAGCCGTCGGTCATCTGCGAGCCGGCGTTGGAGCGCCAGACCTCTTGCCACCGACTCGGATCCCCGAGGACCGTTCCCGCGATCGACCACAGCGTGTCACCGTCTCGCACGCGATAACCGGTCGCGACAACAGGCACGGATGGTGCGCTCTGCACCGCGTGGTGTACCGCCGGCGCGATCGGAACCGTCGCCAGCGGGAGACGGGCCGCGGGCCGGAGCAACGCGATCGGCGCGAAGGCACCGAGGAAGGCCAGCGCGGCCACACAGGCGGCCAACAGGACCCCGGTTCGGCGGGACGTACGCTCCGGCATCCGAGGCACTCCCGGAGGAGGCGACGCCGGGCGCGACCCGGCGCGCACGTGATAGACGGGACGCGCGGCAGCCGGCGCGGTGACGCGGCCACGCGCCGCGGGCGCTTCGGCCACGGTCGAGATCAAGAGCTTGACCACCGAGCGCGGCTCTTCGGCTCCGGGGTCGACGGCCGATGTAACGTTGGAGCGGACCATCGTTCCGACCGCGCGGAGATGGCGTGCGACGTCGATCCGGCCGCCGGCAGCCGTTGACACGTTGGCCGTGGCGGCGCGGATCACCTCCACGGTGCGGTTCAGCGACAGCCCGAGGATGCGAGCCACGCCCGCAGCCTGCATCCCGAACACGTACCGAAGTGCGAGCGCCGCGCGCTGACGATGACGGAGCTCGAGCGTACGTGCCAAGACGATCGATGCTTTAGTCGCGCCTGCACGATCGGCGTGGGAGCCGTTCCTTTGAGGTTGTGCGCCGCGCTCGTGCGTGAGCGCGTAGACGGACCGGAAGGCGCGCGTGCCTTCGACGTCGCCGGGCCGCCGAGCGCGACGCGGCTCCGCGAGTCGCGTCGCCATCGCGGAGGTGATGGCAGCTTCGGGAGGCGGGTCCAGGGGCGAGGAGCCGAGCATCATCGCCGCGAAGGCGGCAAGAACGTGCTCCTCAGGGATCTCCAAGAGCGCTGGGTCTTTCATGACCCCTCCGAGAAGGTTGAGGGGGAACCCTTGCGCTCCGCTTCGCTCTCTTCGCTCGCGTCTCGCGTCCTATCCGGACCGCGAGAACGAAGGCACAATAGGTAACAGTTACAGACAGGTCAAGCATTCAGGAACAATCGCACCAGCTCCTCCCCCTTGCCTGAACTCGAACATATGTTCTAGTGTCTCGGCATGGAGTCCGAGCGGCTGTTCGAGCTTCGCCGGCGAACCTTCGACACGCCGGAGTTCCGAGGCATGGAGTTCATCGAGACGGAGGCCAAAACCGTCATCAACCACGTCCCCGGCAACTCCATGCCGTTCAGCTGGACGATAAACCCCTATCGAGGCTGCAGTCATGCCTGCGTCGCATGCTTCGCGCGACCGACGCACACCTACCTGGACATGAACGCGGGGCGTGATTTCGAAACCAAGATCGTGGTGAAGGTCAACGCGCCCGAGGTCCTCCGCCGCCAGCTCGCTTCCAAGCGCTGGAAGGGCGAAGCGATCGCGCTCGGAACGAACACCGATCCGTACCAGAGGGCCGAAGGCCGCTACCGGCTGATGCCGGGGATCATCGAAGCGATGATCGAGTACCGGAACCCCTTCTCGATCCTCACCAGAGGATCGCTCATGCTCCGCGACCTGCCACTCCTGGTCGCGGCCAACAGCGTCACCGAAGTGTCGACGGCCTTCTCCATCCCGACCCTCGACGAGGAAGCCTGGCGTCGCACCGAGCCCGGCTCCCCCCACCCTCGCGCACGCATGGAGGCCGTCGCCGCGCTCAACGAGGCGGGCGTTCCGTGCGGGGTCATGGTCGCGCCGCTGCTGCCCGGCATCACCGACGATCCGGAGGGGATCCGCGACGTGGTCGAAGCGGCGATCGAAGCCGGAGCGACGCACGTTTCCCCGATCCTCCTACATCTACGCTCGGGCGTCCGAGAGGAGTTCATGCGCTGGCTCGCCGAGACTTATCCGGACCTCGTCCCGCGCTACGAGGAGATGTACCGAGCTTCGGCGTACGGGCCGGTGTCGGATCGGAAGGCGACGGGACGCAAGGTCGCGGCCGCTGTTCGTGCGGCCGGTGGCCTCAAACCGCGGGCCGGAGTCGCCGCCCGTTTCCGTCGCGGTTCGGACCGCCACCCCGCCGGAAAGTCGTTGCGTCGCACGCAACCACCCCGCCAACTAACGCTTTTGCAGTAGCGGCCCGCCGCATACACTGAACCGCATGGCGATCCCATCCTGCGCGCGGTGCGGCGATCCGATGATCCAGCAAGGCCGATACGCCGACTGGAAGTGCACCTGCTGCGACGAGAGCGTCAACTGCCCGCACGTCTCGCCGGTCAAGCGGCTGATGCGGAAGCTCTCCGGCCGGCGCGTCTAGAACAGAGCCGCCGCGAGCGCGGAGCGGTACTTCACCGCCAGCGGGTTATCCGGCCCCAGCACCTCGAAGATATCGATCATCCGCTGCCGCGCCCGCTCTTTGTCGTCCCCCTCGCGGATCTCTTGAAGCAGCCGCTCGAGCACGGGTTCCCAGTCGCCGTCGCCGGCGACCGCCGACAACGGATCGTCCGGCGAAGAGAGTTGCGCGTCCTCTGCGAGGTCGATGTGCGCCTTGAGACGCCGCACCTCCGCGTCTTCGGGTAGCTGCGCGAGCAACTCACGCGCCTCGGCGAAATCGCCGCGAGAGGCAACCAACGGCGCGAGGGCCAGCAGAGCGCCGCGGTGGCGCGGGTCGGCCGTCAGGGCATCGCGGTACGCCCGTTCCGCTTCTTCCGGGCCGGTAGCGGCGTCGCCCGCAGCGACGTCGCGGTCGGCCTGGGTCGGCATCAGCGATTCGAAGAAAGTCTTGACGGCCGGCTCGGGGAGGGCGCCGACGAATTCGTTCACGACACGGCCGTCGCGGATCGCCTTTACAGCGGGGATCCCTTGGACCCCAAAGGCGCCGGCGAGGCCGGGATTCGCGTCGACGTCGACCTTCACGAGCTCGACGTCGCCGGCGTGCTGCGACGCGACGCGTTCCAGCACCGGCGTCAGGTGACGGCAGGGGGCGCACCACGCCGCCCAGAAATCAACCACGACGGGCCGCTCGAACGAGCGCTTGATAACGCGCTCTTCGAAATCGGCCTCGCCGACGTCGATCGCCATACGTGAAGCCTACCCGCCAGCAAGCCCTCCGAAGATCTGCTTGAACATCTCGAGGTGGCTTCGTTCGAGCACCCGCAACGTTCCGAGCCAGCCGTCGAGCACCGTCCTGGTTGGGCTGATGTACCAAAGCCCGCCTTCACGCACGGCGACGAAACCGATCTCGGGCGTCGGTACGCGCGGCAAGCCTGTAGCCGGCGCGAACCCGGCGCCGCATTGGCGTTGGGGCTCGTCGGAACCGAAGAAACCACCACGGACGGTGACACACTTTCCGTCGTATTCCACGGACACGCCCATCGAAGGGATCGCCGCGCTGAACTCGATCTCGCTCACCTTGACGAGCGCGCGGTCTCCGCTCACCCGACCGGTGAGATTGAGCTTGCTTACTTCGACGTCGTAGAGCTTTCGCGCATCGCGGGCACCGGCCACCGCCTGCTCGATGAACAGCGGTGCATAGTCGTGCAACGCCCGGGCCTCGTTCGGGGGCGTCAGCTCGATCATGCGGCGCACGTCGAGGAGCACTCCGGCGCGGATCATCTCTTCGACGGCTTGCTCGGGGGTGGGGGCGCCGCGGGCGGCGATCCCGTTCCCGAACGGGGGAACCGGCGCACCCGCCTCCTGGCGGGCCGCTTCGGCGATCGAGTACCAGAGGCTGACGAACCACTTGTCGCCTTCTTCGACCGTCGTGAAGAAGACGTCTTCGTTGGAGAGGTCGTCGGTGCCTTGGATCACCTCATTCGCTTCCTCGCCGAGCAGCGGGCGGAGGAAATCGCCGAGCGGTGATCGCGCCGGATCGACCTTGTACGTGGACTGCCCGGCCTCCAGCTTCACGGTGCTTATGCCCGACGCGATCTGCTGCGTTGAGAACGTGAGCCCGCTGAAGTCGAGCTCGAGCCCGGGGATGGACCCAAGGTCGACCTCGTTGCTCAAGATCCCGAGGCGGCTCAGCTCCTTGGTGATGTCCTGGAGCGACTCGCGCAACTGATCGCGTTCGCTCGGCAGCAACGTCTCGAGCGCACCGAGTGCGTCTTCGTCGGCCAGCGCATCGAACATCCGCTGCACCGCCGCCACCGGCGTGTCCGCACCGCCCTCCGCCGAGCCGAGAGACCGCGCGAAGAAGACCGCGCCGCCGACCATCGCGAGGAGTCCCACGACGACCGCGATGTAGGCCGCCGGCCGCCGGCGAGGTCCCGGTGTTTCGACGATCGTCTCCGGCGGGAGATTCGGCGGAGGCGGCGGAAGCATCCCTTCGTTCTCAGTCATGTCGTTACTCCCTCTTGGATGAACATGTTCGCTCCGGCTCGCATGGTTCCGCGCGCCAAGAGCACGGCGCTGGCGATCGCAGCGACGCCGGCGCCGATCGCAGCGACGGGGCCCGGCGCCGGACGAGCCAGCACAACAACCAGTATCCCGGCGACGAGCGAGGTGAGACCCACGATCCCGCCGAGCGACGCCGTGAGGAGCGGCCGGCGGGCCGCCCCGGCGGTCCAGGTCGCGGCAACGAGGAACGGCAGCAGGTACCAGAGGGCGAGACAGACGCGTCTCGGAGCGCCGTCGAAAAGGCCGAGCACAGAAGCAGAGCGCGCGAGCCCGAAAGCCGAACGGGTGGCGTTGCCCGTTCGCAACCACGGGAGCAACGCTGCACCGAGAACGGCGAGTGAAAAGCCGACGGTCGCTGCGATCGCGGCCCGCCCGGAGTTGCGCGGGCTCATGGAACCGGCCGGAGGTACTTGTCCGCCATCCAGCCGTCGAGGTTGCGCTTCGGGTAGTGGACGTGTCGCCACAGAAGGCCGCTCGCTTCCTGCGTCCGTCCGTCGCTGTCCAGCCGGATGCCCGGCACCAGACAGTCGAGCCGCTCGCCCGTCGTCCCTGGTTCCGCGCGAAGGTTGACGCACGCCTCGACTCCGAACACCTCGTAGGTAGCACCAGATAGCGTGGGCGCCGGTGTGGGCGTGGGGGACCCCCACCCCCACGGCGCCCCCCATGT
>JBKKCR010000164.1:0-2892 GCA_046712825.1 Actinomycetota bacterium | reverse complement strand
GGGGCTCGGCGCTCCTCCTCGCAGGCGCTTGCTATCTGCGGATCCCAAGCTGCCAAAGCAGCATGGGTTTCTGGCTTCGTGTGATTCGGAGTGACGACGGAGCCGCAGGCGAACCCCCCACAGGGGGTCGCTTCAATGTGGGGAGGCGCTGAGCACATGAAAGTGTGTGTCGGAAGCGGTCTACTCCAGGCCTGCACTGCGAGAAGGAGTCCTGCCAACGGCAACAAGAATGAAGTTGTCTTCGCTATGCCCCTGGGCGTCATCCCACCTCGATCTTAGGGTTGTGCAACTGAATTGGTTCCTGGGACAGCTAGCCGAGACAATCCGAGTGCACTCAGCCCAACCACGAGTCCTACGGAAACGTAGACGACCCCTGCCGCTTTGCGAGGAGAGCGTGCTCCTTCGCAGTAGGTCTGCAAGGACGATTCCTCAGGGCGCGGGTCTCGCCCTACTGGCTTAGCCGGAGATGGGTTCATTACCGAGCCGCAGGAGAGTGGATCCGGACTGCAGGGCTTCCCGGGGCCAAGGTCAGTGATGCAAGAGAAGTATCTCGAAGGAACGGTCGAGTAGAGCGATATCAGCCCAAGGCTCAAACCTCCGAGTGTCAAGATCGCCGCAGCTACGCGAAGACCCTGCCGCAGCTTCACAACTCCAAAATAGGTTCTGGTCGCGTCCCCCGCCAGGGTTGATCAGCGTAGTTGTCACAGGCCGCGAGCCTTAGGCTGGGCAATGGGAAAGCTTCTTCTCGTTCAGCCCGGTCCGGGCGCGCCGGATCTCTTCCGTTGGAGGCCGCGCAGGCGCTTACCCGGCCGCACGCATACGTCGCGCCCGACGACCCGATCGGGATGCGGCTTGCCCGACGGCGACATCGCGTTCACGGTCCTCGATGAGGCCGCGAGCGAGACCTCCAGCACGAGCCGCTTCAAGATCGGACTCGACTCGGAGGACGCGAAAGGCCCGGTCGGCTCCCGGGCACCGGACCAGCAGCTTCGATCGGGTGTGCCTGGACGGCTAATGCCGTTTCGTTCGCAATGTGCATGCTGTCTGAGGGCAGATGAGTGGAGGAATTACGGCGTCTGCGCGATTCCCCCCGGGCTCGCTCAGGTCTAGGCTCGCAGAGATGCTGGCCCGCCCGGCGTGGTGCTTCGCGGGCTCTGTCTCGATGAGGGAGGGTTTCCATGACCGACAAAGATGATCTGCCTGTTGAAGGCTCTCGTCGAGAGTTCCTGAAGAAGTCCGCGGTCGTCGGCGGTCTGGCTTGGTCGATGCCTGCCGTCGCGTCCCTGCCCGGCGGCCGGGCGTGGGCTCAGACGTACCCTCCTGCCTGCACCTGCACCGCCAGCGCTTTCGGGATGCGGATCATCATCCCACCAATCGGCTTCGATCAGACTTACGACACAGGCGCGGCGGACCCGCCGGTCCTCTCCGTCGACACCGGATCCATCGATCTCGGAGTTCTGCTCGGCACGATCAGGGTTCAAGCGAACATCGTCACCGCGGACACGGGCGTTCCACCGCAGGGCGGGTGCCACGGAGTCGCGGCGCTGGACTTCGTTCGGATCAGTGGGACTGCGCTCCCGCTTATCGTACGTCCGATCCAAACCGCCGAGATCGCAGCCGAAGCGCACGCGAGCTGCGACGGGTGCAACACCGGTGGCGGGTCGTCGATCGCCGGTCTTCTGATCGGAACTCCTCCCGTAATCATCCCGATCGGCGTCTGCAACCTGAGCGTCGCCGGGCTGGTTGTCGTCGGGGAACAGTTCTGCACGGATGAGGTGCTCACGGTCAACGCGCTCCATGTGAACATCCCGGGGATCATCGAGGTGATCGTCGGCCACGCCGAGGCGGGAGCAACCGACTGTCCCTGCACGACCTGCTAACCGACAAGCCGATCGGCCGGGCCCCTCGTTCCGCGAGGCGGGTCACCGCTACGCTGTAGCGCGTGGCCAAGCTTCTTCTCGTTCAGCCCGGGCCGGGTGCGCCGGATCTCCTTCCGCTTGAGGTGTGGCAGGCGCTCGCGCGCCCGCACGTCTACGTCGCGCCCGACGACCCGATCGGGATGAGGCTCGCAGACGGGGAGATGCCGTTCACGGTGCTCGATGAGGCGGCGAGCGAGAACCTCCAGCACGAGCAGCCCCAGGCCGGAACCGGTAAAGGTCCCGAGCTGAAGCTACTCATCGCCGCGCACAAGCACGGCGAGACTTCGCCCGGCGCGCGCAAGGTTGCCGAGCGCCTCGCCGACCTCGCGGCCGAGCACGGCGAGATCACGTTCGTCCTTCCGGCCGTCCACGGCGAGGAGATCACGCGCGCCGTGCTCGAGAAAGCGCTGACCGGCCGGCCCGAGGTCGAGGTCGTCATGGGTCGCAGCGCTCGCGGCGCCCGGCTGCTCGAGCTCGTTCGCGTGATGGCGCGCCTGCGCGGACCCGACGGGTGCCCCTGGGACGCCGAGCAGACACACGAGTCGCTCGTGAAGTACTTGCTCGACGAGACCTACGAGCTCCTCGAGGCGATCGAGGCCGGCGGGCCCGAGCACATCGCCGAGGAGCTCGGGGACCTGCTCCTGCAGGTCGTGTTCCACGCGCAGATGGCCGCCGACGCGGGCACATTCGACATCGACGACGTTTCGGGCCGTCTCGTCGCCAAGCTAGTCAACCGTCACCCGCACGTGTTCGGGGACGTCGAGGTCGAGGGCGCGACCGAAGTGGTCGCGAACTGGGAGACGATCAAAGATCACGAGAAAGGCCGCACCTCGGTGCTCGAGGGGGTTCCCGAGGCGCTCCCCGCGCTCGCGTACGCGCACAAGCTTCAGAAGCGTGCCGGCAAGATCGGGTTCGACTGGGAGGACGCGGAAGGCCCGGCCGCAAAGGTCCGCGAGGAGCTCGCCGAGGTCGA
>JBKKCR010000163.1:0-4738 GCA_046712825.1 Actinomycetota bacterium | reverse complement strand
CTCTCGAACGCATCCGCTCGCCGAAGCCCTCGCTGATCTCCGCCGCTTGACTCCTGTGGAACAAGTCCGGCTGCCGGGGCTGGCCGAGGACGAGGTCGTCGAGATGCTCGAAGGAACCGCGCAGCACGACATCGGACGCCGCGGCCGTCGTCTCGCCGAAGTCCTCCGGCAGACGACCGACGGGAATCCGTTCTTCATCGAGCAGGTCATGGGCCACCTGGTCGAGACGGGAAAGATCTTTCAGCGCGACGGCACCTGGACGCTCGACGTCGCGGTCGGCGAGTTGGGCATCCCCGAGGGCGTGCGCGAGGCGATCGGCCGACGTCTCGCCCGGCTCTCCGAGGACTGCAACGCCGTCCTTGCTTCTGCGGCGGTACTCGGACGCACCTTCGAGTACGACGTGCTCGTAGCGATGGTCCCGATCGGTCCCGACGCGATCCTCCAAGCCGTAGACGAGGCTCTCGCTTCCGGCCTCGTCGTGGAGGTGACGGGGAAGGGGCGACCGACCTATCAGTTCTCGCATGCGCTCGTCCAGGAAACCCTGTACGACGAGCTGCATCTTGCGCGCAAGCAACGATTGCACCTGAAAGCCGCCGAGGCGATCGAGGCGGCGTCCGCACTGCATCTCGGAGCGCACGTGGCCGCGATCGCGACGCACTACCGCTTCGCAGGAGCGGCCGCGGACCAGGAGAAAGCCATCGACTTCTCCATCCGGGCAGCGCAGGCCGCGCAGGCCGTGTCCGCGTACGAGGAGGCGATCGTTCACGCGGGCGCGGCGCTCGAGCTCGTCTCCGAGCAGGACGGCGATCTGGAGCGACACGCTCGGCTCGAGGAGCGTGTCGGTGACCTGTTGTACTTCGCCGGGGTGGACTACGCGCGAGTCGTCGAACACCTCGAGCGGGCCCTCGCGCTTCGTGAGAAGCTCGGCGATACGGCGCGCGCCGCGAGGCTCCACATCAAGATCGCGCGCGGGCTGTCCTCGTTCTACGGTGCGATGGATATCCCACGCGCCGTGCAGCATCTCCGAGCGGTCGAGAAGCATCTGGCGTCGGTTCCGGATGAAGCGATGTTGGCCTTGGTTTCGCTCGGCCTAACCGCCACCTCCCTGTGGGCGGACAAGATCGATGAGGCGATGATCTGGTCCGAGCGGGGACTCGAGATCGCCGAGCGGACCGGACAGGAGGCGCTCTGGTCGACGATCGCGGGGTTCCGAGGATGGGCGCTCGCCTCGAGAGGTCGCATGACCGAGGGGTTCACGCTCCTGGATCAGGCCTGGGATGTGGCCGACCGGCTCGAGAACCCCCTCGCATGCTTCAGCATCACCTGGATCTGGGGCGGGTGCCGCACCATCATGGACACGGGCGAGAGCTATCGCTTGTTCATGAGGGAACTCGGCAAGCCACGTCAGACGCAGGCCGCCAACCAGCGCGCGGTTCTCCTCCATGGAGCGGCCGGCGCACTTGTGTACGGCGGCGAGATCGAGGCAGCCAAGGAATTGCTCCGTGACCTGCCCGAGGCAGCTCACATCGTCGAAGCGTTTCCGGTCGCGTTCGAGGCTTGGGCGGAGAGCCCGGAGGTCGCGGTCGCCCATTCCGAGGAACGCCTGCAGAGCTACCGCCGTACGGGGAACGTGTACATCGCAGCGTTCTTGCAATATCAGCTGGCACGCGCGTACGAGGAGTTCGGCGATCGCGTCCGCGCGGAGGCTGCTCTTCGAGAGCTGATCGACGCCGGGGAAGGTGGCGCGGTTCAGGGGCCACTCATGGGCCGCAGCCTGCTGGCCATCCTGCTGGCCGGCTCGCGTCGTCTCGAAGAAGCACGAGAGCATCTCACGATCTGCGAAACGATCATCCGGCACGGAGACGGGTGGGGGTCCCTGGAAGGACTCGCGATCCAGGCTGCCGGGGTCGTCGCCGGCGTCGAAGGGCGGATCGAGGACGCCGGCGCTCACTTCGTTGCGGCGATCGACATCTTCAAGAGATACGGGATGCCCTGGAGCGAAGCCGAGACATTCCGTCTGTGGGGACGGGCCCTCGCAGACTCTGGTGAGCGCGCCGGTGCCGTAGTGAAGTTCGACGACGCGCTCGAGATCTATCGATCGAGGGGTGCTCACGCGACGTTGATCGAAGCCGTTGAGGAGGAACGCGCCCGCGTGTCTGCGATCCCGGGCTAGGGCAAGGTTCGAATAGTCCATGACCGAAACGGCCGATGTCCGTTTCGGAGTCGCTCGTGAGCGGGCGGCCTACGAGCTAAAAGGGTTTTCGCCACCCCCGACGGGGGCCGGGGGCCGGGCACCGTACCCAGGCTATGTGTCCATGCCGCCTCCGTGCACCTCGAAGCCAACGGCTTGCGCTGCAAGGCCCAACTCATCGTCATGCGTTGCCAGGATGAGTCCTTCGAATTGTTCGCGTGCGAGGAGTGCGCTCGCAAGGTGGATGGCATCCAGTGATCCAAGCAGCGTTGGGAACGGCTCCGCCGCCCGATCAAGAACGCTCCCGTCAAGCGAGATCAAATTGAAGGTTTCGAGCAGCTCGAGAACCGCGGCACGTTGTCGCGCAACGGGCTCATCGTCGAGTCCGAGTCGGATGCGCGCGCGGTCGATCGTGCGAAGGCACTCCAGCCGAATCAGTTCGCTCGACACCGGAGTTGTGATCTTCGGCCAGACGCTCAATCGGGCCGGCTCCCTCAGAACGACACGCAGCAGAACAGAGGAATCAACGTACGCATTCACCGCTGCTGCCGCTCCTCGAGGAGCATTTCGGTGGAGTTGATGCGCCATTTCGCCGGGGCATATCGCGTGTCGCGAATAGTGGAGAATGATCGGGTCGGTTGTTTCACTCGAACGCGCCGGTCGCTTCGGCTATATGGAACGATTCGCGCGATAGGTCGATCACGATCCGTTACGACGAGTTCGGCTCCGCCCTCGACTGCGCGGAGGTGCTCTGAAAGGTGGTTCTTGAGTTCGGCGATCTTGACGGTCTTCATGGCCATATTGAGCCACATCTGGCTATGTCCTGTCAAGGACGTCCGCCTGAAACCCCATTCCGTGCGACTATCGGGCTCATCTGCGTGAGCTCCCTCTCGAACGCGTGGGCGGCGGGACGACTGATCCTGAAACTCATCGACGTTGCACGCCGCTTCTCGCCCTCATCAGTGGGCTAGAACTCAACGCGACCGTCGCGTTCCATAACAACAAAAACGGCCACACCGCGACGGTTCAAGAGACATGGAGCCAGATCCTTCCGATCTCGCCGCTGAGTGTGACCCCGATGTCCATCTCGCCGGGAGGACTCCTCGCGGTGGTTCAGACGCGTGTGTTCCAGGCCTGCCCGCCCGCGGGCTCGCCGTCGAGCTACGTGGAGTGGTTGGACACGAATCCGCCCCGATGATCGTCGCATCCCATCGGTGAGCCTCGCCACCTGCTGAGAGCTTCTTGGTTTATGGCGTACGTAGTGCGCTTCTCGAAATCCTTACTGACTAGTGAGCGCTGCCTTCCCACGTTGCAGGCGCTGGTGAACGCGGGCGTGATGTGTCAGGCGCACGGCGCTCGAGCTGCTTGTCTGCTAGAGGCTGCTCCGTAGCGGACTAGCGAAGCGGCGCTCGCAAGCGCTCGGCCTGAAAGAGGTTCATCCTCTACCATCACTTCGATGAAACCCCCGCCGATACAGTTCGCGCCGAGTCCCGGCGGTCACATCGCGTATCAAGTCCTCGGCGAGGGGCCCTTCGATCTCTTGTTCCACTCGGGCCCCCGGAATCTCGACATCATGTGGGAGCATCCCGCGCTCGAGCGATTCCTGCGCCGGCTTGGATCGTTCTCACGGCTCATCCTGTGCAACTACCGTGGTATGGGGTTGTCCGACCCTGTTCCTCCCGGCCCTCCCCCCACACAAGAGGAGTGGGCGTCCGATTGGCAGTGGGTGCTCGAGGCTGTCGGGTCACGATCGGCCGCTTTATTCGCAACTGGAGAGGGTGGCGGCAGCGTTCCGTTCTTCGCTGCGACACATCCAGAGCACACGCGATCGATGGTGTTGCTCAACTGCTTCGCAACGTTGCAACGGCGGGACGATTATCCTGCGGGTTTCCCAGAGAGCGCGCTCAAGCAGTTCCTCGAGGCTTATGCGGCCCAGCACGGCACCGGAGAAAACCTGAAGGTCAGCGCGCCGGAACTGCTCGAGGACGAGCGTTTCCGTGATTGGTTCGCCCGTCTCGAGCGCGGGTCGATGAACCGGATGACAGCGGAATGGGCTGCTCGGATAATGGGAACCTGGGACCTTCGCGGCATGCTTCCCTCGATCAAGGTACCGACGCTCGTCATCGCACACGAGGGGCATCCTTGGATCCGCCCCGGGCACAGTCGCTACCTCGCTGAACACATCCCGGATGCACGGCTCGTCGAACGGCCGGGGTTTTGGGGCCTCTTCTGGATCCACGACGTGGAATGGGTGCTCGATGAGGTAGAAACCTTCCTCACGGGCACCAAGAGTGCTCCACGATTCGACGATCGAGTGCTCGCTACCGTGCTGTTCACCGACATCGTGGAATCAACGCAGCGTGCTGCGGACATGGGCGACCAGCGCTGGCATTGGCTGCTCGACGAGCACGATGCGATCTTGCGCCGCGAAATAGAACGCCATCGAGGCCGGGCCGTGAAATCGACCGGCGACGGCTATCTGGCAACCTTCGACGGACCAGCCCGCGCCATCCGATGCGCGTTGGCCATCAACGAAGCGGTCGTTGG
>JBKKCR010000162.1:0-7817 GCA_046712825.1 Actinomycetota bacterium | reverse complement strand
TCTGGAACATCGAGGTGATGTGGGAGGAACCGCGGATCGAACGGTTCATGAAGCGCCTCGGATCGTTCAGTCGCGTGATCGTGTTCGACAAGCGGGGCACCGGCGTCTCCGATCCGGTTCCCCTCGGGGCGCTTCCAACGTTGGAACAATGGACGGACGACATCCCGGTCGTCCTGGACGCTGCGGGTTCGGAGCGCGCCGCCATCATCGCGAGCGGCGAGGGCGTTCAGATGGCGTTGGTCTTCGCCGCCGCGCATCCCGAGCGCTCCACCGCGCTCGTCTCGATCGACGGCGCCGCCTGCTACCTGCGGCGCGATGGCTATCCTGCCGGCCTCCCCGTCGAGCTCATCGACGCCGCGGTCGACGTGGTGACCGGCGCGGGGCGCGGCGACTGGGGTTCGCTGCGCACCCCGAGCCTTGTCGGAGACGAGCAATTCAGCCGCTGGTACTCGAGATTCATGCGCCTCTCCGCCCCTCCGTCTGCGATGGCTCGCATGTTCCGGAATGGGATGGACTGGGATGTCCGTGCCGTCCTGTCCGCGATCCGCGTCCCGACGTTGATCGCCCACCACGCAGACAACAGGTACATGCGGATCGGTCACGCGCGCTACCTGGCGGATCACATCCGCGACGCCCGACTCGTGGAGCTCCCCGGCGCCGATGACGGTTTCTGGGCCGGGGACCAGGCGACGCTCCTGGACGAGGTCCAGGCCTTCCTCACCGGCACGCGCGGGATACCCGAGATCGACCGAGTGTTGGCAACCGTGCTCTTCACGGACATCGTCTCATCAACCGAACGCGCCGCGGAGCTCGGCGACCGACGGTGGCGCGAGGTGCTCGATGGCCACGATCGGTTCGCGGCCGAGCAGGTCACGCGGCACCGCGGCCGCTTGATCAAGACAACGGGTGACGGTGTGCTCGCGACCTTTGACGGCCCGGCCCGTGCGATCCGCTGCACGGCCGCGATCGCCGAGGCCGTGCGCCGGTTGGGGATCGAGCTGCGCGCCGGCCTCCACACTGGCGAGGTCGAGCTGCGCGGTGAGGACGTCGGCGGGATCGCCGTCAACCTGGCGGCGCGCGTGATGGCGGAGGCCGGGCCGAGCGAAACGCTGGTCTCGAGCACGGTCAAGGACTTGGTGATCGGCTCGGGGATCCAGTTCGATGACCGCGGGCTCCACGAGCTCAAGGGCGTGCCCGGCGAGTGGCGCTTGTTCGCGGTGAGGGCATAGTGGAGCAACCCGAGACCCAGTTCGCGGCCGGGCCCGAGGGGCAGGTCGCATATCAGGTGTTCGGCGAAGGCCCGATCGACATCCTCTTCTCGCCCGCGTGGGGATGGAACATCGTGGCCATGTGGGAGGAGCCGAGGATCGAGCGGTTCTTCCGCCGGCTCGCCTCCTTCAGCCGGGTGATCGTCTTTGACAAGCGCGGTACCGGGGTCTCAGATCCGGTGCCGCTCGGCGCGCTGCCGACGATCGAGGAGTGGACCGACGACATTAGCGTGGTCCTCGATGAGGTCGGCTGCGAGCGGGCGGCCGTCATCGGAGCCAATGAGAGCTCGTTCATGGGCATCCTTTTCGCCGCTTCCCATCCCGAGCGCACGAGGGCGCTGATCGTGATCGATGGGGCCGCATGTGTGGCGCGGAAGGAGGACTACCCACCCGGCTTGCCGTCGCACCTCGTCGAAAGAGTGGCGGAGGGGTTCAAGCGGCGTGACTGGGCCCCACTCATCACTCCGAGCGCCGCCGACGACGATGAGTTCCGGCGTTGGTACAAGCGCTTCGCCCTCCTGTTCACCGCTCCGTCGGCTGCGGAGCGGATCTTTCGAAGCTCGTACTCCTGGGACGTCCGATCTGCGCTCCCCACGATCAGCGTGCCGAGCCTCGTCGTCCATCGGACCGGCAATCGTTACTACCTCGTCGGTCACGGACGCTACATGGCCGAACGAATCGAAGGCGCCACCTACGTGGAGCTGCCAGGTTCGGACCACGCCTTCTTCGCGGGCGATCAGGATGCGATCCTGAACGAGATACAGGCTTTCCTGACCGGAGTTCGCGGCGAACCAGATATCGATCGCGTGCTCGCGACGGTGCTGTTCACGGACATCGTCTCATCGACCGATCGGGCGGCGGAGCTCGGCGACCGGCGATGGCGCGAGGCGCTCGATGCGCACGATCGCCTGGTCCACGAACACATCGAGCATTTCCGTGGCCGCCGGATCAAGACGACCGGAGACGGTGTTCTCGCCACCTTTGACGGCCCGGCCCGCGCTATCCGGTGTGCGCGCGCGATCGGGGACGAGGTTCGCCGCAAGCTCGGCATCGAGATACGCGCCGGGCTCCACACCGGAGAGGTGGAGCTCCGGGACGACGACATCGGCGGGATCGCGGTCGCGCTCGCGGCCCGCGTGATGGCCGAGGCCGGTTCGGGCGAGGTCGTCGTATCGAGCACGGTGAAGGATCTCGTCGTCGGCTCGGGCATCGAGTTCGATGACCGCGGGCTCCACGAGCTCAAGGGCGTGCCCGGCGAGTGGCGCCTCTATGCGGTGACGGGCTAGCGGCGGCGCGGAGATTCGTCGGACGGTCCCAGCCGTCGGACCGTGATGCTTTCGAACCGGCGGAAGTCCCGGTCCTCGGTGAGGATCGTCGTCGCTCCGTGCTCCAGACACACAGCCGCGATCTGCGCGTCGATGAAGAGGTTCCCGCGCACGGCCGCGTCCCCCGTCGCCTCCTTCAGAATCTCCCAGTAGCGGGTGCCGGGGGACAAGAGCTGCACGCTCGGGCTGTCGAGCAACCGGTCGAGCACCCTGACCGCGTCAGATGTCGGTGTCGGCGGCGTCATCCGCGGATGCGTCACGACCCGAAGGAACTCGGCGAGGACGAATATGGGAAGGGCCCACGCCGCCGGGCCTTCGGCAAGCGCGGTGACCGCGGCGAGGGCGACGGAGTGCTCTGGGGCCTCTTCGCGATGCGCGTAGACGAGGACGTTCGTATCGACCGCGATCAAAGAGACACCGGCCTCGTCATGGTCGTCTTTCCATCCAGTCGTAAAGCGCATCCCTATCGGCGACGTCCACCGGGAGCGGCCGTTTCCCCTTTACCGTGATCAGGCGCAGGCGGTACGGCTTCCTGAGGGGAGGCTCGGTGAGGGCCGCTCGCAGCGCATCCTCGATGATCTGAGTGAGCGTGACGCCGCGCTCGGCCGCCAACTTCTTCGCGGTACGGAAGAGTTGATCGTCCAAGTTCAGTGTCGTTTTCATGACAGATAACCATATCATAAGAACCATATTTCTGTGACCTCTGGGTCCGGTCTGCTCCTCCTCTCCACAGCGCTCTCGGACGTTGTCAAAACCGAGTGACGTCACGTTGTCTGACATCGCGGGAAAGAGGTCGGTCCCCCCAGCCGTTACGCGGAAGCATCTACGCTGGGATGTAAAGGCTGAACCCCCTCAAGCCGTCGTCTAGACTCCCTGCCGACATGGGCGCACCGCAGTACTCGCCGAGCCGCGAGGAGTTCCTCCGCCTCGCGAAAGAGCACACGCTCGTGCCGGTCTGGCGCGAGGTGCTCGGCGACCTCGAAACGCCGGTCGGCGCCTACAAGAAACTCGGCAACGTGCCGAACTCGTTCCTGCTGGAGTCGGTCGAGCACGGCGAGCGCTGGGGCCGGTACTCGTTCATCGGAGTCGACCCGTTCCTGGTCATGACATCCCGCGACGGCAAAGTCACGTTCGAAGGCGATGCCCCGGCTGAAGCCAAGACCGCGCCCGACCCGCTCACCGCGGTCGAGCGAGCGCTGGATGCCTACCGGGCGCCTGCCCTGCCCGGCTTGCCGCCGCTTCACGGCGGCGCAGTCGGCTACATCGGATACGACACCGTGCGCTTCATCGAGAAGCTGCCGCAGACGACGACCGACGACCTCGGCCTCCCGGAGCTGTGGCTGCTCTTCACGGGAAGCCTGCTCGTGTTCGACCACCTTCGGCAGCGGCTCACCGTCATCTCGAACGTCGCGATCGGCGACGACCCGGCGGCGCAGTACGACGAGGCGGTCGAGCGCGCGGAAGCGCTCGTCGGCCGTCTCGCGAGCACGCCGACCCAAGGGAAGCCGGTCTCGCCGACGCTCGAAGCCGACGTCGGCGACGTGCGTTCCAACGTCGGGCGCGACGCGTTCGTCGCCAGCGTCGCCAAGGTGAAGGAGCACATCGCTGCGGGCGACATCTTCCAGTGCGTGGTGTCCCAGCGCTTCGAGATGCCCACCGAAGCCGATCCGTTCGACGTGTACCGCGTGCTTCGCCTCATCAACCCCAGCCCGTACATGTTCTTCTTGAACTTCCCCGACGTCGCGGTCGTCGGTTCCTCGCCCGAGCCGCACGTCAAGGTCGTCGGGCGCCAGGCGATCATCCGGCCGATCGCCGGCACCCGCCCGCGTGGCGCGACCGAGGAAGAGGACCGCAAGCTCGCCGAGGAGCTTCTCGCCGACGAGAAGGAGCGCGCCGAGCATGTGATGCTCGTGGACCTGGCGCGGAACGACCTCGGACGGGTGTGTACGCCGGGCACGGTGCGGGTGTCGGAGCTCATGCAGGTCGAGCGTTACTCGCATGTGATGCACATCGTCAGCGAGGTGCACGGCGAGATCGAGCCAGACCGGACCGCGTTCGACGCCTTCAAGTGGGCATTCCCGGCCGGCACCGTGAGCGGCGCACCGAAGATCCGCGCGATGGAGATCATCGACGAGCTCGAGGGCTCGCGGCGCGGCCCGTACGCTGGGGCGGTCGGTTACTTCGACTTCTCCGGCAACATCGATACCTGCATCACCCTGCGCACGGCGCTGATATCGCGCGGCACGGCGTACGTGCAGGCCGGCGCCGGGATCGTGGCGGACAGCGTCCCCGAAGCCGAGGACGACGAGTGCCGCAACAAGGCGCGCGCGTTGCTATCGGCGATCAAGGCGGCCGAGGAGCTCTCCTGACCCCTGTCGGCCGTCTGACGCTCGCCGGCGCAGGTGTGATCGTGGGCGGGATGGTGGTCGCGGCGGGCACCAGGATGGCGTGGGTCGACGTGTCCTTGCGCGGAGCCCCGGTGAACGCGCCGGGCCTCCCTCCGATCTTCCTCGGACGCGGTGAGGTGCCGTTCAACGGCGCGGACATCGGCGCCGGCTACCTTTTCGGGCTGGGGCTGCTGCTGGCGTTGGTGCCGCTCGGCTGGCTCGTGGTCGGACCGAAAGGCCGTCTCGGGCTCGGTGCTCTCGGCCTCGCGCTCGCGATCGGGATCGGGATCGGCGTCTCGGTGGCGCGCTCCGACTCCACCGCTCGCGCGTCCCGGCTCATACAGAAAGACGTGGGGAGCGAGCTTCCAGCTTTCCAAGTGAGAAGCGGTGCCGGGCCCGGCGTCACCGCAGGCGGCGCGGCTCTGGCCGGCCTCTCGTCGATCACCGGCGCGATCGCGGGGCGAACCGTCCCTAAGATGCGGATGCCCGAGCCGCCGGACAAAGGCGCCGCCGCATGAACCTCATCCTGGCGTTCGTCGAGGACCGACGCCTCGGCCTGGCCGCGATGGGCGCGCTCGCCGTCACGGTCGGTTCGGCGCTGCCGTGGCTGTACGTCCCGCAGCCGCTGATCGGATCGGCGACCGGCTACGGCTTGCAGGACGAGGGGAAGCTCACGGTGCTTCTCGGCGGGCTGGCGCTGGTTCTGCTCGTCGCTTTCGCGCGCGTGCGCGGCCGTGATCTCGCCGTCGCGGCGGCGGCATGCGGGCTGGGGTCTGCGGCGCTCGCGGCCTATTACGCGACGCGTATCCCCGAGAATGCGGCGCGCGTGATCGCGCGGCTCTTCTCGAGTGGGGGAGCTCCGCTCGACCCGAGCGCGGTGGTTCCCTTCCCGGCGCGGCTCGGCCCCGGCATCTGGATCGTGATCGGCGGCGCGGCTATCTTGATCATCACGTCGGTCGCGCTCAGCCTCCGGGCACCCGGAAGGATCGAACCAGCGCTTCGATCGCCGTCCTGACGCTCCGGCTCGGGTCGAGCGTGAACGCCTCGTAGATCCGGCGCGCGCCTTCCCCGTCGATGTGCTCCCATAGGTAGAGAAGCGCGGGCTTCGGCTCGTCGAACGCCGTCATGCTCCCGTCGATCTTCAATATCGGGATCCCGAAACGGTTCCGGAACCCGGCCTCGGTCGTCTGGGTGAAACGGCCGCGTGCTTCCTCCGCCCACGCGTCGAACGCGGGAAGCGCCTCGCCCTCAGCGCTTACGTCGTCGTACCAGCCGTCGACCGTGATCTCAGTGAGGGGACCCTCGCGCGGGATCTTGGAGATCGGGAAGGCGCTGAAGAAGAGGTGATCGACCATGAGCCCCGCCCGCGGCGACCCGTCCTCGGGGCGTTGAAGGGGCTCTTCGAGCACGCTCCAGCCGCACGGATACTCCACGATGTACTGCGCGAGCAGGCTGGCTTCGAGCGTCGAGATCGTTGCTTGCGGGCAGGCCCCCGGGGGGGAATCCAGGGCCGCGAGCCGCGTCTCGAGGCGATCGCGGTCGGCTTTGAGGCGATCGCGCTCGGCCGAGATCGCGGACGCGTTCAACTCAAGCGCATGCACGCGCCGTTCGAGCACCGCGACTCGGTCGATCCCCGATCGGCCGGCCGTCCAGCCGCCGTACGCGGAGGCAGCCGCGAGTGCGGCCAGCGCCAGGGCCACTGTGACGATCCGTCTCTTCGCGATGGCGGTCACTGTATCCGTGCCGGGCATTTCGGACGCTGGGGCAGGAACGTGCGGCGACCTCTCTCGGCTGCCGATACCATCGAACACGGATGCAGAAGCGACTCCGACTCCTTGCTTTCCTCGCCGCCGCAGCCCTCGTCGTGCCGGCGTGTACCCGCACGCCGGCCGCGATTCCTCAGCCGACTCCCAGCGTCTCGCCGACCCCAACGCCGGCACCGGTCCCTACCCCGACCCCGAAGCCGGCCGCCTTCAACACGGACCGCGCCTTCGGTCACTTGCGCCACCTCGTCGAGGCGATCGGCATCCGCGAGGCCGGCTCGGCCGGGTTCCGGAAAGCGGCGAACTACGCCGCCGGCCAGTTCAAGTCGTTCGGCTACACGGTGACGAGACAGACGATCCCTCTTCCCGCCGGCGAGAGCCAGGGGGTCGCGGTCCCCGAAGGCGAGACGCAGAACGTGATCGCTGCGCCGCCGGGCTACGACCCCAAGAAGCCGCATCTCCTCGTCGGGGGTCACCTCGACACGGTCGCCGTCACGCGCGGCGCGAACGACAACGGCAGCGGATCGGCGGTGCTGCTCGAGCTCGCGCGGGTCGCGAGCATCACGCCACCGGTGATGCCGACGATCTTCGTTCTGTTCGGCGGGGAGGAGCGGCGCCGGCCGGGCGTGGGGGGAGCGACGTTCGGCTCCCGCTACTTCCTGGCGAACATGAGCAAAGCCGAGGGCAAAGCTTTGAAAGGCGTGCTCGTGCTCGACATGATCGGCGCCGGCCCCATCGCCTACATCTGCCACGCCGCGCTGACCGGGGGCGACTTCGTGGACGCCGCCGTCGCGACGGGGAAGCGGCTGAAGCTTCCGTCGCAGAAGCGGATCGTAACCGGGTTCTTCTCGGATCACGCGCCGTTCGAGCGCGCCGGTTACGTGGTGGCGTGGCTCTGGTCCGGCGAGCACGACACGCTGCACACCCCCCAAGACGTGATGTCCGTCGTGCAACGTGCTTCCGTGAGCCGGATGGGCCGGATCGCATGGGAGACGCTGCGGACGATCCGGCTGTAGGCTCGCCCGGCATGAGCGGGTTCCTTCAACGGGTCACCGGGTATCGGCGCGCCGACGC